>NZ_JBITGS010000129.1:0-1022 GCF_044457265.1 Streptomyces sp. NPDC050564 | reverse complement strand
GCCTGCCGGTTCACCACCGGCACCATCCGCGTCGAGACCGGCGGCCGGCACGTCACGCTGCCACGCCTGGGCACGATCCGCGTCCACGAGCCCACGGGCAAGCTCCTCACCCGCGTGCAGGCCGGGACCGCCCGCATCCTGTCGGCCACCGTCCGCCACGAGCGCGGTCGCTGGTTCGTGTCCTTGCAGGCCGAGGTGAAGCGGGACCTGGCGCGCGTCGCCCGCCCGGACGTCGCGGTCGGTATCGACCTCGGCATCAAGACCCTCGCGGTCATGGCCGACAGCACCGGCGAGATCCGCGAGGTGCCCAACCCCCGACACCTTGATGCCGCGTTGAAGGAGCTGTGCCGCGCGTCCCGGACGGTGTCCCGCCGACGGGGCCCGGACCGCCGCACCGGACAGAAGCCGTCCCGCCGGTGGGAGAAGGCCAACGTCACCCGCAACAAGGTCCAGCACCGCATCGCGAACCTCCGGGAAGACGCCCTGCACAAGCTGACCAGTGCCGTGGCGGCCGAGTACGGCACCGTCGTGGTCGAAGACCTCAACGTCGCCGGGATGCTCCGCAACCGGCGCCTGGCCCGGCGTATCGCCGACGCCGGATTCGGCGAGATCCGCCGACAACTCACCTACAAGACCCGCCGCAACGGCTGCCGCCTGGTGGCCGCGGACCGCTGGTTCCCTTCCTCCAAGACCTGTTCGGGGTGCGGCGCGGTGAAAGCCAAACTGCCGCTGCACATCCGGACCTACCACTGCGACGCCTGCGGCCTGGTCCTCGACCGGGACGCCAACGCCGCACACAACCTCGCCGCACTCGCGGCAGCCGCAGTAACGGGTACCGGAGTGGCCGCAGACCCGGACGCCACCAAGGCGTCGAAGCCTCGTGGAGCCGACCGGAAGACCCGCACCACCCCACCCGGCCGCACGGCCGGGCGGGGGCGGGCAGGTGGCGCACCCCTGCCGCACCAGCGGCAGACGGAAACGAGAGACCGTCCTCAAACCGAAGCCCTCACGCTCTGGTGATG
>NZ_JBITGS010000128.1:0-1026 GCF_044457265.1 Streptomyces sp. NPDC050564 | reverse complement strand
CAGCCAGTAGGGGGTGTGCTGGAAGGCGTAGCCGGGCAGGTCGATCTGCCGGCCGGTGGGATGGATGGCCGTCCAGTCAAGACGCGCACCGTGCACATGCGCGGTCGCCAGCAACGCGGCCAAGGCGCGGGTTTCAGGCTGATCCTTGCGCAGCGCGGGAGCCAAGACAGCGACATCCGTCTCCGGCAGGCTCTGCTGCGCCAGCGCCAACAAAGTTCCGTCCGGACCCAGCTCCAGATAGGCACGGACACCCAGACCGTGCAGCGTGGCGACGGCATCGGCAAAGCGGACAGCGCCACGAACCTGGCGCGCCCAGTAGTCCGGCTCGGCCAACTCCCCCACGGACACCGGAAGCCCGGTCAACGTCGACACCAGCGGAATGACCGGCTCGGCGAACTCCAACCCCGACGCCACCTCCGCCAGCTCCGCCAGAACCCCGTCCATATGCGGTGAATGGAAAGCGTGGCTGACCGTCAGGCGGCGGGTGCGGACCCCTTGTTCCGCCCAATGCCCGGTCAGTTCGGCGACCGCGTCCTGGTCACCGGAGACGACGACCGCCGTGGGACCATTGACCGCGGCAATGTCCACACGCCCGGCGAAACCGGTGAGCGTTTCGCGGACCTCGGCCTCCGCCGCCTCGATCGCGGCCATGGCACCGCCCGCGGGCGCGGCCTGCATCAACCGCCCCCGCGCCGCCACCAACGTGCACGCATCCCGCAACGAGAGCACACCCGCCGCATGCGCCGCAGCGATCTCACCAATGGAATGCCCCGCCACCGCATCCGGCACCAGACCCAGCCAGGACACCAGCCGGAACAACGCCGTCTCCACCGCGAACAACGCCGCCTGAGTGAACTGCGTCTGATCCAACAACCCAGCCACCGGCGTGCCCGGCTCGGCCCACACCACATCCTTCAACGACCGGCCCAGCAGCCCGTCGAAATACTCACAGACCTCGTCAAAAGCCGCAGCGAACACCGGGAACGCCTCATACAACTCCCGGCCCATCCCCAACCGCTGACTGCC
>NZ_JBITGS010000127.1:0-1113 GCF_044457265.1 Streptomyces sp. NPDC050564 | reverse complement strand
CAGTCCACCACCCTGCGCGTACCGCATACCACCGACCTACCGCAGGGATCACCACACGTCACCACCCCCGACAACAACCCGAAGAGATCAGTAGGCGGCCTTCCGGCCGGGCCAGTCGCGGCCCATGCCCGGAGCTCACCTGCAGTGGGCGCTCCTGCTCTGGGCCAACTTGCGCGCCTGGCCGGAGCTCACCTGGAGGAGCCGCTCCTGCCCAGGGCTCACTTACTGATCGTTTCAGAATGAGGTTCGCAGGCGGCGGACACATATGAGACTGCAGGCCAGTTCGAGCAGGCCCTGGTGGAGATCGGCGCGTCGTTCGTGGGTACGGAGCCGTTTGAACTGGTGCAGCCAGGCGGTTGGGTCGAGGCACGCTCGACCACCCAGCGCACCTTGCCCAGTCCGGACCCGTGGGCGACGCCGCGTCGTGCGATCAACGGCTTGATGCCGCGTTTCCGCAGTAGGCGGCGGTACTTGTCGAAGTCGTAGCCCCGGTCCGCGTACAGACGCCGGGGCTTGCGGCGGGGACGTCCCCGCCGACCCCGAATCGGCGGAACGGCGTCCAGCAGCGGCAGGAGCTGGGTGACGTCATGCCGGTTCCCGCCGGTCAGCGTCACGGCGAGCGGGGTTCCGTGGCGGTCAACGATCAGGTGGTGCTTGGAGCCGGAACGGGCGCGGTCGACGGGCGAGGGACCGACGTGATCCCCCCTTTGAGAGCCCGGACGTGCGACCCGTCCACGGAGCAGTCGTCCAGGTCCAGGCGCGCCGAAGCTCGGCCAGCAGGGCGGCGTGCAGGCGCGGCCAGACGCCGGCCTCGGTCCAGTCCCGCAGCCGACGCCAGGCCGTCACTCCGGAGCAGCCCACGGTCTCTGCGGGGACATCGCGCCACGCGACACCGGTCCGCAGCACGTACATGACGCCGGCGAGTGCTGCCCGGTCGGGAACAGGCAGCCGACCGGGGTAGCGGCGGCGCCGTTCGGGAGCGGGCGGCAGCAGCGGGGCCACCCGCTCCCACAGGTCGTCAGGAACAAGATCAGCACGCACTCCGGACACCCTGCCGACCAAGATCGCCGAGCACAAGACCCGCAACTCAACTCACTGAAGCGATCAGTAAGG
>NZ_JBITGS010000126.1:0-1151 GCF_044457265.1 Streptomyces sp. NPDC050564 | reverse complement strand
GGTCGATGGGCTGCCGCCGGTGCGGGGCAAGCGGGGCCGACCCCGGCGCAAGCCCCGCGTGTTATATGCCGACCGCGGTTACGACCACGACATCTGAGGGGCCACGACGTTCCCGGACAGGGACCCAATAGGGTTGTCCTGAACAGGAAACGAGGAAGAAGTGGCGCCACCCAGCAAGTACTCGCCGGAGTTCCGCGAGGAAGCCGTCCAGATCGCGTTGAGGTCGAGCAAGACGATCTCCGAAGTCGCCCGGGAGCTTGAGCTGAACCCGGAGACACTGCGCGGCTGGGTCAAGAAGCACCAGAAGCAGCAGGAACCGGCTCCCGACGCGGAACTGACGGTTACCGAGCGGGCGCGCCTGAAGGAACTCGAACGACGCAACCGCGAGCTGGAGATGGAAGTTACCTTCCTGAAAAAAGCCGCAGCGTACTTCGCGAAGGATCCCCGGTAGCAAGCAAGTACGAGTTCATCGACGAGATGCGGCTCGACACCGAGGAGTACGCATACAGCGTCGAGTTCATGTGCGGCCGGCTCGGCGTCTCCAGATCCGGCTACTACGACTGGCGATCCCGCCCGGAATCCGCGACGGCGCAGCGGCGCGAGGAACTGAAACTGCTCATCGAGAAAGCCTTCGATATGTCCGACGGCACCTACGGCCACCGGCGCATCCAGGCCCAGCTGGACCGCTGGGACGTCACCGCCGGCCTGGAACTGATCCGCCGGCTCATGCGCGAGCTGGGCCTTGAGCCCTGCCAGCCGCGGCCGAAGAGGTTCAGCCTCACCAAGGCCACGGCCGGCCAGGTGCCCGACCTCGTCGGCCGCAACTTCACCGCTGACGCACCCGGCGAAAAACTCGTCGGCGACATTACTTACATCGCCACCGGGGAAGGCTGGCTGTACCTCGCAACGGTCATCGACTGCTGCACGAAGGAAGTCATCGGATACGCCATGGACGACCACTACCAAACCCCACTGATATCCAGGGCGATCCGCAACGCAGCACGCAACAGGAACCTCTCGGCCGGTGCCATATTTCACTCCGATCGCGGAAGCAACGGTGGATTCAACTGGTCGTCGCAACGCCCTGATCTCGGAGGTGTGCGACGTGGCTACGGCGGACTGGAGTTTGAAGACCAGCGATGTCCCGGCGG
>NZ_JBITGS010000125.1:0-1160 GCF_044457265.1 Streptomyces sp. NPDC050564 | reverse complement strand
CTAGTGTCCTGCGCCAGTAGTTGATCGTTAGTAGTTGTGTGACTTCTGCTGCTGGTGCGTCAGTTCCTCGTCGGGGCCCGAAGCTGGAACCGTTGCTGCTGTCTGATGACGAGCGGGCGGTGTTGGAGCGGTGGACGCGGCGGCCGACATCGGCCCAGGCCCTGGCCTTGCGGGCGCGGATTGTGCTGGCATGCGCGGGGCCGGAGGTACCGCCAATCGTCGTGGTGGCCCGCGAGTTGCGGGTGGCCGCCGACACCGTCCGCAAGTGGCGGCGGCGGTTTTTGGCGGAGCGGCTGGACGGCCTGGTCGACGAGCCCCGGCCGGGCCGGCCGCCCACCATCAGCGTTGACCAGGTGGAGGCGGTCGTGGTCACGACGCTGGAGGAGATCCCGAAGAACGCCACCCACTGGTCGCGGAAGTCGATGGCGGAGCACAGTGGTCTGTCGAAGTCCACCGTCGGCCGGATCTGGCGGAAGTTCCAGCTCAAGCCGCATCTGGCGGACACCTTCAAGCTGTCGACGGACCCGTTGTTCGTGGAGAAGGTCTACGACGTCGTGGGTCTGTACTTCAACCCGCCCGAGGGTGCGGTGGTCCTCTCGGTGGACGAGAAGTCGCAGATCCAGGCCCTGGACCGGTCTCAGCCGGTGCTGCCGATAATGCCCGGCATGCCCGAGCGGCGTACTCACGACTACGTCCGCAACGGCCTGACCACCTTGTTCGCCGCGTTCGATGTCGCCACCGGCGAGGTCATCAGTGCCCTGCACCGCCGGCACCGGGCCGTGGAGTTCAAGAAGTTCCTGATCCGGATCGACAAGGAGGTGCCCGCGCACCTGCAGGTCCACTTGATCGTGGACAATTACGGCACCCACAAGACTCCCGCGATCAAGGCCTGGCTGGCCAAACACCCAAGGTTCGAGCTGCACTTCACCCCGACCGGCTCCTCCTGGATCAACCAGGTCGAGCGGTGGTTCGGCTACCTGGCCCACCAGATGATCCGCCGCGGCGCACACAAGAACATCCAGGCCCTCGAAGCCGACATCCGGGCATGGGTCAAGGACTGGAACGAAGACCCCAAGCCGTTCATCTGGACCAAGACAGCCCAAGAGATCCTCGACTCCCTCGCCCGCTTCTGCCGACGGATCTCTGGCGCAGGACACTAG
>NZ_JBITGS010000124.1:0-1234 GCF_044457265.1 Streptomyces sp. NPDC050564 | reverse complement strand
GCGGGTCTTGAGGCATCCGTGGAGGATGCCGACGAGGCGGTTGCCGACCTGTCGGAGAGCGGGGTTGTAGCCGGCCTCGCGGGCGCGCTGCTTGTCGTAGTAACGGCGGGCTCCGGGCGAGGCGTTCAGGGCGGAGAACGCCTGCCGTTGCAGGGCGTCAGCGAGTCGGTTGTTGCGCACGTAGCGCGCCTGGACGGTGTGGCTCTTGCCGGAGGCCCGGGTGATGGGGCTGGTGCCCGCGTAGTTCTTGCGGGCCTTCGCGCTGGCGTAGCGGGTGGGGTCGTCTCCGAACTCGGCGAGCACCCGGGCGCCGGTGATCGCCCCGATGCCGGGCATCGAGAGGTAGATCTCAGCGTCCGGGTGCGTGAGAAAATGTGCCTTCACCTGCGCTTCCAGCTCGGCTATCTGCTCATTCAGGGCGATCAGCAGCTTTGCGTGGGCGGTAGCGGTGGCCGCGTAGGCGGCCGTGACCGGCTCGGGCAGACCAAGGTGCTGTTCGCGCAGCGCGGTCTGGATCGTGGCGGCCTTCGCACTCCGATTGTGCCGACGGTGCCGGGCCAGGACGGCGGTGATCTGCGTGCGGGTCAGCTTCGCCGCCATCTGCGGGGAGGGCGCCTTGATCAGCAGTTCCAGCGCGTCCGTGCTGGTCAGTTCCAGGTCCGCGTAGGCGTTCAGGGCGGCGGGGAAGTACTCACGCAGCGTGTTGCGCAGCCGCTGGAAGGTGCGGGTGCGTTCCCAGATGAGGGTCTGATGGGCGCGGGCGACGACCTTGACAGCCTGGGCCTGTTCGCTGTCACCCGCGACAGGTCGCAGCTGGTCGCGGTCGATGCGGACCATGTCGGCGAGCGCGTGGGCGTCGCCCTTGTCGCTCTTGGCGCCGGAGGTGCCGTACCGCTCCTTGAACCGCGCGGCCTGCCGCGGGTTGATCGCGTACACCTGGTAGCCGGAGGCGAGCAGGGCCTGTAGCCAGGGGCCGCGGTCGGTCTCGATGCCGACGATCACCTCGGTGGCATCGAGGTCGTCGCCGCCGTGCTTCGCGACGAGTTCGTGGAGCTTGGTGATGCCCTCCACGCCCTCGGGCAGTCTCGCGGCTGCCAGCTTGCGGCCGGTCCCGTCCTGGACCTCGACATCGTGGTGGTCCTCGGCCCAGTCGTCGCCGATCAGAAGCAACTCGCCCTCCCGGTCAGGTAGTTCACTTATCGTGCAGCCTGCGGAAGACGTGGCACGCTCCCTA
>NZ_JBITGS010000123.1:0-1286 GCF_044457265.1 Streptomyces sp. NPDC050564 | reverse complement strand
ATAGCGCCTCTGTGTGTCAAGCGGCCTGAGCGAGCAGGTCTCGTTGGTCGCGTTTCATGATCCGGTAGACCACGTTGGACAGGCGGCGTTTGAGGGCTCTGCGGGCTTCGGCGGGTGTCTTTCCTTCCGTGATTTTGCGCAGGTAGTAGTCCTGTCCGCGGCCGCCGTTGCGGATTTGGCAGATGGCGATGATGTGCAGGACCGAGTTGAGTGCGCGGTTGCCGCCGGTGTTGAGCCGGTGACGGACGTTGTTGCCGCTGGAGGCGTCCAGGGGTGCACTGCCGGTGTAGCTGGCGAAGTGGTGCTCGGTGGGGAAGCGGCTGACATCGCCGACGTGGCCAATGACCTTGGCGGCCAGCACTGTGCCCAGACCCGGCAGGGTGGTCAGCATGGTGCGGGTCGCGGCGAGAGTGTCACGCATCTCGGCTTCGTTGTCCTTGACCTGCCTGTCCAGGCGACGCAAGTCGGCCAACAGGTCGCGGGCTATGTCCCGGCGGCAGGCATTGGTGGCGGTCACGGGCCGGATGCCCTTCATGACGGCGGCCGCCTTGTCGGCGGACAGGCCAGTGGGGACGCCACCGGGCAGCAGGTCGCGCAGGACGGCGTGAAGCCGGTTCAGTACGCGGGTACGTTCGTGGACCAGGTCGTCGTGCCGTTCGGTCAGCAGCCGCAGGATCGTGGTCTGGTCCTCGGGCTCAACGGGCCGCAGGTCGTGGCGGAACAGAGCAACTTGGGCGACGTGGCGGGCATCATTGGTGTCGGTCTTGCGGTCACCGCCGGTGGCCAACAGCCGGGCCCGGGCCGACAGGGTGGAGGGGACGTCGACGACGTTCTCGCCTGCGGCAGCCAGTTGCTGGGCGAGCGTGCGGCCCAGGCCGCGAGCGCCTTCGATGGCGAAGCGGCGGTCTGGCCACTGCGCGCACCAGCGCATCAGCTGGCGGAAGGTGCCGGCGTTGACGGTAAACCGGCGCTGAGCGACCTGATGGCCTGCGGTGTCGACGGCGACGGCGGTGTGGGAGGACTTGTGGGGATCGACACCGATCAGGATCACAGGATCGCCTTGCACTCGATGAGGAAGGGGGCGGGCGGTGGGCATCCTGACTTGAAGTCAACGTGTCATCTCCATGCCTCTGTCGAGCCACACCGCGTGGGTGCCGGTCGGCGGCGGCACGCTATCGGTGAGCCAGCCCGCCAGGGGCGGCAAGGAGCCTACGGGCCCGTGCCGACCGGCACCCTGGACGCTACGGCTGCAGACCGTGCGTCTGGGCTCGATTGAACAAGTCAGG
>NZ_JBITGS010000122.1:0-1314 GCF_044457265.1 Streptomyces sp. NPDC050564 | reverse complement strand
GGTCGGGATTGCGGGTGATCCAGCCGGTCACCTTGCGCACCCCCGGCGGGCGTGGTGGCGGTGTGGTGTCGGCCGGCAGACGGCGGAAGCGTTGGAGGTAGTCGCGGACGACGGAGTAGGAGCCGGTGAAGCCGCGCTCACGGAGTTCGGCGTGGAGCTTGGCGCCGCTGGTGTGGCCCTCGTGCCACCGCTGGTGCAGGTAGGGCTTGTAGGGGTCCAGGGTGCTGGGGAGGTTCTGCCAGCGGCCGGCGGCCAGTTCCTCCCAGGTAACGGCGCGGGCATAGCGGCGGATGGTGTTGCGGGACAGTTCCAGGCGGCGGGCGATGGCCCGGATGTTGAGGCGCTGGCCGATCAGATCGTGCACGGCGGTGTGGTGCTGCTGGACCCGCTCGGTCAGCCGGCTCGAGTGGGAGAGCGGTGGGTGCAGGATTTCAGGGGGTGACTCCGGGGCGGGGGCCGGTTCGCGAAGGCAGGAACTGTGCTTGCTGACCAGGGACTTCACGGCCTCGGCGAGGTTATGCCAGAGGTGCCACAAGTCGGCGACCTGGGCGGCGTCGGGGGCGCCGGCGCGAGCGCCGTCCGCGAAGGCGCCACCACGGTCGCGGCAGATGATCTCCACTCCGGGGTGGTCGGTGAGCCAGGCCGCGAACGTCGCCGACTCCCGGTCGGCCAGCAGGTCGATGGGGGCGTGGGTCTCGCAGTCGACCAGCACGGTGCCGTATTTGTGGCCCTTGCGGGTAGCGAATTCATCGACCCCGAGCACCCGCGGTGTCTGTGCGTACGGATCGGCCAGGTCCATGGCCAGGCTCAGCAGAGTGGTGTCGCTGACCGGAGCCGACAACCGGGCCGCCAGGCGTTCACCGGCGCGGCCCGCCAAGGCCACCGCGATCGCGCCCAACAGGCCCGTGAGCTGCGGAGTCCGCCGACCGTAACGCACGGTCAGCCCATCAACCTGCTCGGCGAACGTCACTCTCGCGCAGCCCGGGTTGTCGCAGAACAGGCGCCCGATGGTCAACGTGATGGACACCCGCCGGCCGCCGACTGCGTCGTCGGCGAGCCGACGCTCGTAGCCGCTGTGCCGACGTCTCGACAGAACCTCGCAGTCCGGGCACGACACTGAGATCGTCGATGCCGTACTCGCCACGATCCGTAACAGACCGCCCTCTGCCACCACTTGCTCCACCAACACCCCGCCGAGGTGCGGAAACACCGTCTTCAGCAACTCCCCACACTGACCGAACATCCCGCCATTCGTGACAGAGCGTCACCGGCGCACGGAAGCAAGACCGGCTTCACGGAAATCTTGGAAGAGCC
>NZ_JBITGS010000121.1:0-1422 GCF_044457265.1 Streptomyces sp. NPDC050564 | reverse complement strand
CCGGTGGCCCAGTGCCTGGCCCAGGGCCACGGCGCCCTGTACGAGGGGAACGATCCCGCCCTGGTGCAGTGGGCGGCCACGGACCCCCAGGCCGGCTGGATCCGCACCACCGGCACCCACTCGGTGCTGGTGGTACCCCTGCGCGCCGCCGGCACCACCCTCGGCGTCGCCCTCTACACCCGCCACCAGCGCCCCGAACCCTTCGAGACCGACGACCTGTGGCTGGCCGAGGAACTCACCGCCAGAGCCGCCGTCAGCATCCACACCGCCCGCCACACCCCCCGCCAGCACACCACCACCATGACTCTGCAGCGCAGCCTGCTCCCGCAGACCCTGCCCGACCAAAAAGCCCTGGACATCGCCACCCGCTACCTGCCCGCCGGCACCCAGGCCGGCGTGGGCGGCGACTGGTTCGACGTGATCCCGCTGTCCGGCGCACGGGTAGCACTGGTCGTCGGCGACGTCGTCGGCCACGGCATCCGCGCCTCGGCCACCATGGGCCGAGTCCGCACCGCAGTACGCACCCTGGCCGACGTCGACCTGCCACCCGACGAACTCCTCACCCACCTCGACGACCTCGTCCTGCACCTGTCCGCCGAAGAAAGCAGCGGCACAAACAACAGCACCGAAACCGCCGGAGGCATCGGCACCACCTGCCTCTACGCGGTCTACGACCCCATCTCCCGCCACTGCACACTGGCCCGCGCCGGCCACCCCCCACCCGCCCTGGTCACCCCCGACGGCACCGTCTCCTTCCTCGACGTCCCCGCCGGCCCGCCCCTGGGCCTGGGCGGCCTGCCCTTCGAAACCTTCGAAACCCAACTACCCGAACACAGCATCCTCGTCCTCTACACCGACGGCCTGCTCGAAGCCCGCGACCACGACATCGACGACGCCCTGGACAAAATGTTCGCCGCCCTCACCCGCCCCGCCCAAACACTCGACACCGTCTGCGACCGCATCCTCACCTCCATGCTCACCCACCGCCCCGACGACGACATCGCCCTGCTCATCGCCCGCACCCGCGCCCTCAACACCGACCAAGTCGCCACCTGGGACCTGGCCTTCGACCCCGCCATCGTCGCCCAGGCACGCCAACACGCCACCCACCAGCTGACCACCTGGGGACTGGACGACGCCGCCTTCATCACCGAACTCGTCGTCAGCGAACTGGTCACCAACGCCATCCGCTACGGCCGCCCACCCATCCAGCTCAGACTCATCCACGAAAACAACACCCTCATCAGCGAAGTCTTCGACTCCAGCAACACCGCCCCCCACATGCGACGCGCCCGCACCTACGACGAAGGCGGACGCGGCCTGCTCCTCGTCGGCCAACTCACCCACCGCTGGGGCACCCGCCCCACCCCCACCGGCAAAACCGTCTGGGCCGAACAAACCCTCACCCAAAACTGAAACACC
>NZ_JBITGS010000120.1:0-1496 GCF_044457265.1 Streptomyces sp. NPDC050564 | reverse complement strand
GGCGAGTTCAACCAGTCGTTGCAACACCGGGCTGTTGCAGCGAGCGTAGCTGTTCTTCGAAGACCTCGGCCGGCGTGCGCCAACCCAGGACTTTGCGGGGCCGGTTGTTGATCGCCATGGCGACGGCTTCGAGGTCCGTGAACGACCAGCGGGAGAGATCGGTGCCCTTCGGGAAGTACTGGCGTAGCAGCCCGTTCGTGTTCTCGTTCGTCGGTCGTTGCCAGGGCGAGTGCGGATCGGCGAAGAACACCTTCGTCCCGGTATCGAGAGCGAACTGAGCGTGACCGGAGAGTTCCTTCCCACGGTCCCAGGTGAGGGTCTTACGTAGCTGCTCAGGCAATTGCGTCATCGACGTGGTGAGCGCCGCGTTCATCGCGATCGCGCCATAGCCCCCGAGCGAGGGGCCATTCTTCACGGGCGGATTCTTGCCCCAGCCCTCCAGACGGGGCAGGTGCACCAGGAGCGTGGAGCGGCTGCTGCGCTCGACAAGCGTGCCGATCGCGGAGCGGCCCGTCCCGATGATCAAATCGCCTTCCCAGTGCCCGGGGACCGCGCGGTCCGTGGCCTCGGCGGGGCGTTCGCTGAGGATGACGTCCGCGGTGACATGCCCCTGCGGCTTGTTCTGCGACCGTGCACGGGGAGCCCGCAGCGCCCGGCCGGTGCGCAGGCACGTGACCAGTTCCCGCTTGAGCGCGCCACGGCCTTCGATGAACAGCGCCTGGTAGATCGCTTCGTGGCTGATGCGCATGGACTCATCATCGGGGAAGTCGACACGGAGTCGGTGCGAGATCTGCTCCGGACTCCATGCCGTCGCCCAACGTCTGTCCTGACGGTGTGGCTTGTTCAGCCCTTTCCATGGGGGCGTTTTGGGCCCGGTGACGGTCATGTTGTCGGGGCGACGGATGCTGCCGACGAGCCGGTCCTCTACGTACTCACGCAACCGGTCGTTGCCCAGAAGTTTCGCGGTCTTCGGGCGCTTGGCCGCCTGCTGAGCCTTCCACTGGGCGACCGTCGCGCGGTATTCCTGCTTGCCGCCGCGCGTGGCGGCGTTGCGGCGCAGTTCGCGAGAGATTGTCCCGGGGTCTCGCCCCAGGGCGCGGGCGATCTCACGCACGCCCTTACTCATCGCCATGAGGATCGCGATCTCCTCGCGCTCTTCGAACGTGAGGTACCGGCCCGAGGGCTCGGCCAACGAGATCGGAGGCATGCCGCCAGCGTGACGAAACCACCTCGCACCCACCGGCCACGACACGCCGACCGCCAACGACGCCTCCACCGTCGTGACCCCCGTGGCGATCAGTCGCCAGAACTGGCGCTGCACGACCCGAGACGGATCAGGCCGCCCCGGCGAACGCATCGCCGGCCGCAACGCACGGTCAGCGCGCCACTGCCGACGCCGCCCCGCCGGGACATCGCTGGTCTTCAAACTCCAGTCCGCCGTAGCCACGTCGCACACCTCCGAGATCAGGGCGTTGCGACGACCAGTTGAATCCACC
>NZ_JBITGS010000119.1:0-1555 GCF_044457265.1 Streptomyces sp. NPDC050564 | reverse complement strand
AACACAGTGGACGCGAGCAACTGAGGACAAGCCCTCGGCCTATTAGTACCAGTCACCTCCAGCGGTTACCCGCCTTCCAGATCTGGCCTATCAACCCAGTCGTCTACTGGGAGCCTTAACCCCTCAAGGGGGTGGGAGTCCTCATCTCGAAGCAGGCTTCCCGCTTAGATGCTTTCAGCGGTTATCCCTCCCGAACGTAGCCAACCAGCCATGCCCTTGGCAGGACAACTGGCACACCAGAGGTTCGTCCGTCCCGGTCCTCTCGTACTAGGGACAGCCCTTCTCAAGACTCCTACGCGCACAGCGGATAGGGACCGAACTGTCTCACGACGTTCTAAACCCAGCTCGCGTACCGCTTTAATGGGCGAACAGCCCAACCCTTGGGACCGACTCCAGCCCCAGGATGCGACGAGCCGACATCGAGGTGCCAAACCATCCCGTCGATATGGACTCTTGGGGAAGATCAGCCTGTTATCCCCGGGGTACCTTTTATCCGTTGAGCGACGGCGCTTCCACAAGCCACCGCCGGATCACTAGTCCCGACTTTCGTCCCTGCTCGACCCGTCGGTCTCACAGTCAAGCTCCCTTGTGCACTTACACTCAACACCTGATTGCCAACCAGGCTGAGGGAACCTTTGGGCGCCTCCGTTACTCTTTGGGAGGCAACCGCCCCAGTTAAACTACCCATCAGACACTGTCCCTGATCCGGATCACGGACCCAGGTTAGACATCCAGCACGACCAGACTGGTATTTCAACGACGACTCCACACTGGCTGGCGCCAATGCTTCACAGTCTCCCAGCTATCCTACACAAGCCGAACCGAACACCAATATCAAACTGTAGTAAAGGTCCCGGGGTCTTTCCGTCCTGCTGCGCGAAACGAGCATCTTTACTCGTAGTGCAATTTCACCGGGCCTATGGTTGAGACAGTCGAGAAGTCGTTACGCCATTCGTGCAGGTCGGAACTTACCCGACAAGGAATTTCGCTACCTTAGGATGGTTATAGTTACCACCGCCGTTTACTGGCGCTTAAGTTCTCAGCTTCGCCAAGACGAATCTTGACTAACCGGTCCCCTTAACGTTCCAGCACCGGGCAGGCGTCAGTCCGTATACATCGCCTTACGGCTTCGCACGGACCTGTGTTTTTAGTAAACAGTCGCTTCTCGCTGGTCTCTGCGGCCACCCCCAGCTCAGGAAGCAAGTTCCCTCACCGGTGATGGCCCCCCTTCTCCCGAAGTTACGGGGGCATTTTGCCGAGTTCCTTAACCATAGTTCACCCGAACGCCTCGGTATTCTCTACCTGACCACCTGAGTCGGTTTAGGGTACGGGCCGCCATGAAACTCGCTAGAGGCTTTTCTCGACAGCATAGGATCATCCACTTCACCACAATCGGCTCGGCATCAGGTCTCAGCCACAAGTGCGACGGATTTGCCTATCGCACGGCCTACACCCTTACCCCGGGACAACCACCGCCCGGGATGGACTACCTTCCTGCGTCACCCCATCACTCACCTACTACAGGTCTGGTCCGTCGGCTCCACCACTCCCCTTT
>NZ_JBITGS010000118.1:0-1796 GCF_044457265.1 Streptomyces sp. NPDC050564 | reverse complement strand
TTCAGCATCATCTAGCGCGGAACCCCGGGCGTTCACGCCCGGGAGGAAGCGCTTCTCAAGATTGCTCTGACCCGCGCATACGCACGGGTCTGCGCTGTTGACCTTAGTCAGGACGTTTCTGGTTCTCGATGTACTCCTTGATGATGCCGAGTGGTGCACCGCCGCAGGATGCAGCGAAGTAGGACGGAGACCAGAAGTGGTTACCCCATAGGTATTTGCGGATGTGGCCGGGGAACTCCTGCCGTAGTCGTCGGGCGGAGACGCCTTTGAGGGAGCCGACCAGCCGGGACAGAGCAACCTTCGGCGGGTAGTGCACCAGGAGGTGTACGTGGTCGCGTTCGCCGTTGAACTCGACCAGTTCGGTCTCGAAGTCGGCGCAGACGGCGCGCATGACTTCCTCGCAGCGTTGAAGGATCTCGTCGGTGAACGGTCCGCGCCGGTACTTGGGTGTGAAGACCAAGTGGGCGTGGAGGGTGTAGACGACCGTACGGCCCCTACGGATATTGGGGTTTGGCTCCCAGCGTGGTGACATAGATCAATGTTATGATCACGTCCGTGAAGATCGTGACGCAGGTCAAGCTGGTGCCGGATGCCGTACAGGCTCCGGCTGTCGCGGCGACCCTGCACACGGTCAACGGTCTGGCGAACTGGGTCTCCGAGGTGGCGTTCGTCAACGGCGCGCCCCGTGAGTACGAGCTGCGCAGGCACACCTACGCCTACCTCAAGGAACAGGGACTCGGTGCGCAGGTGGCCCAGCACGTGATCAAGAAGGTGCGGGACGCCTACACCACCCTGCACGCCAACATCCGCGCCGGGAACCTCGGCAAGCCCGGGTCGAAGCGGCGGCGGAAGGCAGAGTCCAAGCCGGTCACCTTCCGGCCCGAGGCCGCGCAGCCGTACGACGACCGGTGTCTGAGCTGGCAGTATGACGCCCGGACGGTGAGCATCTGGACCACCGCCGGGCGGCTCAAGAACATGCGGTTCGCGTGCTCGCCGCAGGCGCTCAAGGTGCTCCAGCAGTACCGCAAGGGCGAAACCGATCTTGTGGAGCGCGACGGCGTGTTCTATCTGATCGCCGTATGCGAGGTTCCCGAGGCCGAGCGTTACGAGCCGGATGGCTTCATCGGCGTGGACCTGGGCATCGTCAACATCGCCACCACGTCCACCGACTACCAGGCCGCCGGACGGCACCTCAACCGCTATCGCAAGCGGCAGCTTGCCCTGCGGGCCAAGCTCCAGAAGAAGCGCACCAAGTCCGCCAAACGCAGGCTCAAGGAACGCTCACGCCGCGAGGCGCGACACGTCAAGAACACCAACCACGTCATCGCCAAGACGATCGTGACCGAGGCTGAACGCACCGGACGCGGCATCGCCCTGGAAGAACTCAAGGGCATCCGCACCCGGGTACGGCTCCGCAAGCCCCAACGGGTCGCACTCCACTGCTGGGCCTTCGCCCAGCTCGGAGACTTCATCGTCTACAAGGCCCGCAGGGCCGGCGTACCCGTGGTCTTCGTCGATCCCGCCTACACCTCGCAGCAGTGCTGCGAGTGCGGCCACATCGACAAGAAGAACCGGGTGAGCCAATCCCTCTTCACCTGCCGGAACTGCGGGGTCGTTGCCCACGCAGACCGGAACGCTTCCCGCAACATCGCCCGCAAGGGCGACGCTGCGTGGACTGCGGGGCGTGAGTCACGCGTCCCTGCCACCCCATAGGGGTGTCTGGACGGAGGAGACCACCCAGCAGCCAGTTGGGCTCTACCTCCAAGCCCGGTCCTTCAGGGCCGGGTCAAGTTGAC
>NZ_JBITGS010000117.1:0-1804 GCF_044457265.1 Streptomyces sp. NPDC050564 | reverse complement strand
CCGTTGCTTCGATCCTCAGTGGATTTCAGCAATCCGGGCATTTCTGCCCGGAAGGTCCGTGACGTCACCAAAGCGTGAGGGCTTCGGTTTGTCGACGGTCTCTCGCTTCCTCCTGCCGTTGGTGCGGGAGGGTTGCGCCACCTGCCCGCCCCCGTCCGGCCTTGCGGCTGGGCGGGGTGGTGCGGGTCTTCTGGTCGGCTCCACGAGGCTTCGACGCCTTGACGGCGTCCAGGTCTCCGGCCACTCCGGTACCTGTCGTGCCGGCCGCCGCGAGGGCGGCGAGGTTGCGTGCTGCGTTCTCGTCCCGGTCCATGACCAGAGGGCATTCGTCGCAGTCGAAGACTCGGACGTGCAGCGGCAGTTTGGCTTTCACCGCGCCACACGCCGAGCAGGTCTTGGAGGAGGGGTACCAGCGGTCCGCCACCACCGTGCGGCAGGCGTTGCGCTGACCCTTGTAGGTGAGCTGGCGGCGGATCTCCCCGAACCCGGCGTCAGCGATCCTGCGGGCGAGGCGCCGGTTCTTGAGCATCCCGGCAACGTTGAGGTCTTCGACCACCACCGTGCCGTACTCGCCGGTCACCTTGGTGGTGAGCTTGTGCAGGGCGTCCGCGCGCAGGTTCGCCACCCGGTGGTGCACCCGGTTGCGCTGTGCGTTGGCCTTCAGCCACCGCTTCGAGGGCTGCTGGCCAGTGCGCCGGTCGGGCCCTTGGCGGCGGGAGACGCGGCGGGACAAGCGCCGTAACTGTGAGAGCGCGGTATCCAGGTGCTTCGGGTTCGGCTCGTAGCGGACCTCTCCGGCGCTGTCGGCCATCACTGCCAGGTGCTTGACACCCAGGTCGATGCCTACGGCCACGTCGGGTCGGGCGATGCGCTGGATCTCACGCTTCACCTCGACCTGGAAGGACACGAACCAGCGTCCGCGTTCGTAGCGGATGCTCGCGGACAGGATCCGCGCCGTGCCGGCCGCGATGGGCTCACGCAGTCCTTCGGCCTTCTCGTGCAGCCGGATCGTCCCGAGCCGGGGCAGCGTGACGTGCCGGCCATCGGCCTCGATACGGATGGTGCCGGTGGTGAACCGGCAGGCAAGTCGGGCCTTACGCTTCGACTTCCGCCGCGGCATGCCGACCTTACGGCCCTTGCGCTTACCCTGCCGGGACTTGGCGTAGTTGTCGAAAGCGGCAGCCGCGTTCGCGAGGCCCGTGTTGTAGGCCTCCTTGGAGTTCTCCGCCCACCAGTGGGCGAAGCGGGGGTCGGTGTGCTTGGCCTCGTTGAACGCCTTCCGCAGCGTAGGAAGTGACCACGGCCTCCACTCGGTGAGCCGCTCCGCGGGGACGCTGTAGGACTCCTCGGCGTTGCGCTGCCACCACGACGCGGTCACCCACGACACCGCCCAGTTGTACGCGGCGCGGGCGGCACCGCAGTGCGAGCGCAACGCGTGTTCCTGACCTGCGTTCGGGTCCAGCGCGAACCGGGACGCCTGCACCACGAAACCGGGCCGCGGCTGGAACTTCTTCACGCTGGACACCTCCTTTAGTCAGTGAGTGACTAGAGTGTACAGAATGAATGAACTCGAAGGCTGGCTTACCAGCGAACAAGCCTGCACCCGCCTCGGCATCGCATGGCGAACCCTCTACAACCACCACCGCAACACCCCCGACTTCCCCACACCCCGCAAGGTCGGTCGAACCCTCCTGTGGCCAGCCGCCGAACTCGACGCCTGGCGCACCAGACATCCACCACGGCAGACACATGCTGATGAAGACTGAATGACGCTGACGGTTACCACAACAGTTCCCAACCCCCT
>NZ_JBITGS010000115.1:0-1982 GCF_044457265.1 Streptomyces sp. NPDC050564 | reverse complement strand
AACGGGAACGGGAACGGGAACGGGAACGGGAACGGGAACGGGAACGGGAACGGGAACGGGAACGGGAACGGGAACGGGAACGGGAACGGGAACGGCAACGGCAACGGGAACGGGAACGGGAACGGCAACGGCAACGGGAACGGCAACGGGAACGGCAACGGGAACGGGAACGGCAACGGCAACGGCAACGGCAACGGGAACGGAAACGGCAACGGAAACGGCAACGGCAACGGGAACGGCAACGGGAACGGAAACGGCAACGGCAACGGCAACGGGAACGGCAACGGGAACGGCAACGGCAACGGCAACGGAAACGGCAACGGCAACGGCAACGGAAACGGCAACGGCAACGGCAACGGAAACGGCAACGGAAACGGCAACGGAAACGGCAACGGAAACGGCAACGGCAACGGCAACGGGAACGGGAACGGCAATGGCAATGGCAACTAAGGTCTGACAGGGAAATATTGCGGACCGCGTCTGCGGCTGGGTGGCATGTTCTTGCCGCCCGGCCGCTGACGCATGTGTGCGGGCGTGTGGCATGGGCTGTTGCGGGTGGCGCGGCGGAGCGGTGTGCGGTGAGAGCCAGGGCCTTCGGCCCGTGTTCGTTTCGTGCAGCGGTGGCGGGGCGAGGGCATGGGGGACGACTTGGAGGGATGTGTTTCTCCCCTTGCCCGGGGGCGGCGCTGTCGGGCGGACTGCGGTCGTTGATGGTGCCGTCTGCGGCCCGGCCGGTGCGGTCCTGGCCGGTCTCGGTGAGGCCGGGGTGCCCGGCGCCTGCAGGTATTTGCCGGCGTGCGCTGGTGTCTGCTTGTGCTGGGAGTACGCCGTGGGACATGTGGCGGCGCCGGTGTCAGGGCGGGTGAGGCGGTCTTGGGCTGTTCGGTGTCGAAGGCCGGTGGCCTGGGCGGGCACGCCGGTCGGGCCGGCGGGGGCGGCGGTTCATCGGCCGCCTTGTGGTCCGGGCTGCTGGGACCCGGTCCGGTGGGAGTCTGTGTACGCAGGTCTGTTCTTCCCGGCAGTGGCCGACGTGGAGGTGGCGATGAGAGTCGTGTTCGTGCACGGGGCGTGTGTGCGGGACGGGTCGTGGTGGTGGCACCGCACCGCCGAGTTGCTGCGGGAGTGGGGGGTGGCGAGCGTGGCCCCGGCGCTACCGAGCTGCGGTGAGGCTGGCCTGCCCGGCGGCGTCGGCGGTCCGGGGCTGTTCGAGGATGTTGCCGCGGTGCGGCAGGTGCTTCAGGCCGGCGATGAGCCGACTGTTGTGGTCGCCCACAGCTACGGCGGCATCGTCACGGCGGAAGCCGCTGCGGGAATCGGGTCGGTGCGCCACCTGCTGCTGGTTTCCAGCTACCTGCCCGAGGTCGGGCAGAGCCTGTCGGAGTTCGGGGACGGCGGCCCCGCCCCGTTCCTCGACGTCGATCCCGACGCCGGCACATTCGGGGTCCGTCCCGAGCTGCTCGTGGACACGTTCTTGCAGGATTGCGACCCCGGGGTCCAGGCGCAGGCGGTGGATCACCTGGCCCGGCAGAGTGTGCAGGTGACGGGGCAGCCGGTCGGGGCGGCCGCATGGCAGCAGTTGCCCTCGACGTACCTTGTCTGCGCTCAGGACCGGGGCACCCCGCCGCGGCTGCAGCGCGAGTTCGCCCGCCGGGCCGGCAGCGTCGTCGAGTTGGACGCCGGCCATCACCCGTTCCTGTCCCAGCCTGCAGCGGTCCGGGACCTGCTGCTGAGCGTGTGACGGCAGCCGCGGACGAGCCGGGCCGGCGATCCGGGTCAGGAGGCCGTCACTGCCCATTGCCGGGCGCTGCGATCGTCACTGTGAGCTGCTTGTCGCTTCGCTGTAGCTGTACGAGCACAGGGTTTTGTGGGGGTCGGTGTCCTGTACGGGGTGTTTCAGTTTTGGGTGAGGGTTTGTTCGGCCCAGACGGTTTTGCCGGTGGGGGTGGGGCGGGTGCCCCAGCGGTGGGTGAGTTGGCCGACGA
>NZ_JBITGS010000114.1:0-1989 GCF_044457265.1 Streptomyces sp. NPDC050564 | reverse complement strand
GCCATGTGGCACTCGTCGCCGCCGGAAGGGAAGTCGCCGAAGTAGTCGACCACGTCCTCCGGCCACTGGTTCGCCTCCGCCAGCAGCACCGTGTCCGGATAGTGCGTGTCGATCTCCTTGCGCACGTGCTTGAGGAACTCGTGGGTCGCCGGAAGGTTTTCGCAGTTGGTTCCCTCGACCTGGTAGAGGTACGGCACCGCGTCCAGCCGGAAGCCGTCGATCCCGAGGTCCAGCCAGAACCGCAGCGCGGAGATCATCTCCTCCTGCACCGCCGGGTTCTCGTAGTTGAGGTCCGGCTGGTGGGAGAAGAAGCGGTGCCAGAAGTACTGCTTGCGGACGGGGTCGAAGGTCCAGTTGGAGGCCTCGGTGTCGACGAAGATGATGCGGGCGTCCTGGTACTGCTTGTCGTCGTCGGCCCAGACGTAGTAGTCCCCGTAGGGGCCGTCGGGGTTGGTGCGCGATTCCTGGAACCACGGGTGCTGGTCGCTGGTGTGGTTCATGACGAAGTCGATGATCACGCGCATGCCGCGCTGGTGGGCGGCGTCGACGAACTCGACGAAGTCGGCGAGGTCACCGAATTCGGGCAGGACGGCGGTGTAGTCGGAGACGTCGTACCCGCCGTCCCTGAGCGGGGACTTGAAGAACGGGGGCAGCCACAGGCAGTCGATGCCCAGCCACTGGAGGTAGTCAAGCTTCGCGGTCAGGCCCTTGAGGTCGCCGACGCCGTCGCCGTTGCTGTCCTGGAAGGAGCGGACCAGGACCTCGTAGAAGACGGCGCGTTTGAACCAATCGGGATCGCGGTCCCTGGCCGGTGTGTCCTCGAACGTGTCCGGGACGGGCTCGTTGACGATCATGTTGTGGGTGACCCTCCGATCTGCGGTGAGGACGGTCGCAGGACGGTGAGGATGTGCGCGGGCCTATGCCCTGGCTCGAGACGCACATAGTTGGCCCTGCCCCAGTTGTAGGTCTCGCCGGTGAGCTCGTCGCGCACCGGCACGGACTCGTGCCAGTCCAGGCCGAGTTGCGGCATGTCCAACGAGACCGTGGCCTCCTGGGTGTGGTGGGGGTCGAGGTTGGCCACCACCACAACCGTGTTCGAACCGCGTGCGTCCGCTGCAGACTTCGAGTAGGCGATCACCGCCTCCTTGTCCGTGTGATGGAAATGGAGGTCGCGCAACTGACGCAAAGCGGGGCTGCGCCGCCTGATCGCGTTGAGCGCGCCCACCAATGGCGCGATGCTACGTCCGTCACGCTCCGCCGACTCCCAGTCGCGCGGTCGCAGTTGGTACTTCTCCGAGTTCAGATACTCCTCGCTGCCGTCACGCAGCGGGGTGTTCTCACAGAGTTCATACCCGCTGTAGATCCCCCAGGTCGGCGACAGCGTCGCGGCGAGAACCGCCCGTACCTCGAAGGCCGGCCGGCCGCCGCGCTGCAGGAACTCGTGCAGGATGTCGGGGGTGTTGACGAAGAAGTTGGGCCGCATGTACGCGGCCGCCTCGCCCGACAGCTCGGTGAGGTAGTCGGTCAGCTCCTCCTTGGTGTTGCGCCAGGTGAAATAGGTGTACGACTGCTGGAAGCCGACCGCCGCGAGCGTGTGCATCATCGCGGGGCGGGTGAAGGCCTCCGCCAGGAAGATCACATCGGGGTCGGTGCGATTGATGTCCGCGATCACCCGCTCCCAGAACACCACCGGCTTCGTGTGCGGATTGTCGACGCGGAAGATCCGTACGCCATGGCTCATCCAGTGCCGCAGCACGCGCAGCGTCTCCTGGACCAGCCCCGGCATGTCCTTGTCGAAGGCGATCGGGTAGATGTCCTGGTACTTCTTCGGCGGGTTCTCGGCGTAGGCGATCGTGCCGTCCGAACGGTGGTGGAACCACTCGGGGTGCTTCTTCACCCACGGGTGGTCGGGGGAGCACTGGAGCGCGAAGTCGAGGGCGACCTCCAGGCCGACGCCCGCGGCCCGGCGTACGAACGCGTCGAAGTCGT
>NZ_JBITGS010000113.1:0-2203 GCF_044457265.1 Streptomyces sp. NPDC050564 | reverse complement strand
CGCATCGGTCCCGGCAGGCCCCGCGCGCGGCCCGATCACGTCCTGGGAGACAAGGGCTACAGTTCGAAGGCGATCCGGGCCTGGCTACGGCGCCGGGGCATCACGCACACCATCCCGGAACGGGCCGACCAGATCCGCAACCGGGCCCGGCGCGGCAGCCTCGGCGGACGCCCCCCGACAGTCGATCGCGAAATCTACAAGCAGCGCAACGTCGTGGAACGGTGCTTCAACCGCCTGAAACAATGGCGCGGCATCGAAACCCGCTATGACAAAACCGCCGAGTCCTACCAGGCGGCCGTCACCCTCGCCTCGCTGCTGATGTGGGCGACGCCACCTGCCCTGTTGCTCAACTGCCGTGCCGCCCGAGATGTCGCTCACCCCAAGGAGACGGCGGACGTGATGCGCGTGCCGGCCGCGGAGCCCCATGTCTCCTGACCGTGTGACGCACGCCACGGGAACCTGCCCCGCCGTGTGGACAAGGATGGACGTGGACTACTCATTGCACACCCGGATACGGGCAGGCGACCCCGAGGCGTTCCGCGAGCTCTTCCGTGACCACGCCCGACTGGTCCACCGGCACGCGGTGCGGGTGACCGGGGACTGGACCGTCGCCGAGGACATCGTCTCGCTGACTTTCTTGGAGGCGTGGCGGCTGCGCGTCAAGCTGCGGGACGAAGGCGACAGCCCGCGCCCCTGGCTGATGGGCATCGCCGTGAACGTACTGCGCAACACCACCCGCGCTGCGCGCCGCCACCAGCGGGCCCTGGAGCGCCTGCCGGCCAAGGAAACGGTCCCGGACTTCGCCGACGAACTCGTCGGCCGCATAGCCGATGCCGACCAGCTGGCTGCCGCCCAGCGGGTGCTGAAGAAGCTGAGCCGGAGCGAGCGCGAGGTCTTCACGCTCTGTGTGTGGTCCGGGCTCAGCTACGCGGAGACGGCGGCCGTGCTCGGCGTCCCGGTCGGCACCGTGCGCTCGCGCCTGTCCCGCGCCCGCAGACGGCTGAGCAAGCTGGCCGACGAAGAACTGAGGAAACGCAGGGAACCGCTACCGCGCAACGGACAAGTACAGGGCGGCCGCACTTCTGCGGCCCGGTCACACGAGGCGTACGAGGAGAGGTCCGAATGATCCGCAAGAAGTCTCGGCGTGAGGAGTCGCTGGACCACGCGGAACTGGCCCGGTTGCTGCCGGCGCCGGGAGACCCGCACCTGTCGCTCGACCGTCACCTGCTTCTCGAGGAGCACCTGATGAACGAGATCCAGCGCACCGCACCCGCCCCCGCCCCTGCGCCGTCCCGCCGCCCGGCACGCCGTGTCCTGCTGATCGGTGTCCCGGTCACCGCCGCCGCCCTGGCCGGCGCCTTCGCCTTCACCGCGCTGACCGGTTCCGGGGGCAGCGACCCGGCCGCGGCCACCCCGCCCCCGGTCGAAGCGCCGGTCGTCCGCATCGAGCCCGGCAGCACCGCCCAGCTCGCCTCCACCGTCGAGCACATCGCCGCCGCCGCCTCGGCCAGCAAGACGCCCGAACCCGGCCCGGGCCAGTACATCTACATCAAGAGCAAGGTCTCCTACCTCTCCGTCTCGCACACCGACACGGACAAGTCCAAGACCTTGGTCCAGCCCCTGCATATCCGTGAGGCATGGAATTCCCCCGACGGCAAGCAGGGCTGGCTGGACGAGCCCGGCTACCACCCCAAGGGCGGCATCACCCTCGACAGCGACGTCGAGAGCAGCTTGAACGCCCCCTCCTACGACTACCTCAAGACGCTGCCCACCGACCCGGACGCCCTGCTGAAGAAGATCTACAAGGAGACCAAGGGCCAGGGGAACTCCCCGGACCAGGAGGCATTCACCACGGTCGGCGACCTGCTCGGGGAGCAGCTCGCACCGGCGAAGCTGAACGCGGCGCTGTACCGGGCCGCGGCCAAGATCCCCGGGGTGGTGGTGGTGGATCATGCCCAGGACGCCGCGGGACGCGAGGGCATCGCCCTGGCTCACGTCGACCAGAAGAGCGGCGACCGCACCGAGTGGATCTTCGACCCCAAGACGTACGCCTATCTCGGCAGCCGCGCTGTCCAGGTCAAGCAGGCCGACGACATCAAGCCCGGCACAGTCCTCGAATACACCGCCGTGCTGGAGCGGGCCGTCGTCGACGCCCAGAAGCAGCGCCCCGGCGCGCAAGGTACCGATGCGTGAGAACGCGATC
>NZ_JBITGS010000112.1:0-2480 GCF_044457265.1 Streptomyces sp. NPDC050564 | reverse complement strand
CACCCGGTCGAGCTGATCGGCGGGGTGCGATTCCCGGCCATCGGTGAGCTGCCCTACCTGCTCACCCTCGCAGGCCACGGCTTCTACTGGTTCCGGCTGCGTCGCGCAGTCGCGCCGAGCGTCACCAGGCGCTCATGACCGTGTGCCTCCGTGTGCTCCCCCAAGCCCGCCTGCCTCTGAAGGGACGTGTCGCCATGGCGAAGACCGCGCTGCACCGTCCGAGCGGCCTCGGCCGCGCTCCGCTGCTGACCTCGCTGGCAGAACTGCTGCGCGCGTGGTTGCCTCGGCAGCGCTGGTTCGCGGGCAAGGGCAGGCCCGTCACGGATGTGACCCTGGTGTCGACGACCGAACTGTACCCAGGGTGCCTGCACCTGCTGGTCCGCACCGAGCACCTCGACCCGCCGGCCCAGGCCGGCCCGGGCACTCCCCCGGCCGAGGACTGCTATCAACTGCTCCTCGGCGTACGGAAGGTCCTGCCGCCGCGTCTCGCCCATGCCGCCATCGGCCGGGCGAACGACGGCCCGCTGGCGGACCTGATGGTCTACGACGCCTTCCACGACCGCACGGCGGCGGGACTGCTCCTGGAGCGCCTCCGCCGGCCGGGCACGGCGGGCCCGCTGCGTTTCGAGCGCGACACACGGGTGACGGTGCCCGCCGGTCTGGCTCCGCGTCTCCTCGACGCCGAGCAGTCCAATTCCTCGCTGGTGTACGGGGACTCGTTCATCCTGAAGGTCTTCCGCCGTGTCCAGCCCGGCATCAACCCGGACCTGGAGGTGCCGTGGGCGCTGGCCCGTCAGGGTTGCAACCGCGTACCCGCTCCCGCCGCGTGGTTTCGGATCTCGCGGCCGCAGGAAGCGACGCTCGGAGTGCTTCAGCCGTTCCTGCCCGAGGCCGCCGACGGCTGGACGCTGGCCCTCGAATCCCTCGCCTCGGGGCGGGAGTTCACCAACGAGGCGTACGAACTGGGCCGGGCGACCGCGGAGGTGCATCTGGCGCTGGCCTCGGCGTTCCCCATAGATGGGACAAGTCCACCTCAGAACAGGCTGCTTGCTGCCGCGATGAGCGAGCGACTCGACGCCGCGGTCCGTAACGTACCCGAACTCGGTCCGCACGCGGACGGGTTGCGGTCCGCCTTCGACGCGCTCGGCGACCTCGACACGGCGATCCGCCCCGCCCAGCGCATTCACGGCGATCTCCACCTCGGCCAGGTCCTGCGGGCCGGACAGCAGTGGTCCGTCATCGACTTCGAGGGCGAGCCCGCCCGACCGCTCACCGAACGCCGGCGCGTCCAGTCCCCCGTGCGCGATGTCGCGGGCATGCTGCGCTCGTTCGACTACGCGGCCCGCTCCCGCCGTCCCTGGCGTCCCGAGTGGGCACAACGCTGCCGCGAGGCCTACTGCGCGGGCTATGCCGCCGAGGCGGAGTGGGACCCGCACGGGGAACCCGAGCTGCTGCGCGCGTACGAGACGGACCGAGCCGTGTACGAAGTGCTCTACGAGGCGCGACATCGTCCTGACTGGCTGCCGGTGCCGATGGCGGCGGTCAGGCGTCTCGCCGAACGCCAGTGAAGGCCTTTGGACCGCGACATCCCGCACGCTCCCCAACCCCTCTCGAGGAGGCTGAAGCCGTGATAGTCCGCACCGCACCGGTCAGCGTACGGCCGGCCACTTCCGCTTCACTGGACCCGACGGACCGGGGGCGCCTGCTGTCGGGGGCGCATCACGATCCGCACACGCTGCTGGGAGCGCACCCGGTGCCGGGCGGCATCGTGTTCCGCGCACTGCGTCCGTACGCCCAGGCGGTGGCCGTGCTGGTGAACGGGCTGCCCACGAAGCTGGACGACGAGGGGGACGGCCTCTTCTCCGGCGTACTGCCGCTCGACGCGATTCCCGAGTACACGCTGTCGGTGACGTACGACGGCACCGAGTTCGAAGTGCAGGACCCCTACCGCTTCCTGCCCGCGCTGGGAGAGCTCGACCTGCACCTGATCGGCGAGGGCCGGCACGAGGAGCTGTGGCGGGCGTTGGGTGCCCACTGCATGACCCACGAGGGCGTGCTCGGCACCCGCTTCACGGTGTGGGCCCCGAACGCGCGAGGCGTCACGGTCTGCGGGGACTTCTGCCACTGGGACGGCAGCACGGGATTTCCGATGCGGTCACTGGGCTCCTCCGGAGTGTGGGAGCTGTTCCTTCCCGGCATCGGTGAGGGCACGCTCTACAAGTTCGACATCACCCGCCCCGACGGAACGCGCACGCTGCGCGCCGACCCGATGGCCCGCCGCACCGAGGTGCCTCCGGCGACGGCATCGATCGTGACGGAGTCGTCCTATGCATGGGGAGACGCCGAGTGGATGGCGGGTCGGGCCAAGCAGCCGGTGCACGAGGTCCCGTTCTCGGTCTACGAGGTGCATCTGCCGTCCTGGCGGCCCGGGTTGACGTACCGGCAGCTGGCCGACCAACTCCCCTCCTACGTCTCCGACC
>NZ_JBITGS010000111.1:0-2901 GCF_044457265.1 Streptomyces sp. NPDC050564 | reverse complement strand
GGCCCAGGGCCTCGCACCGTGCTGCTTCCTGCCGCCCACTTGGGATCACTCTCGGACGATATGCCCATCTCGCAACCCGAGAGCGCATCAGCCTCGCACCAACCCCCTTGGCACCGGCGGCAGAACGCCGATTTCCTGGCATTGGGGGATGGTCCGTCTGTAGTGCGGTAGACCTACAACACCCGCAGGGCCTGGTCAACGTCACGCTCACGCCTGGCGAGCGCGTGCAGAACGGCCTGGTCGCCATGCCGGTCCCGGGCGGCGGCGACCAGCACGTCCACCGCGACAGCGAGCGCGGCATCGGGCACCTGGCAGGGCACCTCGACACTGAGCGCGAGGTCGTCGAGGTGTACCGCCAGCTCGACGCAACGGGTCTGCAGGTATCCGTCGAGCAGCATCTCCTCTCCCGGCCGGTGAAGGACAGCCACCCGCCGATCGGCCGGCTCCATGCCCAGCCGCTGCGACAGTCGCACCCACGCTGCCCGGGCCTGCTCGGCCACGACAGCGGGGCCGGCTGCGGCTGTCTCCTCGCTGCGGGCACGCACCCCGACGTTCAGCGCGGAGTCCAGCAACGACGTGTCTGCGAGCCGCGCGTAGTACTGGACCGGTGACACCGGTTCCGCGCCGGACACCTGACCGTCGAGGAACCACTCGACCTGGAGGACGCTACGCGCAAGGTGGCCGGCCAGCCCACCCACTGACATCCCGGGTAGCACGGACTCGGTCTCCCAGCATCGAGCCACCTGCTCTGTGGCCAGCAGGTGCACCGACTTCTCGGCAGCCTGCAGGTATGTCTTCCGGATCTCATCAGTCATTCGGGCATCGTCGCAACCTCATCATCACAGCCGCTGACAGGTCCACGTTGTGGCTCGGCCCGCCGCCTGGGGAGCTCGCCCACGTGGGGAGTGTGGTGGCGCGGGAGCGGGCGGGCGCACTCGGCTTGCATCGAAGTCCACCGGGTTCCCCCGGGGCCACGGGCTCGTGTCAGGCCGCGGTCTCTTGGTGGGTCCTGGCGGCGGCCAGGTCCGCCGCTCGCCGGACCGAATCGGCGGAGGCGGCCAGCAGCGGCAGCCGGACGGCCGGGCTGGGGATACGGCCCTGGGCGTGCAACACCCCCTTGATCACGGTCGGGTTCGGCTCGGCGAAGAGCGCGGCGGACAGCCGGGCCAGCTCGGCTCCCAGCCTGCGGGCCGGTCCGGTGGCGTCGCGCTGCCACAGCGAGATGAGCTCGGTGTAGTCAGCGGTGCGGACATTGGCCGACGCCAGGATGCCGCCGCGGGCGCCCGCCGCGAGCAGCGGCGAGATGACGGCGTCATCGCCGCCGAGCACCGCGAAGCCCGGTGCCGACGAGCCGAGCAGTTCCATCGCGGCTGCGTCGATCGCTCCGGTCGCGTACTTGACCCCGACGACCTCCGGTAGGTGCCCGAGCGCGTTCAGCGTGCTGGTGCTGAGGGGCTGACCGGTTCGGTACGGGATGTCGTAGACGACCAGCGGCAGGTCCCCGTGTTCGGCGAGTGCCGTGAAGTGCGCCAGTGTTCCCGCCTCACCGGGCCGGGTGTAGGGCGGCGTGGGAACAAGTGCCGCGGCGACCTCACCGCTCTGAGCGAGCTCCCGAAGTGTCGTGATGGCGGCGGCGGTGTCGTTGGTGCCGACGCCGACGATCAGCGGAGCTCCGTGTGCCCGGCAGGCGGCCGAGCAGATGCGGACCACGGCCCGCTTCTCCTCGGTGGTCAGCGTGGCCGCCTCCGCGGTGGTGCCCAGGGCAACGAGTCCGCGAGCGCCGCCAGCCGACAGCGCCTCGTCGGCGAGGCGGGCGAGCGCGTCCGGGGCGAGGCGCAGGTCGTCGGTGAACGGGGTCACCAAGGGGACAAACAGGCCGGTGAGGTTCGCTTCGGGCTTCATGCGCCCAGCCTGACCGACACAAACCCAGTAGATCCAGTTCATGTTTCTTCGCTTATACGTAAGCTCACCTTATGCTCGATGTTCGACGCCTCCACCTGCTGCGCGAACTGGACCGACGCGGCACCATCGCGGCCGTCGCCGAGGCGCTGACCTTCACCGCCTCGGCCGTCTCCCAGCAGCTGAGCGTGCTCGAGCGCGAGGCGGGCGTACCCCTCCTGGAGCGCAGTGGCAGACGGGTCGTGCTCACGCCCGCGGGCCGCACGCTCGTCACCCACGCCGACGCCGTTCTCGAACGACTCGAACTGGCGGTCTCCGAGCTGGCTGGGGCACGCGAGGGCATCGGCGGGCCGCTGCGGATCGGGACGTTTCCCTCTGGCGGCCCCGCGATCGTGCCCGCCACACTGGCCGAACTGGCCCAGCGGCATCCGGCGCTGGAACCGATGGTGCAGGAGATCGACTCGGCTCGGGTCTCCGACGGCCTACGCGCCGGCGAACTCGACGTGGCCCTCGTCCACGACTACGACTTCGTCCCCGCGTCACCGGACACCACGGTCGACGAGGTGCCCCTGTTGGAGGAGCCGATGTACCTGGCCACGGGCGACGCCACCGACAGGGCTCCCGCCACCGATCCGGCCGCCCGCGGCGACACGCTGGCGGAGTTGCTCGGACCGTGGGCCACGTCCCCATGGATCACGGCCCGGGACGGTACGACCGGGCACGCGATGGCCGTACGCGCCTGTCAGGCAGCCGGTTTCCAGCCGCGCATCCGCCATCAGGTCAACGACTTCCGTACGGTCCTGGCACTGGCCGCGATCGGGCAAGGTGCCGGATTCGTACCGGAGATGGCCACCGCACATGCCCCCGAGGGCGTGGTCCTGACCCGGCTGCCCCTCTTCCGCCGCTCGAAGGTCGCCTTCCGCGCGGGCGGCGGCACCCACCCGGCGATCGCAGCATTCGTGGCGGCGGCGCGAACAGCGGTGGGCGCCACGGGCCGTGCCT
>NZ_JBITGS010000110.1:0-2962 GCF_044457265.1 Streptomyces sp. NPDC050564 | reverse complement strand
GGTCGGAGACGTAGGAGGGGAGTTGGTCGGCCAGCTGCCGGTACGTCAACCCGGGCCGCCAGGACGGCAGATGCACCTCGTAGACCGAGAACGGGGCCTCGTGCGCCGGCCGCAGCCCCCTCCCGGACATCCACTCCGCGTCCCGCCACACGTGATGGGACGCGTGGACGATCGACGAGGTGTTCGGCGGAGCCTCGGTGCGGCGGGCCATCGGGTCGGCGCGCAGCGTGCGCGTTCCGTCGGGGCGGGTTATCTCGAACTTGTACAGCTCGCCCTCGCCGATCGAGGGCACGAACAGCTCCCACACCCCGGAAGAGCCCAGCGACCGCATCGGGTATCCCGTGCCGTCCCAGAAGTTGAAGGTGCCGGCCAGGCGCACACCGCGCGCGTTCGGGGCCCACACCGTGAAGCGGGTGCCGGTCACGCCCTGGTGCACCATCGGCTCCGCGCCGAGCGCCCGCCACAACTGCTCGTGCCGGCCCTCGCCGAGCAGATGCAGATCGAACTCGCCGAGCGCGGGCAGGAAACGGTACGCGTCCTCGGTCTCCAGAACCGTCCCCTCGTAGCCCACGACCAGCCGGTACGACGCCGGGACCGCGCGCAGTGGCAGCAACCCCGAGAAGAAGCCGTCCCCGTCGTCGTGCAACTCGGCGCGCAGGTCGTCCGTCACGACGGTCACCGCCAGCGCGTACGGGCGGAAGGCGCGGAAGGCCACCCCACCCGGCACCGGATGGGCTCCCAGCACCCCGTGCGGATCGTGATGTGTGCCGTCGAGCAGCCGCTCCCGGTCACCGAGGCTGACGCCGGCGAAGACGGGCGCGCTGTCGGCGGCAGGCTCCGGCGCCTTCTTCGCAACCTTCGCGGCCGTGCTCGCGATGGCCTTCTCGCCGGCAGCCGCGCTCCCGGCGACCTTCTTGGCGGCAGCCTTCTTACCCACGGCAGCCTTCTTCGCGGCGGCGGCCTTCTTGCCGGCGGTGGCTTTCTCGGCCGTCGTTTTCCCCTCAGCGGCCTTCTTCACCGCCGTCTTCTTCGCGGCAGCCGACTTCTTCGTACCGTTCTTCTTCGGACTGTCGTCGGACGGAGGGCGGGGCGTCACGGGCAGGGCCTCCTCGGCAGGATGAGGTGGGGAAGGGGGGACAGGTCAGGGGGATGCGGCGAGTCGGCGTATCGCCGCCATCGGAACCGGCAGCCAGTCGGGCCGGTGCCGGGCCTCGTACAGGACTTCGTAGACGGCCTTGTCCGTTTCGTAGGCGCGCAGGAGTACGGGGTCGGTGCGCGGGTCGGCGCCGGAGACCTCGGCGTAGCCGGTGCAGTATGCGGCCCGACAGGCGTCGGCCCAGCCGGCCACCACAGGATGGTGCGAGTGGGCCGCGTAGTCGAAGGAGCGGAGCATTCCCGCGATGTCCCTCGCCGGAGGCTGCGGCATGCGGCGTTCGGCGAGGGGTTTCGACGGCTCGCCCTCGAAGTCGATGAGGGACCACTCCCCGGACGGCGCGCGCAGGCACTGACCGAGGTGCAGATCGCCGTGGATGCGCTGCGCGGTCCAGGTATGGCCCTCGGCGGCGAGGTCGGCCAGCGCCTCGAAGGCGGTCCGTAACCCGGGAGCGTGGGGACGCAGCACGGGCACCGCCTGTGCGGCCGCCTCCAGGCGCTCGGTCATGCCGTCGGCCAGCAGCCCCATCTGCGTGTGGCCCAGCGTGACCGTGGGCAGCGCGCGGGCCAGCGCCGTGTGCACCTCGGCGGTGGCACGGCCCAGTGCCCGCGCCTCGTCACCGAAGCCACTGACGTCGCCGAAGTCCTCACCCTTGGCCAGCTCGCGCAGCGCCAGCTCCCAGCCGTCCGTGGCGCCCTGCACGAAGGGTTGGAGTACGCCCAAGACGTAGGAGTCGTGGTCGGAGGCCAGGTCGGCCAGCAGCCAGCCCGCCGGGGCCGGCACGCGCGCACAGCCCTCGCGGGCCAGTACCAGCGGAAGTTCCAGGTCCGGGTTGTTGCCCGGCACGATCCTCCGCAACAGCTTCAGGATGAACGTATCTCCGTAGATGATCGAGGAGTTGGACTGCTCCGAGGTGACCAGCCGCGGCACCAGGCCGCCCCTCATCTCTTGGCGCAGGGCGCATTCGAAGCGCAGATCGCCGATGCGGGCCCGCGTGCGGATCGCTTCGAGAAGCACGTCGGCGGGCCGGGCGTCGTACAGCGCCTCGTACACGGTCCGGCCGGCCAGCGGACCCTCCTCCAGATGCCCGATGAGCGCGGGCGCCAGCCGTGGCGGCAGCGCCTCGCGCACACCTATCAGCAGCTGGTAGCAGTCCCCGGGGTGCGGCAGAGCGCCCTGGGTGGGGGCGTCCGGCTGATGGGCCCGTACGAGGAGGTGGAGCAGGCCGAGCTGTGACGTCGACGGCAGCAGTTCGGTGGCCGCGACCAGCGAGAATCCAGTGACCGGGCGTCCCTTGCCCGCGAACCATCGCTGCCGCGGCAGCCATTCCTGCAGCAGTGGATCGAGGGACGCGAGCAGTTCAGGGCATGCGACGGCGACCGTGGAAGAGTGGGTTGCGGCTTCCGACATGGCGTGCGTCCCTTCCACGTCGTGCGGCGGAGGAGGGTCGGGTTTCGTGAAGGGTGCCCAAGGCGGGACGGTGAAAACCGTCCCGCCCTCAATTGTGGCCGCGAGCCACGACCGGCGAGTTGCGGAGCCGGAACCATTGGCGTTCACGCCACCCGAGTCGGCGGCGTGTCCTGTCCGATCACTCGAAGAGGTTTCACGCGACGAGCGCGCGCAGTTGATGACCGAGCCACCCGCAAGGCGGTCTCGGGTTCTGATGAACAGAACGTCGTAACGGTATCACTACTCACCGTGGTCGCGACGCAATCGGAACCAGTAGAAGCCGTGGCCTGCGAGGGTGAGCAGGTAGGGCAGCTCACCGATGGCCGGGAATCGCACCCCGCCGATCAGCTCGACCGGGTG
>NZ_JBITGS010000109.1:0-2995 GCF_044457265.1 Streptomyces sp. NPDC050564 | reverse complement strand
CTGAGGCCGAAGAACTCGGCGTCGAACTGGGCCGCTTCGTAGAGGAACCCGCCCGACTTGGTGTACGACGTCCCCACGGTCTCCGGGTCGGGATCGTAGAGGGAATCCACGTCCCAGCCGCGGTCGGTGGGGAAGTCGCCGATGGCGTCCACGCCATCGGCCACCAGGTCCCACAGTCCCTCGGCGTCGGAGACCCCGCCCGGGTAGCGGCATGCCATGCCCACCACGGCGATCGGATCGTCGTCGAGGGACGCGTTCGGTCGTACTGCCGCGTCCGCTCCGGTGCCGGTTCGTGTTCCTGTGCCGCCGTCGGCCTCCGCGATGACGGACAGCAGATACGTGGCGACCGCGCGCGGTGAGGGGTGGTCGAAGACAAGGGTGGCCGGGACACGCAGGCCGGTGGTGACGTTGAGCTGGTTGCGCAGTTCCACGCCGGTCAGGGAGTCGAAACCGAGGTCCTTGAAGGCCCGTTCGACGTCGATGTCCGCCGCGCCGGAGTGACCCAAGACGGATGCCACCACACCGCGCACGGTGTCGATGACCGCGCGCTCGCGCTCCGCCGTCGGCAACGCTGCCATGCGGTCGCTCCAGCTGTCCTGACCTGCGGCGTGCGTGGCCGCGATCGCGGAGCGCCTGGCCGACGGCCGGACGAGGCCTCGGAAGACCGGCGGAATCACGTCTGACGGAATCCCGGTGTGCGCTCCGCGCGCCGCTGCTGCCGCCTGCGCCTTGAGTACGGTCAGGTCGAGACGGGCCGGCACCAGTTCGGCCCGGGGCGTCTTGAGGGCGGCGTCGAGCAGCTCGATACCGCGCTCCGCATCGAGCGGAGCCACTCCGGTCCGGGACCAGCGGGCCCGGTCGGCGTCGGTCAGGCCGCCCGCCATACCGCTGTCCTGGTCCCACAGTCCCCAGGCAAGGGAGTGCGCGGGCAGCCCCTGCGCGTGGCGGTGCGCGGCCAGGGCGTCGAGGAAGGTGTTGGCCGCCGCGTAATTGCTCTGCCCGGCATTACCGATCACACCGGCAATCGAAGAGAACACCACAAACGCAGCCAGCGGCAGATCCCGCGTCTGCTCGTGCAGATTCCACGCCGCGTCCACCTTCGGCCGCAACACAGGCCCCAGACGATCGACGGACTGCGACTCCAGCAGACCATCGTCCAGAACACCGGCAGCATGGATCACCGCAGTCAGCGGACGCTCAGCAGGGATGCCCGACAACACACCCGCCAGAGCCCCGGCATCGGCCGCATCACACCCGGCATGCGTCACGCAGGCACCCAACTCACCAAGTTCCTTGGTGAGTTCGACGGCTCCCGGGGCGTCCGGGCCGCGACGGGAGAGCAACAACAGATGCCGCACCCCGTGCTCGCGCACCAGATGCCGGGCGATGAGGGTGCCCAACGTGCCAGAGGCCCCGGTGATCAAAACCGTGCCCTCAGGGTCAAGCGCCGGCTGTTCCCGCGTGGCGGTGACCGGAGCCAGCCGCGGCGCCAACAGCCGGCCCTCACGCACGGCGACCTGGGCCTCCTCACCGAACAGCGCGACAGACGGCACCTGCCCCGCGTCGTCGACATCCACCAGCACGAACCGGCCAGGATGCTCCGACTGCGCGGTACGGATCAGACCCCACGCCGTGGCGGCACCCAGATCGGCGGGAGCATCGTCGTCACCCACGCTGACGGCACGGCGCGTCACCACGACCAGACGCGCATCCGCGAACCGCTCGTCCGACACCCACCGCTGCGCCAACTCCAGCACCTCAGCGGCAATCCGATGAGCAGCAACCGACGGCGACTCCCCGTCCCGCGAAGCCACCGACACCACCACCCGATCCGGCACCCCACCCGCCTCGACCAGACCCAACAGCTCATCCAGCCCCGCCACTTCGACGGCAGCCTCGACAGCCGCGATGCTCTCCGCAGCCGCGACCGGCACCCAGTCCAGCCCGAACAGAGAACCCCGTGTGACGTCCCCAGCCGCCGCGGCGCCTGTGTCGGTCCGCGCGGGCCGCAGCGCCAACTCCCCGACGGAGGCGACGAGTCGACCAGTCAGGTCGGTCAGCGTCAGGGCGGCGGTCGTCGGACCGCTGGGGGTCCATCGCACGCGGAGTTCCCGCGCTCCGGTTACGTACAGCGCGACGTCGCTCCAGGCGAACGGAAGCAACAGGCTCCCGCCTTCCGCCTCCCGGACGGACGCGTCGGCGAGCCGGTGGACGAGCGGGTGCAGGGCGGCGTCCAGGAGTGCGGGGTGGATGCCGAAATGCTGGGTGTCGGCGTGCTGCGGCTCCGGCAGGACGATCGACGCGTAGGTCTCCTCACCCAGCCGCCACAGCCCCCGAACGGCCTGGAAGGCGGGCCCGTACTGGTAGCCGGCCCCGGCCAGCTCGGAGTAGAAGTCCGTGAGCTCCACGGCCTCGGCGTCCTTCGGGGGCCATACCGCCGCATCCACATCAGCGGCGACGAGGTCGCCCATCGCGAGCCATCCCGACGCGTGCCGGGTCCACACCTCACGCTCGTCGTGAGCGCCCGCGTCCGAGCCCTCGGGGCGCGAGTGGATCTGTATCCGGCGCTGGAGAGAGTCGTCCGGGGCGCCCACTGTGACCTGGACGCGCAGGCCGCCGGTGGCGGGCAGCACCATCGGCGCCTCCAGCGTCAGGTCGACCACGCGCGTGGCGTCGGTGCGGTCCGCGACTTCCAGCGCCATCTCCATGAACGCCGCGCCGGGGACGATGATCCGTCCTTGGATCTCGTGGTCGGCGAGCCAGGGGTGGGTGTGCAGGGAGAGACGCCCGCTGAGCAGCGTGCCACCGTCGGCGAGGCTCGTGACCGCACCCAGAAGTGGGTGGCGGCTGTCCTCCAGACCCAGCCTGACGGCGCTTCCTGATGTGGTGGAAGGCGTCTGCAGCCAGTAGGGGGTGTGCTGGAAGGCGTAGCCGGGCAGGTCGATCTGCCGGCCGGTGGGATGGATGGCCGTCCAGTCAAGACGCGCACCGTGCA
>NZ_JBITGS010000108.1:0-3467 GCF_044457265.1 Streptomyces sp. NPDC050564 | reverse complement strand
CGTCCCAAGCCGGCGGCGAGCGGGTCCACGCTGTGGTCCTTCGAGGTCGTGCAGCAGGCGGCGCCGACCCGCCCGTAGATGCGGGCAGCGGCGGCCCGGGGGCGGTCCGGTAAGTCGCAGGTGACGGACTGGACATGCCCTGGTGGGCCCTACCACTGGGCGTGGGCCGCCGTAGTGCACCCGCGTGTGCGGGCAGTTTGGCGCGGCGGAGCTGTTCCGGCCGGCGGCACCCGCGGTGTGATGGCGCCGTGAGCCGCGCAGCCGAAGAGAGCAACCGCCACATGCTGTGGGCACGCGATGCGATGGACCTCGCCTACGCGCAAGCGCTGGACGTCCCGGCCCTGGCCCGTATCGCCCACGTGTCACTGCCGCACTTCACGCGCACCTTCAAGACCACCGTCGGCGAGACACCGCACCGATACCTGCAGCGCCGCCGGGTCGAGCGGCCGATGTTCCTGCTGCAGCAGAGCGACCGCGGTGTGACGGACATCTGGTCCAGCTCGGCTTCATCAGCCCGGGAACCTTCAGCCGCACCCTCAGCGCCATCGTCAGCCACCCTGGGACCTACCGCAGGCAGGCGGCGGCCACCCCACGTGCCGACGCTTCACGATGGCATGGAAACCGTCCAGCGCCTGGCGCCTGCACCGCCCCGATTGCCCTGGACTTGGCGGAACGGCCCCGCCAAGGCGAGGGTATGGATTTTTACAGGTCGAGGACCGCGCGCAGTGCGTTGTCGACGAGCGCCTGCTGCTCGAGGCCGATGTTGCCGTGCAGGGTGGCGGTGTCGAAGCGGGACGTGGCGAGCTGGACGAGGTTGACGGCGACGGCCGAGGCGCCGACCGGGGACGTCAGGCGTACGCTCATCGCGGTGTCGGGGTGTACGGCTGGGGCGTGCAGGACCAGGGCAACCACTGCGCCGTAGGCGTCGGCGAGTCCGTCGAGGCTGACGACGAGGATCGTGCGGGTGCCCTTGCCGGTGTCGACGTCCCACACGTCGCCCTTGCGTATCGTCACAGAGCGTCGCCCTCGCCGTTGAGGTCGAGGGGCTCGAGGGTGGCGAGCTGCCGGGCGGCGTCGATCGTCATCTGGCGGCGCACTGCCTTCACGATGTACTCGTTCAGCGAGGGGGCGCTGGCTGCGGCGGCGCGCAGCGGCTTGTCCATGGTGTCGGGTATCCGCACAGTGATGGCACTCATGCCACCAAATGTAGTGGCATGGATACCATCGCCACAGCCCCGTTCCGCATCTGGGACCTTTTGTGCGGGGCGAGGCGGCACGGTCGCCGCCCCGGCCACCCGCCTCGCCGGGTTGGTGCGCGCCGGGCTCATCCTCACCCGGGGCACCGTGACTTACCGGCCCCCGCTCACGGTGGCCTCGGCCCCACGGCCGATACGGGCGACGGCGGCCGGCCGGGGGTGCGGTACTGCATTGTGGGCCTGGCGCCAAGTGACGAACAGCCGGGACTTGCGGCCTGGCGCGCGCCGGACTGGAGGTCCGGCAAGCGGACACAGCAGTGGCACGGACGGGCCAGGCACCGGCCGGCGCAGCGGCCGCCCGGTCCGCGGCGGCGCCACGGCGCCGCAGTCGTGCTGCCGACGGGGCCGGGCCGAGGCGGGAGGACTCGGCGCGGGCCGGTGAGCAGCACCACGGTGGCGCGGTGCGCCGCGGGACGCGGTGGATGCGCGCGGGCGCCGCATCCGCCCCCGGGGCGACCCTCCCGCCCGGGCGGGCCGTCACAGGCCCAGGGAGATGGCCAGCCGGGTGAGTTCGGCGGTGCTGTTGATGTTGAGCTTGGCCCTGATCCGGCGGAGATAGGCGTCGATGGTGTGCTTGGAAAGTCCCATCTGGCGGGCCGCCTGCAGGTAGGTGCACCCGGCGGCGATATGGCGCAGCGTCTCCCGTTCACGCGGGGCCAGCGCAGGTGCGGGGGCCTGGGTCTGCGGCGCGGTGAGGGTGAGGCTCATGGGATTTCCTCCGACGGATCGTCTCGGTCATCACTGCTCACACCCTCGGAAGCAGAGAACAAATGCCCGATTGCTGCGATTTGTCCGTTTCGAAAAGACTGCCGGGGCGACGTCATGACGGTGTCCGCCGACTGTCACAGGCGTGTCACAGGCCACATCCACGAAACCTTCCACCGGCCCGCCGGCGGACGGCCACCGGCACCGGCCACGGCGCCACGCAGACGATCCGCCATCCCCCGTGACCGCCTTGCCGCCCCGGCAACGAGGCGGCCGGCCAGTGGAGTTGGCGTGAGGCGCCTCCCGTGCCGGGTGCGTGGCCCGCGGCCGGTGTCACCGGCTTTCCGGCCCGTGGACCGGCCACGGACCGACCACGGGCAGACCGCGGAGCGGCAGCGGAGCGGCAGCGGAGCGGGCTGTTCGCCGCCGACGGCGCAAGGCCGTTGCGGGCGGGCGGTACGGGCGTGCTGGGGGCGGGTCCGTTGCGGGCCAGGCGGTACGAGACAGCGCCGGGTTGGTGGTCTTAGTCCGCCGGGATCATGCTTGTCAGGAGGGGCCCTGCCCCAGGCCCTGCCGTGCAGGTTCCCGAAGGGCGAGATGAACAGCGATGGAGCGACTTCCCACCCCTCCCGGTGAGCAGACGCAAGGGCACGCCGTGCCCGATCCCACCGCCACGGCCACGGCTACGGCCAACGTCAGTGAGCAGGGCCTCGTGACCGGATGGAGCGAAGGTGCCCGGCGGCTGCTGGGTTACACCTCCTCCCAGATCGTGGGGCAACCAGCCGCCCGCTTGCTCGCCGACGACACCGGTGTGGCCGCTGCGGCCCTGGGGCGAAAGGCGGCCGGGCGCCAGCGATGCGGCGGCACCGTGACCCTGCGCCACCACGACGGCCACCGGCTTGAGCAGCCACTGCTCGCGCACCGCCTCCCCGCCGGCGCTCCCCGGGCCGGGTGGCTCGTGGTGTGCGCCGTGCCGGGCGGGGCAGGCCCGCTGGGTACGCGAGCGCCGGGACACGGCGAGGCGCTGCGGGAATGGCTGTTCCGTCAGTCCCCCTGCATCCTGGCAGTCTTCGACACCGGCCTGCGGCTGGTGCGGGCCAACGCCGGCATGGAACGCGCGCTGTCCCTGGCCGAGGAGCAGATGCTTGGGCTGCGCCTGCCCGACATCGCACCGCACCCGGTCAGCGAGGAGACCGAGGCCAGGATGCGCCTGGCCCTGGACAGCGGCGAGCCGCAGCACATGGAGGCCGCCCTGCATGTCGCGGGCGCCGGCGAAAGGGGCTGGCCGGCCTCGCTGGCGCCGCTGAAAGACTCCGACGGCCGGGTGCGCGCGGTGTGCCTGGCGGCGCACCACACGGTGTCGGAGCAGCTCGCCCGGCAGCGCATGTGCCTGCTACACGAGGCCTCCGGGCGCATCGGCACCACCTCCGACATCCGGCGCACCGCGCAGGAACTGGCCGACGTCGCCGTCCCCGGCCTCGCGGACTTCGCCGCCGTCGACCTGCT
>NZ_JBITGS010000107.1:0-3918 GCF_044457265.1 Streptomyces sp. NPDC050564 | reverse complement strand
AACGGTTCCAGCTTCGGGCCCCGACGAGGAACTGACGCACCAGCAGCAGAAGTCACACAACTACTAACGATCAACTACTGGCGCAGGACACTAGCGGGTTCTGCCCAACGAATGCCCTGTCTCACTTTCGGGCGGGCAGCGTTCAGCAGCGGGCTGAGCCGGGGGGCGACCAGTGTGGAGTCGACGCGGCGGCGGCCGCGCCGACTCCGGCCGGCACATGCCCCACGGTCCCAGAGGTCCTGGGCTCTCCACGTCGGGAAACGGCAGCCATACCGCACTTGGCCGTCAGCGACGGCACCCACCGGCGAGCGGTCTCTCCGCTCGCTCGCCATTGAGCCCACAGCCCCTGCAGAGCCCCGCCACGCCCGTCCGGGCATGCGGATGCCGGTTCGGCCGGGTGGCATGTCCCTGGAGGCTGCCACCGGGCGGGACCGGACTTCACGCACCACCGTCCACGACGGTCAGGCCCTGGCCGGTGTCCTGTCAGGTTGATCCACCGACGCATTTTCCTGGAATTCGGGATTTCGTAGCCTGGCGCTGGTTCTGAAGAGGCAAGAGCCTCGGCAGAGGTGCCGTCCTTTCGCGGCCTGTGCGCCAGGGCGCAGCTGGGCATGTCCCCACCGCAGCCGTTGCAGTTCGTGGGGTCACGCGGCGATGCCGCACACGAGGGACGTCGAGGCGAGCAGGAGAACGCCCGAGGCGGAGGCCACCGCAGCGATCGGATCCCTGGCCCGCAGGTGCGTCAGCACGGCGCCGAACATCAACGCGGACAGTCCCGCGGCGGCCGCGATGCCCAGCGGCCGGGCCGCCAGCCCTGCGAGAAGGCCGACGCCGCCTCCGGCTTCCAGCACGCCGATCGCCCGCCACAGCGAAAGCGACATGCCGAAGTGGTCGCGGTACTGCAGGGACCGGCGCAGCCCGTGGATCTTGATTCCCCCGGTGAAGACGAATATCGGGCCGGTGGCTACAGCCAGGATGATTCGCGAGACGTTCACAGGTCACCTTTCGAGCAGCGGGGCAGTCGCGGATGGGATACTGCTGGGGCGATGACCGATCCCACGACAACGACCGGCCCCCTTCCGACGATGCGCGATGACCAGCGGGAGGCCTCCCGGCGCAGACTGATCGACGCGGCACTGGGGATCCTCGCCGAGGAGGGCTACCGCGGCCTCACGGTGAAGAAGGTCGGTGATCGCGCCGGGGTCAGCCGGGGCATGGTCAACTACCATTTCGAGTCCAAGGCTGGGCTCGTCGAGGCGGTCATCAACGACATCCGCGAGGTCTTTGTAGACCGTCTCAGGGCGCTGCCCGGATACCACCGGATGACCGGGCTTGAGGCCGTGCTGGCCAAGCTGGAGCAGTACTTCTCACGTCTGGCCGAGCCGGGCCCCAGTGTCCGGGCACGCGCGCTGCTGGTGCTGCTCGTCGAGGCGGTCGGCAGCCCGGGGGAGAGCGCCAAGGGGCCCTTGGGCGGCCAACTCGACTTGGTCCGCACCGGCGTGGAGGACGACATCCGGCGGGGGGTCGCCGACGGCAGTATCCGCCCCGACCTGGACGCCCGCGCGCAGGCATTCCTTCTGGAGAGCCTGGCGCGCGGCGTGCTGCTCCAGTACCAGCTGGACTCCTCTCGCGCCCGCCTGGAGGAAATCGGCCGCGCGGCCCACGACATGGTGCTGCTGGCACTCGCTTCAGACCAAAGGACTGGCTGACGCCGGCGGCCGGGGTCGTCTGCGGGAGTCTCCCGCGCACCGGCCGGATGGCTGCTGAACGGCTGTCAGACGGCACTCAGGCCGCCGTCCACCACCAGCTGCTGGCCCGTGATGTAGGAGGCGCGGTCGGAGAGCAGGAACGTCACCGCCTCCGCCACCTCCCACGCGGTGCCCTGCCGGCCGAGTGGGATCCGGGCGAAGGACGCGGTCCTGGAGGTGCGTGCTGCTGATGCCTGACGGCCCATCGGGGTGTCGATCAGGCCAGGTACGACCACGTTGGCGCGGATACGGCGTGCGGCGCCTTCCTTGGCGACATGCCGGGTCAGACCCACCAGACCCGCCTTGGAACTGTCGTACGCAGGCGAGCCGGTGGCGGCGCGCAGTCCGGCAACGGATCCGATGAAGACGATCGCGCCGCCGCTGCCTATCGTCGGCAGGCCGTACTTTGCGGCCAGGAAGGGCGCGCGCAGATTGAGCGAGAGGACGCGGTCCCAGTCCTCGGGCGAGGAGCCGGCCAGGCCAGCGCCGAGCCCGATGCCTGCGTTCACCACGAGCGCGTCCAGACCGCCGAGCTCGCGGGCGGCCTCGGCGACCACTGCGGCGGTCTGTTCGGGGTCGGTGGCATCAGCCACCAGGGCGAGGCCTGGGGAGCCCTCGGCGGTGACAAGCCGGGCGGTCGTTGAGGCCGCCTCGGGGGCGATGTCGGCGCACGCCACACTCGCTCCCTCACGGGCGGCAAGGACGGATATCGCCCGCCCGTTGCCGACGGGTGCCTGCGGATCCCCGTCCGGACGGGTGCCCGCGCCGATCACCAGGAGCTTGCGGCCGGCCAGACGGCGCGCCTCCTTCTCCGGTCTGCGCTGCTCATCCATCGGCGCGCGCCGCCTTCCCGGAGCCGCTCCGGTCGAAGCCCGGCTCTAGCTGCACGCCGGTGGAGTTCAGGAAGAACGCCAGCATGTGGTACTGACCGATGAGCATGGTGATCTCTATCAGCTCTGCCTCCTCGTAGTGGGCCGCGAGAGCTTCCCAGGTCACGGTCGAAATGCGTGCGTCGCGATGCAGCTGGTCCGCGGCCCGGAGCAGATGCCTGTCGAGGTCCGTCCATCCGGCGGCCTCCGGGCCCTGGGTGATACGCCGGACGTCCGCGGTCGTGACGCCGGCGGCCTCCGCCAACGGCAGATGGCGTCCCCACTCGTAGGCGGCCCCGGTGTTGTGCGCGGTGCGCAGGATCAGTAGCTCCCTGATCCTTCCCGGCAGCAGTCCGCCGCGGAGCAGCTGCCCGCCGAACGGCATGAACCGCGTGTAGAGGTCCGGGTGGCGGGCCAAGGTGGTGAAGATGTTGGGCACCCCGCCTCCCGGGTCCCGTGGAGCGGCGGTCAAAAGCCCGCGCACCCTCGCGTCCCAGCGGTCCTCCGGCAGCGGCGCGATGCGGGGGAGGCGGTTGTCACCTGGGAGGTGGTTGGGGGGTGTGTCAGGTACCTCAGTCGTGGCGTCGTCCATACGCCCACAGTAGAAACTGGCTGAACGTCTAGCAAGCGAATGCTCGACGGTGATGTGCAGAGACTGACCGGGTGGATCACTGTCAACCCCCGGCCGGGGGCCTGCGCCTGACAATTTGTTGATCTCTCCGGAGTCGGCACGGGGGCCTTCCGTGCGGGCGAGGCGGTACCCAGCGCAGGGTCCGGCCCGTCGTACCCGGCCGCAGATGGGAATGCCAACTGGCCGCCCAAGAGGGGCGGTGGGACAGGTGGCTTGGCCCCACACGCTTTGGCCTGGAAAAGGGCCGCTGGCTGGGCCGTGACCGCAGAGACACCTCAGGGGGCTAACGCGTCAAGCGGCGACCGCGAGCCGGCGGCCCAGATGGTCCTCGGCGCAGCGCAGCCCTTGCCTGCACGCAGCCTTGCTGGCCGTCGGTGCCCCGAGGCCGGTGCCCCCGGGGTGGCGGTGGGAGTGCAGGGGTGGAATACCGCGTGCGAGCGGCTTGGGTTCGATGCTGCGCAGGAGATCCCCTGGGGGGAGTGTGCTGCGGGTCGGTGATCAGGCGGATCCGGTGGGTCAGAGTGCGCCCGCGGCGCGTGAGTTCACCGGGCGCCTGGGGGAGAGGGAAGCGGGGTCCCAGGGAGGCGGGCACTTCTTCGTTCCCGCCTGTGTGCGGCCGGGCGGTCGTGCGTGTTGCGCGGCCGGGCAGTTGTGCGTGATCGCGTGGCCG
>NZ_JBITGS010000106.1:0-3923 GCF_044457265.1 Streptomyces sp. NPDC050564 | reverse complement strand
GCCACCGACACCACCACCCGATCCGGCACCCCACCCGCCTCGACCAGACCCAACAGCTCATCCAGCCCCGCCACTTCGACGGCAGCCTCGACAGCGGGGACCGTGGCGGTCGACGGCAGCGGTCGCCACTCGACCCGGAGCAGTTCCCCGTCGGCCGCGCCACCCGCGGCGTTCAGCGCCGCTTCCATGAGCCGCTCGAGTGTGATGGGCCGGGCCCGCAGCGCCTCGACTCCGCCGACCGACGTGCCCGTCTCGTTGGCCAGTTCGACGCGGTACTCGTCGGTGCCGAGCACGCCGAGCCGCACGCGCAGGCGCGTGGCGTCGGCTGCGTCCAGGCGTACACCACTCCACGAGAACGGCAGTCGCACGTGTCCCGCGTCGTCCTGACCGCTGATCACCAAGGGGTGAAGAGCGGCGTCCAGCAGGGCAGGGTGCAGCCCGAAGCCCATGGGGCCGGTGCCGTGACCGAGCGAGACCTCGGCGTACAGGTCGTCGCCGACCCGCCACAGGCCGTCGAGGGCCTGAAAGACGGGGCCGTACTCGTAGCCGCGCTCGGCCAGGCGGTCGTACATACCGGTGAGGTCCACCGGCTCGGCGCCCGGCGGGGGCCACGCGCCCACGGCCCAGTCGGCCGGGACCGCGTGCTCGCCGTCGTCCTGGGCGACGACATGCCCGGTGGCGTGACGCACCCACTCCTGATCGTCCCGCGCACGGGCGTACACGACGACCGGGCGCCGGTCGTCCTCGGGGGCGCCCACCGACACCTGCACCTGGACACCGCCGTCGTCGGGCACCACCAAGGGCGCCTCGAGCGTGAGTTCCTCGACGGCGGAGCACCCGACACGGGCTCCGGCGACGGCCGCGAGTTCGACGAGGGAGGCGCCGGGCAGCAGGACGGCTCCGGCCACGGCGTGGTCGGCCAGCCACGGGTGGGTGGACAGGGACACGAGGCCGCTGAGCACTGCCCCCAGGTCGCCACCCAGGTCCACCGCCGCTTCCAGAAGCGGATGGCCCGTACGCTGCAGGCCGGCGGCGGCGACGTCACCGGACGCAGCCGGCACATCCAACCAGTGGCGGTCGCGCTGGAACGCGTACGTCGGCAGTTCGATCCGGGTGCGCGGCCGGCCGTCGGCGGACAGCAATGCCGGCCAGGCGACGGCGTGACCGCCGCAGTACAGCTCGGCCGCGGACCGCAGGAACTGGCCGATGCCGCCCGCGCCCCGCCTGAGCGACCCGACGACCAGGGCCTCGACGCCCACGGCTGACACGGTCTCCTCCACCCCGTACGTCAGCACCGGGTGCCCGCTGCTTTCCAGGAAGGCCCCGAAACCGTCCCGCACCAGGGCGCGTACCGCCTGCTCGAACTGCACGGGCCGACGCAGATTCTCGTACCAGTACGAGCCGTCCATGAGGGTCGTGTCGTCGAGGAGTTCCCCGGTGAGCGTGGAGTAGAACGGCACGCGTCCCTGACGGGGAGTGATGTCGGCGAGCTCGGTGAGGAGGGAGTCGTGCAGCTCCTCCATGTGCGGTGAGTGCGACGCGTAGTCGACGGGCACCCGCCGCACCCGTACCTCTCGTGCCTCGCCCTCGGCCACGAGAGCGTCCAGGGCGGCCGCGGCACCCGACACAACAGTCGAAGCGGGGCCGTTGACGGCCGCTATGTGCAGGTCGTCGGCCACCTGGGCGATCAGTTCCCGGGTCTGGTCGGGCGGGAGACCCACCGACGCCATGCCACCGTCTCCCGCGATCCTGGCGATGGCGCGCGAGCGCAGGGCCACGACCTTGGCGGCGTCGTGGAGGTCGAGCACTCCCGCTACGCAGGCCGCCGCGATCTCGCCCTGTGAGTGGCCCACCACGGCCGCCGGTACGACGCCGAGGGACTCCCACACCGCCGCGAGGGACACCATCACCGCCCACATCACGGGCTGAATGACGTCGACCCGGGCCAGCTTCTCCTCGTCCGTGAGGACGTCGGCCAGCGACCAGTCGACGTGCGGGGCCAGAGCCCGCTCGCACTCGGCGAGACGCCGCGCGAACACCGGTGACACGGCGCTGAGTTCGGCGCCCATACCGGCCCACTGCCAGCCCTGGCCGGGGAAGACGAACGCCACCCTGTCCACCGCTGACCGCGACGCGGCACCCACGGTCACCCGGGGATGCGCCCGCCCGGCGTCGAGTGCGGCCAGGGCGTCCAACAGGTCCTGCCGGTCGCGCCCGGCCACGACCGCCCGGTGGTCGAACACCGCCCGGCCGTCGGCCAGGCTGAACCCGGCGTCGAGGAGGTCGAGCCCGGAGGTACGGGAGAGGTGGTCGTGAAGGCGCCGGGCCTGGGCGCGCAGGGCGTCGGCCGAGCGGGCCGAGAGAACCCAGGGCACGAGTGCCGCTTCCGGGGCAACGACCTGCGGTGCGCCGCCGGGCACGTCCACCGGCGGCTCCGCGGCGGCGGGTGCCTCCTCAAGGATGACGTGGGCATTGGTGCCGCTGATACCGAAGGACGAGACGGCGGCGCGTCGAGGCCGCTCACCCGGCTCCCACGGCACCTCGTCCGTCAGGAGGCGCACGGCGCCCGCCTCCCAGTCCACGTGCGGGGTGGGCGCGTCGACATGGAGGGTCCTGGGCAGCAGGCCGTGGCGCAGCGCCATCGTCATCTTGATGACGCTCCCGACGCCGGCGGCGGCCTGTGTGTGCCCGATGTTGGACTTGAGGGAGCCGAGCCAGAGCGGTTGGTCGTCGGGGCGGTCCTTGCCATAGGTGGCCAGCAGCGCCTGCGCCTCGATGGGGTCGCCGAGGCGGGTGCCGGTGCCGTGTGCTTCTACCGCATCGATTTCGGCGGGGGTGAGTCGGGCGTCGGTCAGGGCGTTGTTGATGACACGTTCCTGGGCGGGCCCGTTGGGGGCGGTCAGCCCGTTGGAGGCGCCGTCCTGGTTGACGGCAGTACCGCGCACGACGGCCAGCACCCGGTGCCCGCGGCGGCGCGCCTCGGACAACCGCTCCACCAGCAGCAGCCCGACGCCCTCGGCCCAGGCCGCCCCGTCCGCCGAAGCAGCGAAGGACTTGCAGCGCCCGTCGGGGGACATACCGCGCTGACGGGAGAACTCGATGAAGGTGTTGGGGGTGGCCATCACCGTCACACCGCCGGCGAGGGCCATGTCGCACTCACCGCGACGCAGCGACTGCACCGCCAGATGCAGAGCGACCAGCGACGACGAGCATGCCGTGTCCACCGTCAGCGCCGGCCCCTCAAGACCGAAGGAGTACGCCAGACGGCCCGAGGCCACACTGCCCGCGCTCCCCGTGCCCAGGTAGCCCTCCAGCTCGTCCGGCACCCGGCGCACACGCGAGGCGTAGTCGTTGTACATGACGCCCGTGTACACGCCGGTCCGGGAGCCCCGCATCGTTGCCGGGTCGATCCCGGCGTTCTCGAAGGCCTCCCACGCGGTCTCCAGGAGCAGCCGCTGCTGCGGATCCGTGGCGAGGGCCTCGCGCGGACTCAGCCCGAAGAACTCCGCGTCGAACTGAGCCGCGTCGTAGAGGAACCCACCCGCCTTCGCGTACGACGTCCCGACCGACTCGGGGTCCGGATCGTAGAGAGATTCCAGGTCCCAGCCGCGGTCGGTGGGGAAGTCACCGATGGCGTCCGCGCCACCGGCCACCAGGTCCCACAGTCCCTCGGCGTCGGTTACCCCGCCCGGGTAGCGGCATGCGATGCCCACCACGGCGATCGGATCGTCGTCGACGGTCACGTTCGACCGCGGCGAGATGTCCGCGGCGTCGTCACCGGGTCCACCGAACAGTTCGCCTTCCATACGGCCGGCAATGGCCTGGGGCGTCGGGTGGTCGAAGACGAGTGAGGCGGGCAGGCGCAGGCCGGTGGCGGCGTTGAGCCGGTTGCGCAGCTCGACGGCGGTCAGTGAGTCGAAGCC
>NZ_JBITGS010000105.1:0-4175 GCF_044457265.1 Streptomyces sp. NPDC050564 | reverse complement strand
GGGCCGAGTCGGAGCACAGCGCCGGGGCGGGTCCGGTACACGAGGTGCGGGGAGACCCGGCCGCCGGGTTCCTCCTTGACCGTGATCGTCAGCGTTCGGCCCGGCGCCTCGGGGGGTGAGGTGATCGAGTACGTACGCCAGTGCCGTACCCCGTCGATCTCCACTCCCACCGGCAGGTACTGTCCGGCCCGATGCCCCGCCCAGCTGCGCCCGGGACGGATCTCCAGCGTGGCCGCCCCGGCACACTCCGGCCGCACGGCGACCACCCGGCCCGCGGGATGGCGAGCGGACAGCAGCGGGTCGATCAGGCCGAGGTAGTCGTCCGGAGCGAGGGGACTCGCAAGCGGGCTTACGAGAGCACTGGTGATCCGGCCCGCCACCGTCGGCACAGGGCCGCCGCTCCACTCGGCGAGCCTGTTGGCAAGACCGACGAGAGCGGCGAACAAGCCGGCCGTCGTATCGGAGACGGCCGACGGCATCGACGGGGTCGGCGGGGTCGGTGTGCGCAGAACCGGCATGGGAGGGAACCCTTCTCTCACCACAAGGCACACGCGGGGGCCGGGCGCGTCGGGCACGTCATCTCGTCGGCTCGTCGGGCGCGTCCCCGCATCACGTACTCGGGATCGCCTCGGTCACGTACGTCGGCCCCCGGGTGGCGGGCCGCAGCCGGCGTCCCGCCAGAGAACCACAACGACACGGCCTGTGGCGGACGCGGAACCAGATTCCGCCACCCCACCCGCCCCTCCCCCCACTCACGCCGGTGATCCCGCCCGGCGCACGCGGAAGGACCTCGTAAGCAAGGCGTACGATTTCCGCGCCCGTCCGTTGCACCATGGCCGAATCCGCAACCCGGCGGGCAGCGAGTGCTGCGATCCGGTCGAATGCCCCGTCGGACGGAGTGTCCAGGAAGTCGTACCGCCGTACCGCCGCGATCCGCCGCGCCTCCTGCTCCGGCGACAGCTCCACGCGCTCCTCCACGCCTCCGCACACGCCGGGACCGGCCGATGCGGGCGGCTATTCGGGCCGTTGGGTCCGGTCGTTGTGGGCGAGGCCGTCCGGATGTTGCGCCGTGCGCTCGCCAAGAGGAAGAACCAGTACGCGGAAGGCCGTTGGGCCGGGCATGCGCTGGATCCGCCCCACGTCCTGCCAGCCCCAGTCCTCGAAGACGGCACAGGCCGAACCGGCGGACTGATCCACCAACGTGACGCCGAGCGAAGCCTGATGGTCGGTGAGCAGGCGCTCCTGGAGCCGACGGGCGAGCCCACGGGCGTGCTGATGCGGATGGACGACGGTTTCAAGGATCGCGAAGACGTGTCCGGACGCGGTCAGTTGCTCGAGGTTCTGCGGCAGCGGTCCTTCGAACCCTTGCCACCAGGAGCCGTCGCGCGGCACGGAGAAGCCGCAGACGCACCCCGTCAGGGCCTCCGCCTCGGCGACCAGCATGTCGAATCCCGGCAGTTTCACGTCGTCAGCCAGACGGTGCAGGAACTTCTGCCGGTCGTGGAACCCCTCACCCGGCTCGGCGACGGAGGACTCCACGTACAGATCCGCCAAGTCCTCCCGCAGGCCCTCGGCCTGCCAGCGGTTCAGCCGGCGCAGCCGCACCGTGGCCGGGTCGAGACGCTCTGAGCCTTCGGGGTCGGGCGGTTGCCGCGGGGTGCGCATGGGTGCCTCGGTTCAGGAGACCGGCAGATGTGCGGGAGTGCCATCGTGGCCGATGGGCGATGCGGCGCCGGGGTCCGGGACGTCTGTACACCAGCGTAGCCCCGGATCGGCGCCCCGATGGGGCCCGTTGGGGGCACAAGGCCACTGGGGCGCCGATGGACGACGGTGAACGCGCTGGCCGGAACCGTCCGTGGGCAGCCGCGGCCGGACGGCGGAAACCCTGTTTGAAAGCGGGCTGTCCGGGGACCCGTCCGAGGTGCTTCGGACCGGAGGCACGCCCGTGGGAGCAGCTGTCGCTGCTCCCTTGTGTGCTGCGGTCTGCCGACTCCCACGGTGAGCGACTCCACCGATCGGGGAGACACATGCCCATGCCGGCCGAACGCACGCAGAGCCCACGAAGCACACGCACCTACGACGACACGCCGGACACCGATGCGGCGTTCCGCCGCATCGCTAACCTGCCGGACGGCCTGGAGAGGTCCGCGCTGCGGCAGGAGGTGGTGTGTGCCTGGATGCCGATGGCCGTACGGCTGGCCCGGCGCTTCCGCCATCGCGGTGAGACCTTCGAAGACCTCAAGCAGGTCGCCCAACTGGGCCTGGTCAAGGCGGTGTCCCGCTTCGACCCGAGTCTCGGCACCGCCTTCCCGAGCTTTGCCATACCGACGATCCTCGGCGAGGTGAAACGGCACTTCCGGGACGACCTCTGGGTTGTACATGTGCCGCGGCGCGTACAGGAACTGTGCGGCCGGGTCCGGGCCGCCGGCCATGAGCTCAGCTCTTCACCGGGCGGCAGCGAACCCTCCGTCCCCGAGATCGCCGCGTACACCGGCCTGACCGAGGCGGAGGTACGGCTGGGCCAGGGCGCGCTGGAGAGCTTCACCGCTCTGTCCGTGGACGCCGTGCCCGGCCGCTCCGCGGACAGCTACCCGCTGACCGACACCCTCGGTGGCGTGGAGCCCGGTTTCGACCGGGTCGTCAACCGTGAGGCGCTCCGGCCTCTGCTGCGGGCACTGCCCGAACGCGAACGGCAGATCCTTTACATGAGGTTCTTCTGCGAGATGACGCAGGATCGCATCGGTCTGCAGCTCGGCGTCTCTCAGATGTACGTCTCCCGTCTGATCACCCGTACCTGTGCCCGCCTGCACGACCAGGTGATGGCCGACCCCCGTGTTCCGAGGAGGGCCGCGTGACGACGTCCCGGGTGCACGGGCGGCGCCCGCGAACGGCCCTGTTCCGTTTCGCCTGTATCTGCTCTACTCTCCACGCAGGGAAGACGGGACTGCGACCGTGTCGGGTACCAGCAAGTCTCCCCACCCAGGCTCCCAGCCCCCGAGTCGGAAACGAGGCCGGCCGGAGCTGCATCGCCGGAGTGCGCGGCTCCAGCCTCCGTCCTCCCGGCATTTTCCAGACGGGGTGTTCTCACCAGTCCCGCCGCCGCGGAGGACAGCGCGCGAGGAAACGGTGGAGGGGGGCCTCACATCCTCGTGGCCACGGCCGCCGCCGCACAGCGGCGGCGGCCGTCCGGACCGCGAACCCCGACGCAGGGGCCGCGGTGGGTGGCGCGCCGGTGTGGCGCGGAGTGGGTCAGGACCCCAGACCGGGGAGGGGTTCGGAGTCGTCGATGAAGGCGCGGGCGACGTCGGACAGGCGTCGGTTGTGTGCGCGGGCGTAGCCGCGCAGGGTGGTGAAGGCCTGTTCCATGTCGATGCCTCGGCGTTCGGCTAGTTTGCCTTTGGCCTGTTCGATCAGTACGCGGCTGTTCAGCGCGGTCTGCAGTTGCTCGTTGAGGATCGTGCTGCGGTGGGTGGAGCGTTGTTGCAGGAGGCTGATGGTGGCGACGTCGGCCAGGGCCTGGGCGACGAGTGTGCCGGCCGGGTCGAAGGGGCCGGGGGCGGCACGGAAGAGATTCAGGGCGCCGACGACCTCGTCCCGCAGGCGCATGGGCAGGGCCTGGACCGCCCCGAAGCCGCTGCGGTGGGCCGCCGTGACGAAGCGCGGCCAGCGGTCGATCTCCCGGGTCAGGTCGGCGACGATCACGGGTGTGCCGGTGCGACAGCACTCCAGGCAAGGGCCTTCATCACTCTGGAGCTGGAAGAGTTCCAGCAGCCGTACTTGTTCGTCGGAGGCGGCCATCACTCGTAGTTCGCCGTCGCGGTCCGCGAGCAGCACCCCGGCCGCGTCGGCGCCGAGCATGCCTACGCAGCGGTCGGTGAGCAGGCGCAGGAAGTCGATCAGGTCGAAGTCGGCGACCAGGTTGTCCGCCAGCTCGACGAAGGTCTTGGCCAGGAGCTGTTGATTCATCGTGTCACCCTCGATTGAGACTATTCCCGCCGGGAGGGGGCGGGAAGTCCAGCCAGTTCACCGGTCGGCGCTGGTGCGTCAGGTTTCCTCGTCGGCCTGGTCCGGCTCCGCAGGCGGGGAGAAGCGGAGTCGGTGGGCCACCACGTCGGCGGCCACGTCGGCGAGCCGGCGTCCTTGCGCATAGGCGTGGGCGCGGAGCCGGACGAAGG
>NZ_JBITGS010000104.1:0-4709 GCF_044457265.1 Streptomyces sp. NPDC050564 | reverse complement strand
CGCTGGAACAGCTCCCACAACTCATCCGGCACCAGCCGCTCTACGATCGAAACCACGACCGACAGGCTACCGATCCAAATGAGATGACGTCTAAGACGTGCTGAAATTCGCTCAAGGCGGCACCCTGCCGGACGCCGAACGGGACGAGCTACGGCGAGCGCTGGCCCGGTACCAGGCCTTGTCTCTCGCGCACCGTGCAGTGGCCGGCGAGGGGCCGCCGGGCGCGTGACCAGGCTCTTGGCCTGATCCCGCTCGATGAGGCGGTCTGCGCGGCAGGCGGGAGTGCTCAGGCGGCTAGAGGCGCGTGGATGAAGCATCGGTGATGTCGTCGCCGACAGCACGCATCACTGCCTCGGTCTGAAGGCCTCGATGGCACCTGTCGCTTGACCACGGACGAGAGGGTCCGCGATGTCGGCTGTCGGCCGCCCGGCCTCAGGTGCCGGCGTGCCCGAGGGCCGCCCAGGCCGCAGCCGCGGTCGCGGCTGCGGCAGCTGCGACTATCACCGTCCGCGCCATCGCGGCCCACGGCATGGACGCGTCCGCCCGCAGAGGCGGCGAGCGCCGCTCGCGAGGGTCACCGTTGATTGCCTCCGCTACGAGCCAATCTGCTGCGGTGGGATGCCCCGGCCGACACTGCACGCATCCCGGCCGATCACAGGGAGAGTCGGCCATCAGCCAGTAGGCGCCCAGCAGGCGGGCCGGGGCAGTCGGAGCCAAACCGCTGTCCTCATCCGGTTCCATGCCGGAGCAACGAGCACGCCGTGCGGCAGAAACGCTTCTGTCCACCATCCGGCCCCTGCCATCACGCCGACGGAGGCCCCCAGCCCAGAGGGTTGACGTACCTCGAAGCGACGCGATGAGGCAACGACAGGACTGCCGACACTGTCTTCCCGCTCGGCCTGACGCTGACCTGCACGTCCATCGCCAGGTTCTGCACCTAGAACCAGCCGAACCCACCCGGCTCGCCCGCATCCGTCGTTCGTGGGCACGGAGGCACACGGCTGGCGTCCTCCACCGTGACCGTCAGCGTTCCCGGACCGGCTCTCAGTGCGAAGGCCGTTACTCCGCCGGCATGCCGCACCGCGCTGGTGACCAGTTCGGACACCACCAGCAGTACCGCATCCGACTCCGCGCCGCCGTCTGGCGCGAACACGGACAGAAAGCCGCGTGTCACATCCCTCGCCCCCGCCGCGAGCCGCGTGCTGGCCCTCCTCAAGGACCCGTAGTCCTCCTCAGGCAAATAGACCATCGCGGCCTCCAGCGGCTCGATCCTCGATACGTGCCCTGCTGCCCAGAAGAGATCGGACTATCCCCGAAATCGGCGACTTCTGGCACAGGCACTGAGCCTGAGACTGAGGTCCTGCTGGCAGTGGCCCCCGGACAGCGGCAGGGCCGGTCTCCGCGCCCGCATCACCGCGGTGAGGTCCGGTAATGGGGCCGCAGGTAGCGCGTCGGTCCTCCCTCGTCCGCTGAATGCCGGTGTCCATGCGGTGATGGAGGCGCTACAGGCGGACGATGATCAAAGCGATGTCGTCGTCTGCGTCGCTGCTGCACCCCAAGCGGGACAGCAGGGTGTCGGCCAGGTGTTCAGGGGCAAGGCGGGCATGGGCGGCCAGGATGTCGGTGAGCCGGTGCAGGCCGGCGTCGATGTCCTCGCCGCGGCGTTCGATGAGCCCGTCGGTGTAGAGCGCGAGGGTGTCGCCGGGACGGTAGGACACGTCGGCGTGGGGCCGGGGGACATGCCGGAGGCGGGCTCCCAGCGGGGGGTCGGTGGCCTGATCGAGCAGGACGAAGGTGCCGTCGGGGCGGGTGAGAACCGGTGGGGGGTGGCCAGCGCTGCTGTAGGTGATGTGCCGACGGCGGGTGTCGATGACCGCTTTGACCACGGTGGTGGCCAGTGCCCCTTCCACCGAGCGGGCGTACAGGTCCAAGACCCCGATGGCGCTGGCGGGCTCGGGCAGGGCACGGACGGCGGCGGACAGTGCGCTGCGGAGCATGCCCATGACCGCGGCCGCCTCCAGGCCGTGGCCGACGACGTCGCCGACGGCAACGGAGAAGGCGTCGTCGGGCAGGTCCACCACGTCGTACCAGTCGCCGCACAAGTTGAGCCCTTTGGCTGCGGGCAGGTAGCGCACCGCGATGCTTTGGTGTCGGGCCAGATCCGGGGACTGCAGCATGGCCTCCTGGAGGGTGACGGCAACCTTCCGCTCCCTGGCGTGGGCCTCCCGCAATTGCTCATTGAGCCGCTGGAGCTCCCGTGCCCGCACATAGAGTTCGGCCGCCATAGCCTGCCTCCCGCTGGGCACCTGATCCGGTTGCCGGTGGGCACCATGGGAGAGCACGAACTCGGTCACGTCCTCCACCCGGTGGATGATCCACGCCACCTGCCCGTCGGGTCCGAGCACCGGGGTGTTGATCGGCGACCACCACCGTTCCTCGAACACCCCGGGGCGGGCGGGCACGGGGATGTCGTACTTCTGTACCGCCATCGTGTCCGGCTCCCTGGAACGCAGAACCCAGTGCAGGGAAGCACTCAGGTTCCGCACCCCGTCGGCGTCGGGGTCGGCCGGGTTATCGGGGAAAGCGTCGAAGAAGTAGTGCCCGACCAGGTTTTCCCGGGAACGGCCGGTGGCGCGGCAGTACGCCTCGTTGAGGTCGAGGACTACGAGATCGGGGCCCAGCACCAGATACGGACTGGGGGTGGCGGCGAACAACGCCTGGTAGTTGATCGGCCGTGTGGTCACGGGCGCCCTCTCCCTCCCGTCCGCGGCCCCCCTCTCTGGTTCCACTATGCGCGTTGCCGACCACCACACCAGCGTGGCAGGGCCATGGAGTGCCGGAGAACCGCTGCTCAGAGCCAAGCCCTTCTTCGTCTGCTGGGGGGAGGCCCGCTTCCTTCAGGTGGCGCCGTCGTACCGCCTGGCTGCGACCGCACCAGCCGTTTTGACACCTGCGTGTCGCTCTCTTTGGTCTTGCCGTGGCGTTGAGCCGACGCGTGCATCGGGGTGTCGGAGGTCCTGGTCTGCCTCCCCGGGCCGTGCAGGGAGCTGCAGGGCAGCGGGCCTCAGTTGCTTGCAAGCGGCAGGGGCTCCGTTTCAGGACTGTCGCCCGCCGGTCCCGGCTGGCGGTGCAGGTCTTGCCGGAGCCGTTGTCGCAGGGCGAAGAGAGCCTGGAGATCTGCTATTTCCGCGAAGCATTCGAGTAGATACGGCAGTGCGGCATCGTCTCCCTCGTGCACGGCGGCTGCGATCTGTTCGATGATCTGCCGCATCGCGGGCGGCGCTGATTCCAAAGAGGCGGTCACCGAGTGCGCCTACCCGGCGTGCCGCGGGCAAGGCTCACTCGTTCAGGTGTTGGGTCGGTGCCCGGGTGCAGGCCGGTGCGGCCAAAGCACTGCGTGTCGTGTCGTGGCGTCGGGTTCGGGTTACTGCCGGTTGCCGCGTGCTGCGTTGAGAAGGGCCTTCTGATAGTGGACGCCTTTGCGGGTGAGGAGGAACAGGCGCAGAGCGGCTGCGAGCAGGCCGAGGATCTGGGGCAGGGGGACGATGACGATGCGGGCGGTGCGGGTGAGGTGCTTGCCGTTGGCGGTGGGGAAGGTGAGCGATGTCTGGCAGACGCAGAAGAAGTGGGGGGCGATCCACCGGGTGGTAATGGTCCGCTGTGATCTGGCCAGGATCGTGAAGTGGGGGAAGTCGAGTCTGTCCCCGGCCACGGTGCCGACGATCTGCTGGCGGCCTTCGTAGCTGCGGTGGATGTTGCCGCTGTTGCGGATCGCGTTCGAGGCCCAGTTGCAGGCAGGACGACGAAGCCGGATGCGTCCTTTGGGGCGGCTGACCGGCTTGAGGGTCAGGTTGAGGTGCTGTTTTGCCCAGTCGACGAGCTTTCCCGCGTAGGCGGAGTCGGCCCACACGATCGTGGTCTCGGGGTGCATGAGGCGCAGGCGGAAGAGGACTTCCTTCGCCGCAGCGTGCAGGCGGCTACTGCTGTACCGATGTGAAAACCACCGTCAGTCGGGCCAGGTGCCGGTCAGGCGGCGGGTCGCGGTGGCGCCGAAGCGGTCGACGGCGGCTTTGACCGCGGCGAAGACCGCACCCTGCAGGGTGGCGGCGAGCAGCACCTGACGCCAGGTACGGTCCTCATCGGTGGCATCAGGGGCGTCTTCGTCGTGACCGAGCATCTTCCACGCCTGCTTGAACACTGTGCCGGCGAGCATGCCGCTGACGGCTCCAAGGGCGAGACCGACCGGCTTGTAGGCGATCGTCAATGCTTTCATCGGCTTCATCCCTTCCTGCGGCGGCATGCCAGCCACGCCGCGGCGGCCACGCCCGCAGCGGCCAGCAGCATGATGCGGTGGTCCCGCGCCGCGTGCGCTGTCTGGGCGGCCTTCTGCCGCACCGGTTCGGGCGCCTTTTTCTCCCACACGCGCCCGGCCCGGGCCGCCTTGGCCCGTGCCTGGTCAGCGGCCTGACCGGCCTTGTCCTTGACCGGGTCGGGCACCTTGTCCCGCACCTGGTGCGCGACGTCAGCGGCCTTGGCCTTGAGCTCTCCGGCCCTGGCCGCGACCTGCTGCTTGACCTCGGCGGCCTTCTCCTGGGCGCGGGCCTTGACATCGGTCTGAGGTTCCCCCGGCGTGCGGGAGGTGCTGATCAGCTGGTCAGACACCCCATGTCGTTTGGTGTCAAGCGGCATGGAGGTGGGCGTGGTGTGAC
>NZ_JBITGS010000103.1:0-5139 GCF_044457265.1 Streptomyces sp. NPDC050564 | reverse complement strand
ACGGTTCAGGGAACGGCGACATGGCCCAGATATCCCGCCGTGAGGAACTGATGTTGGCGAGCGGGTGGTGTTTGGGCAGGGCCCGTGCGGGACAGTCTCCCTCATTGTGTTGGCCCTTGTCAGGCTCTAGGGTTGTACGGCTTTCAGGGCACGCCTGGGCATGGTCGGTTCTTGGGGGAGGATCCGTGAACGTTGGCCAAGCGACGAAAACGATCGTCATTCACCGGCCCACCTATGCACACTTCGCACAGTGTTTCGGATGCTGCCCGCCCAACCTTTCATTCTTCTCGGCGGTAATTTACCGAACCTGAGAACGCAGAATAACTCTGTACTGTGCCAGTTGCGTCAAGCCGCTCATGCGACCATCCCGAGGAGCCCGAATCGATGCCCTTCGACGATGAAGAGGAAATTGCGCAACCTGATTTATCCCTGATATTTGCCACGAACGCCACAAACTTCAACGCGGTGAAACTCTTCATCGACCGCGACGAAGAATGTTTGGCCTTCGACATGGCGGTGCAAATGCATCATAATCACATCACCGACAGTCATTTCGACAGCCAAGACGTCGTTTCCCCGAGACGGAATGTGCTAACATTTTTCGGAGCAGGCGGAGTGGGTAAGTCATCTCTTTCCCGCGCGCTCGAGATACGGCACAGCGGTGATGACCGACAGCAGCGCCAAAACTGGCCAGTCATGCAACGCCAGTTTGAGAAACCTGTGGAAGCGCGAGTGGATCTCGCCAGTGATTCGGGCATCGATCTCGAACGGATCCTGCTTTCAATTCGAGCGGCAGTCGGCCGACTCGGCCGCCCGATGCACGCCTTCGACATCACGTTCAGCCGCTACTGGGAACACGCGCACCCGGACACCCCCCTGGATGAATTCTTACGTGGAGACGGGGCCCTGCGTCGGGCGAGTGAGGCGATACGACTTCCCGAGCAGATGCAAGAGGGGCTGGCAGAGATAGCCGGTGCGTTTGGCTCGTCAAGTGCGATGGTCTCGGCAGCTTCACGTATCGCGCTGGCTATCGGCAGGGCAGCGCGTCGGCACCGTGCCCTGCGACACGCAATAGAAGACTGCCGTAGGCTCAAGCCACTGTTACAGGCTGAACCAGATCTCGAAAGTCTCAGCTATTATCCGCACTTGTTGTCCTGGGACCTCAGTGAGCTTTCCCGGAAGCTCGAGGGACAGTTTCATGTGACAGTTTTCCTGGATACGTTCGAGGACGTGACTCGACAGACGGACCGCAGCTTTGAGCGGCTACTTCAGCGCCTCATCTGGCTCATGCCAAACGTCCTATTCGTCATCTCCGGACGGAATCGACTGGATTGGGCTGATCCACGTTCTGCGGGAGACTTGCAGTGGAGCGGGCCTGAGTCCTGGCCTGGTCTTGCAATTGGCTCGTCCGTGGAGCCCGCCCAGCACATGGTGGGACATCTCTCCTACGACGACAGCGCAAGATTCCTCAGCCTGCGCCTGCGTAACGGCGATGAACCGGTGATCAACGCCGATATTCGCGCTCAGATAGCCCGCGCCTCAGGTGGATATCCGCTCTACTTGGATCTGGCTGTCGCACGTTACATACAGATCGTTGGTGCCGGCGCTCGACCGGAGCCGACGGATTTCGTGAGTGGATTTCCCGGTCTCGTGTCACGCGTGTTGCGGGATCTGGACAGCGACGAACGGCGCCTCGTCCGCATCCTCAGCCTGCTCGACTCGTTTGATGTAGAACTCGCAGTGTCCCTGGCCAACCTGGAGTCTGAGGCTGTCGCCGTTCGGCTGACACATCGCTTGTTTGTCATGTCAGACGAGGACGCTCCGTTTCCCTATTCGATTCACCGGCTCATCCGTCGCGAGGTGCAGCTTGCAAGCGGAGGCGCGGACGCGTTCACGCCGGCGGACTGGACGCGCTATGCGCAGCGTGCGTTCGACACGCTGGGCGAGCGTTATCACCGAGCGAGCCGGGCGGGAGCCCGCAGAACCGCCAACAGTGCACTGAACCAGGCGCTGCGCCTGGCCGACGAGTACCGATTGGACTTGGGCTGGTGTCTTGAGGCCTCCTACGTCTTCATCGAAGACTGCCTCTGGGAAGGCAGCGTGCGCCCCTTGATCGGGGCCGATGAAGCAAGCCCTGCGGCTGCGTTGGCCCGGACGATGCTAGCCGTCGTCGACCATCGTTGGCAGGGCCGCCTGCGGGGCGACGTCATGTCGACTGATCTTCGGGAGACGGCGAGAGCACTCAACGAGGTACTTTCTGCTGGGCTGTTGACCGGCGACGCCCGTGACCTCGCCACATACTATGCCGCGGAAGCTGCCCGGGAGCTGGGCGACGCTGCTGAGGCAGAGCGGCTCATCCGTTCCATCAGCGGGAGCAGTGACACGAGGATCGCAAGCCTCGCTTCCAAGGGGCTCGTCCACCCCCTGCGCCGGCGTGGCCATTTCCGCGAGCTACGGGATCTCGTCAACTCCCAGCCGCGTGAGGCAGTCTGGCTGCAGATGGCAGGCACGCTCTCCTGGTCGCAGGGACTTTTTGAGCAGGCCAAACAGGAGTACAAGCAGAGCCGAGAGCAGTTCATCGCGATGGGGTATCTGGGAAACGCCGAAGAATTGCTGGGGTCGTTGGGCTTCGTCTGCGGGCTGATCGGCGACGACGGGAGTGAAAACACAGGCATCGTCGCCGAGAGCATTGCGGCGGTGCAGACATCGCGCAACAGATGGGCCGCGCTAATGGCACAGTTGGGAGCAGCGGCCCTGGCTGCAGACGGGAGCGAAGTGTCGGCGCAGCGGATTATGGAGATCCGTGACCAAGGAAGGGCAGCGGGACTGACGTCGATCCAGTCGTACGCCCGCCTCATTCTCAACCTCAATGCCACCCTCTCCCGTTCCGTCGAGGCAATGAGGCGAGCCCGTGCAGATCTCGCCGCCGCTGTTACGGATGGAGACTTCCTCTGGCTGCTTGAGATCTGCGACTTCTGGTCAGATGACGGTCAGGCGGGTGGCACTACGCCAACCGCTGACTGGCTCGACGGCCTGACGGAAACCCGCGACCGCTGGCGCCAGGTGGTACGCAACCGTCAGGACTGACCTGAAGCTACGGCGTCGTATTTCCTCTCGATTGCGGTGCCTGACAGACGTCGGACAACTTGCTCGGCGGCAGCTTGGAAGCAGTCCACGCCTGTTGCCTCGTCGATGCCGTTGAAGCCCGGCGATGAGTTGACTTCCAGTACCGCGTAGCCTCCATTCCAGGGAACGAAGTCCACACCAATGACGTCTCCGCCGACGCATCGGGCAACCTGAGCGGCGAGATCATGTACCGGCTCCATCGGGGCGGGTACCGGGCGGCCTCCGGCAGCCACGTTATTGATTTCTACGCCGATGCTCTTTTGATTCGCTCCGGGAATCCTGTGGATCGAGACGATAGGTTCGAATCCGCAGACAATGACCCGAATATGCGCACTGCTGGGTCCCTCCACCAGTGGTTGTGCCACATGCGGGGTGCTGATTGACGGGATCACGCCGGAGTCGGCGAGACGGACACCGTTCCCGCTTGCGCCAACAGAAGGCTTGATGATGGTTTTCCGGCCCTCGAACCCAGGCACAGCCATTCCCGGGGCAAGTAGAACCGTCGGCACGACAGTGATGCCGGCTGCAGCCAGCTTGACGCTGGTGCGCCATTTATCCGAGCAGGTCCGAATGCACTGCCAGTCGTTAATCATCACATAACGAGCGGACAGCAAGGCGAAGATGTTGGAATAGTTGTAGAAATCCTCTTCTGAAACCCGCCAGATGACACCGTCGAGCGCCAACTCGTCCACGCTGGACTCAGAGAGGTCAGGATCTCCTTCGATGAGCAGTGAAGCTGACCCACGTTCGTTCACGACCGCTTTGAGGTAGGTCGCCTCGATGGGCACCCAGGAGAAACCAAGGCGCTCCAGAGCGAAGCCCAACTCATAGGTCCAACGCTCGCCGGGCTCAAACGTCTGAATAATGCCAATACGAATTTTACTGCTCCTACTCTGGCGAACGCGTGTCACCTCATTCAAATACCGACAAAGGGTAATCAGACCCCGTTGCCTGATAGCTGATGAGGATCATGTCGCGACGACAATGGCGATCTTTGGCGCTGATGGGAGTCACGTAGTGACGGAATTGCCGATCGTCCATGCAGAGCGTATCCAAGGGCGCGTTTAGCGTCAACGCGAACAGTCGTCTGTCTGATTTATCTAAAATAATGGTTTCGCCGCCGCTGTCGTTGTCCCGTCCCACCAAGTGCAGCGAGATGAAGTCATACCCGTCGCGGTGTGGGCCCTCCGGTGCGGGGGACGCCGCAGAGTCAGGATCCCCTGCGATCCTGACCAGGTGGACATTGATGAGCCACCGACCGGAAAGCTCGAAGACCTCGCGGCTCATAATCCTGACAAGCCTCGTCAAGACACGTTCGACAGCCCCGTATCGCTCTATCGGCGCAAAATGTCGCACCATTCCGCCGAAAAGCGGGTTGAACTCTATCGCCTGAAAGTAGCCAGTAGACCTCCGCCAGTGAATCGCGCCTGCATCCGCATCAAAATCGAACTGTGCATGGCGTCGAAACCGGCTGGGCCTGTCGCCCACATAGTACGGGTCCACAGGCAGGCCGGGCCACACCCCAGCAAATACCGGAAAATCTAAGCCGATATCTCGTACGGCCATCAGATCCGCCCCTGTCACAAGGACCAGACCACCCTTCTCAATTACCTCGCGCGCATTATTAAGACCCGTCCTGAACTCCTCTGGACCCATGGCTCAGAAGGTATCCTTCCGTGATCTTTATCATGGGAGAGATGTCATGGAGCAAGTACATGGGATTGTGCACCATATGCCATATAGATCGCTACGGGATGACGCGGATGAGCTACCCAGACGAATGTGATTCAGCCGTCATCGAGCGTGCGCTGCCGCGATGAGATGGTCAGTAACAGCGAAGCCCGCTGGGTCAGAAGGGACTGGAGCACAGCTATGCCACATGTGACTGAGCCCTTTTCAACCTCGGCAGGGCTGTTGACGCGGCTCGCTCCTGGCTGACCCGGGCGGAGGCTCTGGGGGCAGGATGTCTTCGTGCCCACCATGGTTGTTGAGTGTCGGCAACGGCTGAATTTG
>NZ_JBITGS010000102.1:0-6055 GCF_044457265.1 Streptomyces sp. NPDC050564 | reverse complement strand
CCAGGGGCGGCAAGGAGCCTACGGGCCCGTGCCGACCGGCACCCTGGACGCTACGGCTGCAGACCGTGCGTCTGGGCTCGATTGAACAAGTCAGGGGCCTTGCTGTCTTTCAGGCGCCATCACGGTTCAGACCGCCCGACCGGCAGGTGCCAGCCACCCAGCACTTCACCACGCGGGAGGCAGACCACCATGACGACCAGACAGCGCAGCATCTCTTCCACCAGCACGGGCCCGCCCGCTTGGGGCGAGGTCGTCTTGGGCGTGGACACGCACGGCGAGGTTCATGTCGCCGCGGTGGTCTGTCCACTGGGCCAGATCCTGGGCACCAAGTCCTTTCCGGCCACGGCGGTCGGCTACCGTCGGCTGCTTGTCTGGGCCCGCAAGTTAGGGACGGTGCGGCGGGCCGGGGTGGAGGGGACCGGTACCTTCGGCGCGGGCCTGTCGCGCTACCTGCTGGCGCAGCATGTCGTGGTGTTCGAGGTGAACCGGCCCGACCGCTGGGCCCGCCGTCTGCTCGGGAAGTCGGACCCGCTTGATGCGCAGGCTGCTGCGCGGGCCGTGCTCAGCGGTCGCGCCCAGGCGCGGGCGAAATCTGGCGACGGTCCGGTGCAGAGTGCTCGGATGTTCAAGCTGGCCAAGGATTCCGCGGTCAAGGCCCGCACTCAGGCGATCAACCAGCTCAAGGCGGTCCTGGTCGTAGCCGACCCGGCCCTGCGGGAGCGACTGTCCAGCCTGGGCAACCGCGAGCTGTTCCGCACCTGCGCACGTCTCAGCCCGCGCGAGGGCGGGGCCGGCGGGGGCGACGAGGACACCGTAGTTGAGGCCACTCTCATGACGCTGAGCATGCTGGCTCAGCGCATCGAGCAGCTCACCGGGCAGATCGATGAGCTGAATCAGCGACTGACTGGGCTCGTTGAACGCCATGCCCCGCAGCTGCTCGCGCCGGTGGGTATCGGCCCGGACTCCGCTGTCACGCTTCTGATCACCATGGGCGACAATCCCGAGCGGCTGAGCACCGAGGCGTCTTTCGCCGCGCTGTGCGGGGTCAGTCCCATCGAGTACTCCTCGGGCCGGCAGAGCTCGCGTCGCCTCAACCATGGCGGCGACCGGCAGGCGAATGCCGCTCTGCACCGCATCGTGTTCACCCGGCTGCGCCACGACCCCCGCACCCAGGCGTACTTCGAACGCCGCACCCAGGAGGGCAAGACTCGGCGTGAGATCATCCGATGCCTCAAGCGATATGCCGCCCGCGAGGTCTTCAACCTGGTCAGGACGGTCTCTACCGACCCCCCGTTATAGGGGCGTCCGTGACAGATGAGAGGGTCAGGCGGGTGAGTGAGACACCGATGAACACCCTGCAATACCGCTTTGACGGGCCAGAAGACGCTCCTGTCCTGATCCTCGGTCCCTCACTGGGTACCACATGGCACATGTGGGACAGGCAGGTCCCGGAGCTCGCGAAGCACTGGCGGGTCTTCCGGTTCGACCTGCCGGGACACGGCGGAGCGCCAGCGTATCCGGCGGGTTCGGTCGCCGAACTCGCCGGTCGGCTGCTCGCCACGCTCGACGGGCTCGGTGTGCAGCGCTTCGGTTACGCGGGCTGCGCGTTCGGGGGTGCCATCGGGATCGAACTGGCGCGGCGCCACCCGGAGCGGCTGGCCTCGCTCGCGCTGATCGCGGCCTCGCCGCGCTTCGGTACGGCCGACGAGTTCCGGCAGCGCGGTGTGATCGTGCGGACGAACGGCCTCGAGCCGGTGGCGCGTACCTCGCCCGAGCGCTGGTTCACGGGCGGGTTCGCCGCGGCCCAGCCCGCGATCACGGAGTGGGCCGTACAGATGGTGCGCACCACCGACCCCGGCTGCTACATCGCGGCGTGCGAGGCGCTCGCCGCCTTCGACGTGCGCGCCGAGCTGGGCCGGATCGGCGTTCCGACGCTCGTCCTCGTCGGCTCCGACGATCAGGTCACCGGGCCGGCCGAGGCACGCACGCTGGTCGCCGGGATACCGGACGCCCGGCTCGCGGTCGTGCCAGGAGCCTCGCACCTGGTCCCCGTGGAGCAGCCCGCCGCGGTCACGGACCTGCTCGTACGGCACTTCTCCACCGCGTGGCAGCCCGCCTTCGACTCGACCACCGGCCAGATGGCGATCCAGGCGGCCCCGGTGAAGCCTGTCCTGGCCGCGCCCCCGCCGGTCGCGCCCCTCGCCGAGATCGCCCCACCCGCCCTGCAGCCCGAGGTCATGGGGATGGGGCGCCCCGATCCGTACGACGCCGGGATCAAGGTTCGCCGTGAGGTGCTCGGGGACGCGCACGTCGACCGGGCGCTGGCCTCGGCGGACGAGTTCTCCGGGGACTTCCAGGAGTTCATCACCCGGTATGCGTGGGGCGAGATCTGGGACCGTCCCGGGCTCGACCGGCGCGCGCGCAGCTGCGTCACGCTGACCGCGCTGGTCGCGGGCGGCCACCTCGACGAGCTCGCCTTCCACACCCGCGCCGCCCTCCGTAACGGCCTCACCCCGGTGGAGATCAAGGAGGTGCTCCTGCAGGCGGCCGTCTACTGCGGCGTACCGGCCGCCAACAGCGCGTTCAAGGTGGCGCAGCAGGTCATCCGCGAGGAGACCACGCCGCAGGAGTGATCTTCAGCCTGGCAGTGGGAGCACCAGCCTCAACAGCCCTTCGCGGCGCCGCCGGGGGGCAGGATGGAACCATGAAGCTCACGAAGAAGTCGCACGCGTGTATCCGCCTGGAGAAGGACGGCCAGACGCTCGTCATCGACCCGGGCACCTTCAGCGAGGACGACGCCGCCGTCGGCGCGGACGCGATCCTGGTGACGCACGAGCATCTGGACCACTTCAACGAGGAGCGGCTGCGGGCCGGTCTGGAGTCCAACCCGGCGGCCGAGATCTGGACCCTGAAGTCGGTCGCGGAGAAGATCTCCGCCGCCTTCCCGGGCCGTGTGCACACCGTCGGCCACGGCGACACGTTCACCGCCGCGGGCTTCGATGTCCAGGTGCACGGCGAACTGCACGCCGTGATCCACTCGGACATTCCGCGCATCACGAACGTCGGCTATCTCGTCGACGGCGGCCGCGTCTTCCACCCCGGTGACGCCCTCACGGTCCCCGACCAGCCCGTCGAGACGCTGATGCTCCCGGTCATGGCCCCGTGGAACAAGATCGCCGAAGTCATCGATTACGTCCGCGAGGTCAAACCCCAGCGTGCGTACGACATCCACGACGCCCTGCTCACCGATCTCGCCCGGCCGATCTACGACAACCAGATCGGCGCCCTGGGCGGCTCCGAACACCTGCGTCTCGCGCCGGGGGCGTCGGCCGAGGTCTGAGCGCCGGCCCTTCGGCAGCATCTCCGGCAGCGTCAGGTCCTCAGCGGCGTCAGGCCTTCAACAGCGTGAGTACCTGGTCAGTCGGTGCCGTCTCCGCGATCCGCGGGAAGATCTTGCCGAAACTGTGCGCGTGCGAGTCGGCGTCCAGGTCGGTGGTCGCGTCCTCCACCACCGTGAGGTGGTAGCTGTGCTCGAAGGCCGAACGGGCCGTGGACTCCACGCCGATGGACGTAGAGATCCCGGCGAGCACGATCTGGGTGACGCCACGGCGGCGCAGCTGGAGATCCAGTTCGGTGCCGGTGAAGGCGCCCCAGTGCCGCTTGGTGATCACGATGTCGTCGCCGAGCGGACCGAGCTCGTCCGGGAACTCGGCGAACTCCGCGGGCGGCGCGGCGGCCGGACCGGGGTGGTCCGCCCGTCCCACCGGCAGGTCGCCGCCGTCCGGGGACCAGGCGACCCGCACCCGTACGACGGGCAGGCCTTGCGCGCGGAACGCCTCGGCCAGCCGGGCGCCGTTCTTGAGGACCGCGTCGGACGGGTGGACGGTCGGCAGGGCGAGGATGCCCTTCTGGAGGTCGATGAGAACGAGGGCGGAGCGCTCGTCGAGGGTGGTGGCGGGCATGGGCGTACTCCTTGTGGCGCGTGGGGAAAGGTAGGGGCGGCCCTTGGGGAAGCAAGGGGCGGCCGCTTGGGGAAGCAAGGGGCGGCCGCTTGGGGGAAGGGAAGGCAGTCAGTCCTCGCCCAGCCGTCTGAGGAGCTCGACGGACTCGGACAGTGCGTGCTGCTCGGCCGGGGTCAGCCGCTCGGCCATGAGGCGGACCATCGCGTCCTCGCGGAGCTCTCCGCGCTGCCGTAGGCGGGTTCGGCCCTTTTCGGTGAGCGCGATGAGCACCTGGCGGCCGTCGGTGGGATGCGGTCGGCGCATCACCAGGCCCTCGGTCTGCAGGGCGTTCACCGTGGCGAGCATCGACTGCGGGCGGACCAGCTCGGCGCGGGCCAGGGCCGCGGGAGCCGCCGGGCCCTCCCGGTCGAGCCGTTTCAGCAGCGAGGACTGCGAGAGGGAGAGACCGTGGTCGGCGGCCTCGACGCGGATTCTGCGCAGCAGGCGGTCCAGCGCGGACCGCAGTTCCTGCGCGGCGCGCGCCAGTTCCTCGTGGCTCAGCGGGGCGCGGTCCTCGGGCGACGTCATATCGACAGGCTAACTGTCAAACAGGCGGACTTACAAGTTTGCCTGTCGAAATCGGCTGGTCCTGTGGCACTGCCGGGCCCGATGTCGTACCCGCCCGGTAGGTTGTGAGTCATGCGCATTGCCACCTGGAACGTGAACTCGATCACCGCCCGTCTCCCGAGGCTGCTGGCCTGGCTGGAGAGCAGCGGCACCGATGTGCTGTGCCTCCAGGAGGCGAAGGTCGCGGCCGAGCTGTTCCCGTCCGACCAGCTGCGCGAGCTGGGCTACGAGGCGGCCGTGCACGCGACGGGGCGGTGGAACGGCGTCGCGGTGATCTCCCGAGTAGGCCTGGAAGACGTCGTCAAGGGCCTGCCCGGCGACCCCGGCTACGAAGGCGTAGAGGAGCCCCGCGCCATCTCCGCGACCTGCGGCCCGGTCCGCGTCTGGTCGGTGTACGTGCCGAACGGACGCGAGGTGGACCACCCCCACTACGCGTACAAGCTCCAGTGGTTCGAGGCCCTCAGGGCCGCGGTCGCGGGCGACGCGAAGGGCAGCCGTCCGTTCGCGGTGATGGGGGACTACAACGTGGCGCCGACGGACGACGACGTCTGGGACATCTCCCTCTTCGACGGCGCCACACACGTCACCCCGGCCGAGCGCGCCGCTCTCACCGCCCTGCGCGAGGTGGGCCTGGCGGACGTGGTCCCGCGTCCCCTCAAGTACGACCACCCCTTCACGTACTGGGACTACCGCCAGCTCGGTTTCCCCAAGAACCGCGGCATGCGGATCGACCTCGTCTATGGGAACGAGGCGTTCTCGAAAGCGGTCAAGGACGCATACGTGGATCGCGAGGAGCGCAAGGGCAAGGCCGCGTCGGACCACGCACCGGTCGTGGTGGACCTGGACGTCTAGCCGGTAGCAGGGGACTCGGACGTCCAGCCGGTAGTAGCGGACTTGGACGGCCAGCCCGTAGTGGTGGACCCGGACGTCCAGCCCGTAGTGGTGGACCCGGACGTCCAGCCGGTGGTGACGGACCTGGACGTCCAATCGGTCCCGGTGGCCCCGGACGTCCAGGCGACCGGCGACGTCACGCCGTCGGCAGCGGTGCCCCGGCGACCACGGGGTGATCGCGCTCGACCGGACCCAGATGGGAGGCGCCGCCCGGCGAACCGAGCTCCGCGAAGAACTCGACGTCCGCCTTGCGGAAGTCCGCCCACTCCTCCGGGGTGTCGTCCTCGAAGAAGATGGCCTCGACGGGACACACGGGTTCGCAGGCTCCGCAGTCCACGCACTCGTCCGGGTTGATGTACATCTTGCGGGGGCCTTCGTAGATGCAGTCGACAGGGCATTCGTCGACGCAGGCCTTGTCCTTCAGATCAACGCAGGGCTGAGCGATGACGTACGTCATGGGTGTTCTCCACGGTCCAGGTGTCGTTACCGGTCAGGAGGGCGGCGAGGTCGCCCTTGCCGTTCTGCTCGATGGCCGTGTCCAGCTGGTCGGCCATCTGGGTGTCGTAGACCGGGCGGTCCACGGAGCGGAGCACGCC
>NZ_JBITGS010000101.1:0-6812 GCF_044457265.1 Streptomyces sp. NPDC050564 | reverse complement strand
GCAATGGCTGCACACCTACAATCACCACCGCGGACACACCGCGCTGAAAGGCCAACCACCCGCCAGCCGCGTCCCCAACCTCACAGGGCAATACACCTAGGGGCGGCACCCGTCCCCGAGAGGGCGGCACCCGGTAAGCGCGGGTACACGCATCCGCCCCGATCTCAGCCCCCACCCGGGGCAGCAGGAACTCCGCTCAGCGAACCCCCCGCTCCCGCTCCTCCACAAACGCGTTGTACGCAGCCACCTGCGCCCGCCGAGCCGTCCGCTCCACCGGCCGCAAGGCCTCCGCCCGAGCCGCCATCTCCGACGCGCTCACCGCCCCACCGTGCCCGTTCTCGTACGCGACGGAGATCAGCAACCCCACACGCTGAGCAAGCTCCAGCACGCGCACCGCCCGAGGCGGATACCCGGGAGCGAGAACCTCCCGCCCCCGCTCCGCCCGAGCCCGATACGCGTCGATCGCCGCCTCCGCAACCGGCCCCGACCCCGCCACGTCGAGTCGCGACAACACCTCCGTCGCCTCGCGCAACGCCTCCGCCAGCTCCCGCTCGGCCTCCCCCAGGGAGGGCACATCGGCGGGCGGTGCCTGCCGCACCGGCAGACAGTGCCAGACGACCTCCACGTGCACATCGCCGTCAGGCCCCGCCTCGTTCACCTCCGGCACCAGGCCCAGCGCAGCGCCATGACAGACGGCGGCCTCCTCGGCCTCGAGGGCGCGCGCGTTGAATTCCGGCGGACCGCTCAGCCCGAGCGGATGCCCCGGCGCGGGCAGCGCGACCCGCAGCCCGGTCACCCCGAGCGCGCGCAGCCGGCCGAGGGCGAGCGTGAGCCCCACGGGCCCCGACTCGCCCGGCAGCCCCTCGACCCGGTGCACCGCGTCCTCGCCGACAATGGCGAGCACTGCGTCATCCGGCGAAATAAGTCCGGCCAAAAGGGCATTTCCCCATGCGGCCAACCGTCCAGAGCGTGGTTCCGAGAGCATGCCCCCACCCTAAGGACCGGCCGATGGAATGGAGCGACCGACCGGTGGCGTAGGTTTTCCCTGGGGGCTGCGTCCACAGACGTAAGCGACGGCCGAGACTGCAATGGGAGACAACGCGCTCATGAGCGATGTACTGGAGCTGGAGGACGTATCCGTGGTCCGCGAGGGCCGGGCTCTGGTGGACCAGGTCTCCTGGTCGGTCAAGGAGGGGGAGCGCTGGGTCATCCTCGGCCCCAACGGTGCCGGAAAAACGACCCTTCTGAACGTCGCCTCCAGCTACCTCTTCCCCAGCCAGGGCACCGCCACCATCCTCGGCGAGACCCTCGGCAAGGTCGACGTCTTCGAGCTGCGCCCGCGCATCGGGATCGCCGGCATCGCCATGGCAGAGAAGCTCCCCAAGCGCCAGACCGTCCTGCAGACCGTGCTCACCGCCGCGTACGGCATGACCGCCGGCTGGCACGAGGACTACGAGGACGTCGACGAGCAGCGCGCCCGCGCCTTCCTCGACCGCCTCGGCATGAGCGACTACCTGGACCGCAAGTTCGGCACCCTCTCCGAGGGCGAACGCAAGCGCACCCTGATCGCCCGCGCCCTGATGACCGACCCCGAACTGCTCCTGCTCGACGAGCCCGCCGCGGGCCTCGACCTCGGCGGGCGCGAGGACCTCGTCCGTCGCCTCGGCCGCCTCGCCCGCGACCCGATCGCACCCTCCATGATCATGGTCACGCACCACGTCGAGGAGATCGCCCCCGGCTTCACCCACGTCCTGATGATCCGTCAGGGCAAGGTGCTGGCCGCGGGCCCGCTGGAGCTCGAACTCACCTCGCGCAACCTCTCCCTCTGCTTCGGCCTTCCGCTCGTCGTGGAACAGGTCGGCGAGCGCTGGACCGCGCAGGGCCTGCCGATGGCCTGAACGCCCAAGAGCCCGGACCCGTTGTGAACCCCGGAGCGCCCGGACCCGCGCCGCGGACCGGGCGTGTCCCAGTTGATCGCGCGCCCTGTCCGCCAGAGGAGTGCGGTCCTACCATGACCATGTGAACGACATCAACGCGTGGGTGTGGTGGCTGGTTGCGGCGGCCGGGCTCGGCATCCCGCTCGTCGTGACCGCGATGCCTGAGTTCGGCATGCTCGCCGTGGGCGCCGTCGCCGCCGCGGTCTCTGCTGGTCTCGGCGCCGGTGTCGTCCTCCAAGTGCTCGTCTTCGCCGTCGTCTCGGTCGCGCTCATCGCCGTCGTACGACCCATCGCGGCCCGGCACCGCGCTCAGCGGCCCCAACTCGCCACAGGCGTGGAGGCGTTGAAGGGCAAGCAGGCCATCGTCCTGGAACGGGTGGACAGTTCGGGCGGTGGCCGGATCAAACTCGGCGGAGAGATCTGGTCGGCACGTGCCCTCGACGCCGGACAGGCCTACGAGGTAGGCCAAGAAGTGGACGTCGTGGACATCGACGGGGCCACGGCGATCGTCATGTGACCTCGTACGACGCAAGTGAACCGAACGCCCCACGTGGCAGACGACGGTCTGTCAGACTCGTCCAGCAAGATCTTCAACAACCGTAAGATCTTCCGGAATTACCGAGCGGAGAAGGGTACGGGGAGCAACGATGGAACCGATCATCATCGTCCTGATCATTCTGGTGGTGTTGGTCTTCATCGCCCTGATCAAGACCATCCAGGTCATCCCACAGGCCAGCGCCGCCATCGTCGAGCGCTTCGGACGCTACACGCGCACTCTGAACGCCGGCCTGAACATCGTCGTGCCGTTCATCGACTCCATCCGCAATCGCATCGACCTGCGCGAACAGGTCGTGCCGTTCCCGCCGCAGCCGGTGATCACCCAGGACAACCTGGTCGTCAACATTGACACGGTCATCTACTACCAGGTGACCGACGCCCGAGCCGCCACGTATGAAGTCGCCAGCTACATCCAGGCGATCGAGCAGCTCACCGTCACCACACTGCGCAACATCATCGGTGGCATGGACCTGGAGCGCACGCTCACCTCCCGCGAGGAGATCAACGCGGCCCTGCGCGGCGTCCTCGACGAGGCCACCGGCAAGTGGGGCATCCGCGTCAACCGCGTTGAGCTCAAGGCGATCGAGCCGCCCACCTCCATCCAGGACTCGATGGAGAAGCAGATGCGCGCCGACCGTGACAAGCGCGCCGCGATCCTCACCGCCGAAGGTATCCGCCAGTCGCAGATCCTCACCGCCGAGGGTGAGAAGCAGTCCGCGATCCTGCGCGCCGAAGGTGAGGCGAAGGCAGCCGCCCTGCGCGCCGAGGGCGAGGCCCAGGCCGTCCGTACGGTCTTCGAGGCCATCCACGCCGGTGACCCGGACCAGAAGCTGCTCTCCTACCAGTACCTCCAGATGCTCCCCAAGATCGCCGAGGGCGACGCCAACAAGCTCTGGATCGTGCCCAGCGAGATCGGCGACGCCCTCAAGGGCCTGAGCGGCGCCATGGGCAACTTCGGCTCCATGGGCGGCGGTTCGGGCAACGGCGGTACCGAGCGCCGCGAGAAGCCGTCCGTCACCGACTGACCGTTGCACGACGATGGGGCCCACCTCTCCAAGGAGGTGGGCCCCATCGTCGTACGAGCTAGGCCGCGGGCTGTGCCAGCCACTCCGGCAGCGAGTCGAAGTCGTCCTGGCCGAGCGCCAGCAGCATCGCGTCGGCGGGCGTCGGCTCGAAGGGCTGCCGCAGCAGCGGCATACCCGCCTGCTCCGGCGTACGGGCGGCCTTGCGATGGTTGTCCTCCGCACACGAGGCGACCGTGTTCAGCCAAGAGTCCTGGCCGCCCTGCGCACGCGGTACCACGTGGTCCACAGTCGTGGCGCGCCGACCGCAGTACGCGCACCTGTGCCGGTCGCGTACCAGCACACCGCGTCGCGACCACGGCGCTTGTCTTCGGAACGGCACCCGGACATAGCGGCAGAGCCTGATCACCCGGGGCACGGGTATGTCGAGCGCTGCTCCGCGCATACGGAGTTCGGGGTGGGCCTGCTCCACGACGGCCTTGTCCTGCAGCACCAGAACGACGGCTCGGTTCAACGTCACCGTCGACAGCGGCTCAAAGCTCGCGTTCAGTACCAGCGTGTCCCGCATCCAGCCCACCTCCCGTGTGCACCGGCCCACCCCCTGGCGGACGGGCTTGGATCAACTCTGGCCGGGCGCGCCGAGATGGACAACGCAATAAAAAATGCCCGCCTCTGATCACTTCCAAGACCAGAGGCGGGCAAACGTTCAGTGAACGCTTGGCGGGCTCAGCTTTTCGACGGATTCTCGTACTCGCCGATCAACTGGGCACGCGCCAGTGTGTGGAACCGCAGGTTGAAGCCCACGACGGCGGGTGACACCTCGGAGTCCGGCCCCAGCTTCTCCTTGTCGACGGCGTACACCGTGAAGACGTACCGGTGCGGTCCGTCCCCCGGCGGCGGCGCCGCCCCGCCGAAGTCCTTCGACCCGTAGTCGTTGCGGACATGCACGGCGCCCTCGGGAAGCCCCTCGAACTTGCCGCTGCCCGCACCCGTCGGCAGTTCTGTGACGGACACCGGGATGTCGAAGAGCACCCAGTGCCAGAACCCGCTGCCCGTCGGGGCATCCGGATCGAAGCACGTCACGGCGAAGCTCTTCGTCCCGGCCGGGAAGCCCTCCCAGCGCAGCTGCGGCGACGTGTTGCCCGCCGCATACACCTGAGCGTCCGCCAGTACCGCACCCGCCGCGATGTCGTCGCTCACCACGATGAACGACGGCACCGGCGGATGGAAGTCATGGGGAAGCGGGGCCCTCTTCGCCTCGGTCACGTCTCAACCTCCGATTCGGCCGACTACCTGCGTCCGTAGCCTAGAACCAGCTGCGCTTGCTACCGACTTCCGACAGCCACTGATTCAGGTACGCGGCCCAGTCCGTGCCCTGGTAGTCGTTCAGCCCCACCTGGAAGGACCGGTACGAGTCGCTGCCCTCACTGAAGAGGCCCGGCTTCTTGTCCATCTCCAGGACGACGTCCATCACGCGGTCGTCCGCGACGAAGCTCAGCTCCACCTGGTTCAGCCCGCGGTACTGCGACGGCGGGAAGAACTCGATCTCCTGGTAGAAGGGCAGCTTCTGCCGCGTACCACGGATGTGACCGCGTTCCATGTCCGCGTTCTTGAAGCGGAAGCCCAGCTGAATGAAGGCGTCCAGGATCGCCTTCTGCGCCGGCAGCGGGTGCACGTTGATCGGGTCCAGGTCACCGGAGTCCAGAGCGCGCGCGATCTCCAGCTCCGTGGTCACACCGATGTGCATCCCGCGCAGGCTCTGGCCGTCGATCATGGTGATCGGCGTCTCCCAGGGGATCTCCAGACCGAACGGCACAGCGTGCACCGCGCCCGCCTGCAGCTCGAAGGCGCCACCGAGCCGCAGCTTGGTGAACTCGATGTCCTGCTTGTACTCCTGGTCGTCGTGGCCCTCGACCTCGACCTTGGCCTGCAGACCGACCGACAGACCCTCGATCGCCTGGTTCACCGACCCGCCCTGGATCCGCACCTCGCCCTGTACGACGCCGCCCGGAACGGTGTTGACCTCAGTCAGCACCGTCTCGACCGAAGCCCCACCCGCCCCCATGCTCGCAAGCAGCCGCTTGAACCCCATGTCACTTCCTCCCCAGGCAACGCCTGTTCCCTCTGTCGTGTCCGTCTGTATTCCTTGATCCCTACAAACGCGATCCGACCGCGGCTGGTTCCGCGTCCTCACCCTTCCAAGAGAGAGGACCCCTGGCCACCCCATCGACAAGCATCCGTCCGGACTACTTGGGACTACTCCGGACCGGTGGACTACGCTCGTACGCCATGATCGCGGCCCCTGACCGTACGCCCCTCACGCGCGACTTCTTCGACCGCCCCGTACTGGACGTCGCCCCCGACCTCCTGGGGCGCATCCTCGTACACACCACCCCGGACGGTCCGATCGAACTGCGCATCACAGAGGTCGAGGCGTACGACGGCCCGAACGACCCCGGCTCCCACGCCTATCGCGGCCGTACGGCACGCAACGACGTGATGTTCGGTCCGCCCGGCCACGTGTACGTCTACTTCACCTACGGCATGTGGCACTGCATGAACCTGGTGTGCGGTCCGGAGGGCCGGGCCAGTGGTGTCCTACTTCGGGCCGGCGAGGTCACCGAGGGCGCCGGACTGGCTCGCAAACGTCGACTCTCGGCCCGAAATGACAAAGAACTGGCCAAAGGACCCGCACGCCTCGCCACGGCGCTCGGGGTGGACCGGTCGCTCGACGGCACGGATGCCTGCGCACCCGAGGGCTCTCCACTGACCCTTCTGACGGGCACCCCCGTCCACTCCGACCAGGTACGCAGCGGCCCCCGCACGGGAGTGGCCGGCGACGGCGGCGTCCACCCATGGCGCTTCTGGATCGCCAACGACCCGACAGTGAGCCCTTATCGGGCCCATACGCCACGCCGTCGCTCAACTTGACGCGTCCCTGGGGGATCCGTAATGTAGCCCGAGCCGCTTGAACCGGTTACGGCGTTCAGCCAGCAGCCGAGAGTGGCCAACCCACTACCTACGACTTCCCCTCGGCGGGGGCGAATTCGGCGTGCCTGCATGCCTGAATTCAAACTCGCGGAACTCGATTATGAGTTGCGGAGGGAATCGACTAACGTAGTGAATGTCGAAAGGCCGCGAGACGGAAGCGCTCAAAGCCCGAAGACAAACCCGCCGACCGGGAATCGGACACGAAAGAGTCTGATAGAGTCGGAACCGCCGGAAAGGGAAACGCGAAAGCGGAAACCTGGAAAGCACCGAGGAAATCGGATCGGAAAAAGATCTGATAGAGTCG
>NZ_JBITGS010000100.1:0-6954 GCF_044457265.1 Streptomyces sp. NPDC050564 | reverse complement strand
GGGCCGAGTCGGAGCACAGCGCCGGGGCGGGTCCGGTACACGAGGTGCGGGGAGACCCGGCCGCCGGGTTCCTCCTTGACCGTGATCGTCAGCGTCCGGCCCCCGGTGCCCCGGCGAGCGGCGGGGGCGAGGCGATCGAGTACGTACGCCAGTGCCGTACGCCGTCGATCTCCACTCCCACCGGCAGGTACTGCCGGGGGCTCGGGCCGTACCGTGCACGCTAGTCCTCGCCGCGTCTCCTGGACAGACGGCAAGTGGCCATCCGGTCTCGGCGGAGGATGCTGGCCTGGGCCGGTATCGGCAACCTCTGGGGAGGACTAGTCTGTTCGAACAGGCCCTGGCCCCCGGCAGTGATGCTTTGTTCCGCTCCGGGGAGGCCCGCCGTGTTCGTCCTGCTTCTCATCGTCGCTCTGATCTTGTTCGGTTTCGGGTTCCTCAATCCCATCTGGTGGGTGGCCGCTCGTGTTGGTCTTCGGCGCCACCCGCTACGGTCGCGATCGTGGTGGAGGCCGGGGCCTTGGCGGCGGGTCCGATTACGGGGAGCGTCAGGACCGCTGGGACCGTCGCTACAGCCGTCAGCACCGGGCGCGCTGGAGGCGCGAGGACCGTCGGGACCGCGAACGCCGCGGGTGACCGATGCACCGGCCTGGCATCCAGAGGCTCCGGGACGGCTTCGGCCGCACCGGACGCACCGCAATCGTCGAGAGGTACGTGCCATGCACCGCATAACCATGCTCCCGGGGGATTGGTGGGATCTGACGGCCGAGACCTCGCTAGAAGACCCGGCGGCTGAGGATGTCGTGGCGCTGCGCGCCGAGGTCGATCAGCTGCGGCGGGCGCTGGCCGGCCGTGCGGTGATCGATCAGGCGTGCGGCATGGTGATGGTTCTGGCCCCCTGCCGCCGTGGGCCGGCCAGGAACCTGCTGGTGGATATGTCACGGCAGTGCAACGCCAAACTTCCGGAGGTGGCTGCGGTCGTGGTCGCCGCCTGGGAGGGGGAGCCGCTCTCACTGTTGATGCAGCGTGCGTTGCGGCGTGCGTTGCGGCGGCTTTACGCGGAAGACCGGGGGTGCGACTCACCACCGGCGGATGAGCCGACCGGAAGGGGAAGGCCATGATTCACGCAGCCGACGTCCGCGAATGGCGCAACCGCGACGTCGTCGATACTGAGGGCCGCAAGATCGGTGTGCTCGAAGCGGTCTATGTGGACACCACCACGGACGAGCCGGCCATGGCCACGGTACGGACCGGACTGCCCACCCGGCACCGTCTGCTCTTCGTCCCCATCGATGATGCGATCGCCGGGCCGGACTATCTCAAGGTCGGCTATGTGAAAACGCTGGTGAAACAGGCTCCTTCGATCGGCACCGACGACGTGCTGCCCGCCGAACAGGAGGAAGCGATCTTCAAACACTATGGACTGGCCTACAAGCCCGGCGCAGCCGGCGAACGGCAACTGGCGCGCCGCTGACCGCCTATGGACAGGATGACTGCCCTGTGAGGTACGGACCATGCACCAGGTGACCACGCCCCGCGAAGAACGGCGGCTGTTGACGGCCGTGGCTTCGGCGGAGGAAACGGCTCTACTGGCCGAGGTCGTCGAACTACGCGCCAGGAATGAGCAGCTGGGGCGGGCGCTGGCGAGCCGTGCGGTGATCGACCAGGCGCGCGGCATGGTGATGGCCCTGGCGCCGTGTTCCAGCGGCAGGGCCTGGGACCTGCTGGTGGACGTGTCGCAGCACTGCAACATCAAGCTCCGTGACGTGGCTGCGGCTCTGGTCGCCACGACGAAGGACGAGAGGCTACCGGAGCCGATACAGCGGGAGCTGCGCCGGGGGCTGCGGCGCCTTCATCTGGCAGACCGGCGGTGACGGCATGCGTGCCCAGCGGACGGCACCGGACGCTGTGGGTTCAACTCTCCGGTGCCTTCGTCCAGGACGGCCGTCGGACGCCTCCGTTGTGTAGCCCAGCTCGTGGAACTCAAACACCGGCCTGGCCTTTCCCTTACCCCGAAGCCGTTGAGCAGGAAGAACCTCGAGAGCGCCACTCGGCCGGCGGTGTCACTGCGGTGGCGGCAGGTAGACGGTGAGCGCACGTGCTGCTTTGTCGAGGTGGAGCGCGTCAGTCGCCGGACTCACTTCGCCGTCACGGGTGTAGTCCTCTTCCGCGCTCATTCCGTCGATCCGCAGCCGGGTGACGGTGGTGGCCTGGTAGACGCGGGAGCGGGCGAGGGTGCCGGTGAGGAAGGCGGTGACGAGCCGGGTGCGGGCGAAGGGGTGGCTGCCGTCGACGGTGCGGATGTCGAGGAGTCCGTCGTTGAGGGTGCGGCGGTAGGAGGGGGCGAAGCCGGGCGGGTCGTAGCGGCTGTTGCCGGCGAAGAGCAGCCACAGCCGTCGGTGCCGCCCGGCGATGGTGACCTGGCTGGGGGTTCCGTCGGCGAGGACGCGGAGCAGGCCGATGCAGAGAGCGGGCCACTTGCCGAGGCGCGTCTCGCGGGCTTCGCGGGCCCGGACGAGTTCGGGGTAGACGCCGATACTGAAGGTGTTGAGGAAGTACGTGCTGGCACCGTCTGCGGAGGTGACCCGGCCGAGGTCGACGGCTCCGCCGCAGCCCGCCTCCACGGCGTCGGCGGTGGATTTCAGGGTCGCCAGCCCGAGGTCGGCGGCGAAGTGGTTGAGGGTGCCGGCGGGGAACACGGCCAGGGGCAGTCCGCTTTCGATGGCGCGGACGGCTGCTGCGTTGACCGTTCCATCGCCGCCGACGACGCCGAGGGCGCCCCCGTGGGCGAGTGCGTCCTTGGTGGCTTGGTCGAGCACCAGGTGCAGGTCGATGCCGCTCGCGCAGAGCCGTATGTCCGCCATCGGCAGGAGGGTCCGTAGTTCGGCTTCGGCCGGGGTGTCGCCGCCCGCATCGCTGTTGACGACCGCGATCAGCCCCAGACCCGCGGGAAGCGCGGGGACCGGGACGTTCGGCCGGGCGGTGTCGGCGGGTTCGTCCACGTGTAGCGGCCACCAACGGCAGGTCGCCGCCGAGACACCGACCCCGAGTGCGGCGCCCGCGAGCACTTCACCGGGCGAGTACGTGCCGGTGCGGGCGCGGAGGACGGCGGCTGCCGTGGCCAGGGGGATGAGCGCGGCTCCCAGCCAGGGCGACTCCAGGGTGACGGCAGTCGCGAAAGCCGCGACGGCGGCCGCGTGCCCGGACGGGAACGCCCGGGTGGCGGGCCGGGGTGGAAGCCGGTGGCTGGAGGCCGATTTGGCGGCGATGCTGACGGCGGTGGAGGTCAGGGCGAGTGAGCCGGTGGCGCGCAGTGCGGCACGGCGTGCTCCACGGTTGCCGGAAAGACCCATGACGGCCGCGCCGGCCAGCCACGGCAGCAGGGTGTGGGAGGAGGCGACGCGCGAGAAGAGCCGTGCATCGAGTGCGCGGGGGTGTCTCATGCCCGACTGGGTACCCGCGGCGATGCCGATCACGCGGCCGCCTTCCCACACGAATTGGTCAACGGTGCCTGCCGCGTTGCCAGTTGACCATCCAGTTCCAGACGCGACCGCCCAGGGGCGCTCCACGTTCGCCGCCCGCGCGTCCCGTGGGCAGCCGCGGTTGCGTGGCGCACAGCTTGTTTGAAAGCGGGCTGTCCGGGGACCCGTCCGAGGTGCTTCGGACCGGAGGCACGCCCGTGGGAGCAGCTGTCGCTGCTCCCTTGTGTGCTGCGGTCTGCCGACTCCCACGGTGAGCGACTCCACCGATGAGGGAGACACGTGTCGATGACGGACGTACGCACGCAGGGTTTACGAAGCGCGCACCGCTACGACGACGCGCCGGACACCGACGCCGTGTTCCGCCGTATCGCTAACCTGCCGGACGGCCTGGAGAGGTCCGCGCTGCGCCAGGAGGTGGTGTGTGCCTGGATGCCGATGGCCGTACGGCTGGCCCGGCGCTTCCGCCATCGCGGTGAGACCTTCGAAGACCTCAAGCAGGTCGCCCAACTGGGCCTGGTCAAGGCGGTTTCCCGCTTCGACCCGAGTCTCGGCACCGCCTTCCCGAGCTTTGCCATACCGACGATCCTCGGCGAGGTGAAACGGCACTTCCGGGACGACCTCTGGGTCGTACATGTGCCGCGGCGCGTACAGGAACTGTGCGGCCGGGTCCGGGCCGCCGGCAATGAGTGCGCTTCGCTCAACGGCCGAGACCCCTCCGTGCACGAGATCGCCGCGTACACCGGCCTGACCGAGGCGGAGGTACGGCTGGGCCAGGGCGCGCTGGAGAGCTTCGCCGCTCTGTCCTTGGACGCCGTGCCCGGCCACTCCGCGGACAGCCATCCACTGACCGACACGCTTGGTGGCATGGAGCCCGGCTTCGACCTGACCGTCAACCGTGAGGCGCTCCGCCCGCTGCTGCGGGCACTGCCCGAACGTGACCGGCAGATCCTGTATATGCGGTTCTTCTGCGAGATGACGCAGGCCCGCATCGGTCTGCAGCTCGGCGTCTCTCAGATGCACGTCTCCCGTCTGATCACTCGCATCTGTGCCCGCCTGCGCGACCAGGTCATGGCCGACACCCACGCCTTGAGGAGGGCATCATGACAACATCCCGGGCGCACGGGCGGCGCCGGGCCGCCAGGCCCGATACCCGTCGTTCCGCGGAGAGGCAGACACTGACTGCCGCCGGACGGGCGGGCTTTGCCGCGCGAGGCGTGGTGTACGTCCTCATCGGTGTACTGGCCGTCCGGATCGCCCTCGGCAGCGGCGGCGAGTCGGCGGACCGCCAGGGCGCGCTGGCCCAGATCGCGGCGCAGCCCTTCGGGAAGGCGATGTTGTGGGCGCTGGTCGTCGGGTTCGGCTGCATGGCGTTGTGGCGGGGCGCCCGCGCGGTCCTTGGCCGGGGGCCTCGGCGCAAGGCGGCCTCGCGAGTGCTCGACGGTGGACGGGCGCTCTTCTACGCCGCGGTCTGCCGGGCCACCGCCGCGTACGCAGCCGGGGGCGGCCAGGGTTCCAGTGGCAATGCGCAGTCGCAGGACTGGACGGCATCGGCGCTCGAACTGCCGTACGGCCGGGTGCTGGTGGGTGCCGCGGGCTGCTTGCTGATCGGCATCGGCGTGGTACTCGCCGTCCGGGCGGCCACGCGGCGCTTCCTGCGGCAGCTGGACACCGGCACCATGAGCCACCGTACGAAGCAGGTCGTCACCGCTCTGGGCGTGGGCGGAGGTGTGGCACGTGGTGTGGTGTTCGCCGTGGCCGGGATCTTCATCCTGGTGGCAGCCGTCCGCTTCGACCCGGACGAGGCCAAGGGCGTGGACGCGACGCTCCGTAGCTTCACGCAGACACCGGTGGGGCCATGGCTCCTGGTCGCCGTCGCGATCGGGCTGATTCTCTTCGGTGTCTTCTCTTGCGCCTCGGCTCGCTGGCGCCGCCTGTAAACGGTGACCCAAGCCGGATCTGCCAGCTCCTCCCGCAGGCTCGGCTTCGGGCCGGCCCGTCACCACGCACTGGTCAACACAACAGCGGGGAACCGTCCCGCCCCCCGTCACCGACCGCATGTGGGCATGTGGAGCGGCGGTCCGCCATCTAGCACCACGCGTTAGTGGGCCGGGCGTCGGCGCGAGCGCGATACCGAGCCCACGAGCAGGTACAGCACGGCGGCGATGAGGAGCAGCACGCCGATGGAGAGCAGATACGGCATGCCGTCGACGATAGCGCCGATGACGACCAGCGCGATGGCGCCGCTGAGAAGAACCAGGAAGAAGGCCATGGCGCTACGCCTCCTGGGGTCGTGGCGGATGGGTGGCCAGAGGCTGTCCACCAGTAGTGCCAGCGTCTTCCAGGGGCGGGGCGCGCTCTGCTCGCAGGCACCCGCGCAGGGCGACGGCGGTGCAGTCCGGCAGCCCCGCAGCCGACTGGCGCACGGCAGCGTGCGCCAGTCGGCAGCCGCGCACCAGCAGCACCGCGCCTCCAGAAGCACGGCCTGTGATCCGAGCGTGATTCCTACTGTTTTGGGCAGCTGCGTGCGGTCACCGCCTCGGCGACCGTGTCAGGCCACCAGGCCGGGGAGGGGTTCGGAGTCGTCGATGAAGGCGCGGGCGACGTCGGACAGGCGTCGGTTGTGTGCGCGGGCGTAGCCGCGCAGGGTGGTGAAGGCCTGTTCCATGTCGATGCCTCGGCGTTCGGCGAGTTTGCCCTTGGCCTGTTCGATCAGTACGCGGCTGTTCAGCGCGGTCTGCAGTTGCTCGTTCAGGACGGTGCTGCGGTGTGCGGAGCGCTGTTGGAGCAGGCTGATGGTGGCGACGTCGGCCAGGGCCTGGGCGACGAGGGTGCCGGCCGGGTCGAAGGGGCCGGGGGCGGCGTGGAAGAGGTTGAGGGCGCCGACGGTCTCGTCCCGCAGGCGCATGGGCAGGGCCTGGACGGCCCCGAAGCCGCTGCGGTAGGCCGCCGTGACGAAGCGCGGCCAGCGGTCGATCTCCCGGGTCAGGTCGGGGACTGCCACCGGCGTGCCGGTGCGGAAGCATTCGAGGCAGGGGCCTTCGTCGTTCTGGAGCTGGAAGAGTTCCAGCAGGCGTACTCGTTCGTCGGAGGCGGCCACGACGCGCAGTTCGCCGTCGCGGTCGGCGAGCAGCACCCCGGCGGCGCTCGCGTCGAGCATGCCTACGCAGCGGTCGGTGAGCAGGCGCAGGAAGTCGATCAGGTCGAAGTCGGCGACCAGGTTGTCGGCCAGCTCGACGAAGGTCTTGGCCAGGAGCTGTTGATTCATCGTGTCACCCTCGATTGAGACTAGTCCCGCCGGGAAAGGGCGGGAAGCACGGCACGTTCATCGGATGGCACCCGGTGTGTCAGGTTTCCTCGTCGGTCCGTCTGGGCTTCGCGTCCGGGGAGAAGCGGAGTCGGTGGGCCACCACGTCGGCGGCCACGTCGGCGAGCCGGCGTCCTTGCGCATAGGCGTGGGCGCGGAGCCGGACGAAGG
>NZ_JBITGS010000099.1:0-6978 GCF_044457265.1 Streptomyces sp. NPDC050564 | reverse complement strand
CCCCACGTCGTCGACATCGACCAGCACGAACCGGTCGGGATGCTCCGACTGCGCGGTACGGATCAGACCCCACGCCGTGGCGGCACCCAGATCGGTGGGAGCATCGTCATCGCCGACGCTGACGGCACGGCGCGTCACCACGACCAGACGCGCATCCGCGAACCGCTCGTCCGACACCCACCGCTGCGCCAGCGCAAGCACCTCGGCGGCAACACGATGAGCGGCCGCCGGAGGAGTCTCACCCTCACGCGAGGCGACCGACACCACCACTCGATCCGGGACCTCACCCGCCTCCGCGAGCTCCAACACACCGTCCAGTCCCGCCGCTTCGGCAGTGGCCTCACCAGCCGTGACGGTCTCGGCGGCCGCCACCGGCACCCACTCGACGCAGAGCAGCTCGCCGTCCGTGGGCCTGCCGCTCGCCACCAGACCGTCGCCCAGCGGGCGCAGGGCGAGGGAGCCGACGTCGAGCACCGGCTGCCCCTGGACATCGAGGGCCGTCAGATGCCTGTCGGTGGTCCAGTGCACCCGCAGCCGGGTGGCTCCGGTGGCGTGCATCACCACGTCGCTCCAGGAGAACGGCAACAGCAGCTCCCCGCCCGTGGTGACCGCTTCGTGGGCCAGGGGGTGCAGGGCGGCGTCCAGGAGTGCGGGGTGGATGCCGAAGCGCCGGGCGTCGGCGTGCTGCTCCTCGGGCAGGGCGATCTCGGCATACGTATCGCCACCGCGGCGCCACAACGCCTGCACGCCCTGGAAGGCGGGACCGTACTCGTAGCCGGCCTCCGCGAGGCGGGCGTAGAAGTCGGACAGGTCCACCGGCTCGGCGCCCTCCGGCGGCCACACCGCCGAGTCCACCACCGGCGTAGCCACGTCCTCGCTGCCCAGCGAACCGTCCGCATGCATGACCCAGCCGTCCGACTGGTCCGCGTCGTCGGCCTGGGAGAAGATCCGCACCGGGTGTCGTCCGGTCTCGTCGGCGGCGCCGACGGCCACCTGGAGGCGAAGTCCGCCCGAGGCCGGAAGGACCAGCGGCGCCTGAAGCGTGAGGTCGTCCACCCGTCCCGCACCGATTCGTGCCCCGGCCTCGGCGGCCATGTCCACCAGCGCGGCGCCGGGTACGAGGACGTGGTCGCGTACGGCGTGGTCGGCCAGCCAGGGGTGGGCACCGAGGGTGAGACGGCCGGTGAACAGCAGGCCGTCGGTCTCTCCCAGGCCGATGACGGCACTGAGGAAAGGGTGTTCGCCGTCCTGCAGTCCGAATGCGGTGGCGTCGCCCGAACCCGTCGGCGCCTGCAGCCAGTAGGCGGTGCGCTGGAAGGCGTAGCCCGGCAGCTCCACCGGGCGACCGGACGGAAACAGCGAGCCCCAGTCCACGGCAGCGCCCCCGACGTGGGCCGTGCCGAGGGAGGTGAGCCAGCGCTGCGGTCCGCCCTGGCCGCGGCGCAGGGTGCCGGTGACCGTGCCGTCGCGGCCCGCGGCGGACAGCGCGTCCTGGATGCCGACCGCGAGCACGGGGTGCGCGCTGGACTCGACGAACAGGGTGTGCCCCTGCTCGATGAGGTCCTGCACGACGGGCGCGAAGCGGACGGTGTGGCGGAGATTCTGGTACCAGTACTCGGCGTCCAGGACAGCGGTGTCGGCGAGGCGTTCGCCGGTCAGTGTCGAGTGGAAGGCGATGTCGCAACTGCGCGGCTCGATGCCGTCGAGCAACCGCAGAAGCTCGTCGTGAAGTGCTTCGACGTGGGGAGAGTGGGAGGCGTAGTCGACGGGGATCCGGCGCGCCTGCACCCCGTCCGCGTCATACGCGGCCATCAGCTCGTCGAGGGCCTCGGTGTCGCCGGACACGACGGTCGCGCCGGGCCCGTTGACGGCGGCGACGACGACGCGCTCACCCCAGCTTTCGCGCAGCCGGTCGCGTACCTCCTGCTCGGGCAGCGGCACCGACACCATGCCGCCTTGGCCCGCGATGGCCTTCAGGGCCTGCGAGCGCAGCGCGACGACCTTGGCCGCGTCCTCGAGGGACAGGGCACCGGCGACCGCGGCGGCCGCGATCTCACCTTGCGAGTGGCCGACCACGGCGGCGGGCGTGACGCCGTACGACTGCCAGAGTGCGGCCAGCGAGACCATGACCGCCCACAGCACAGGCTGCACCACGTCGACCCGCTCCAGGGACGGTGCCCCGGGCACGCCGCGCAGCACGTCGGTCAACGACCAGTCCACGTACGGTGCGAGGGCGTCGGCGCACGCGTGGATGCGCTCCCGGAAGACCGGCGACGTGTCGAGGAGGTCGACCGCCATGCCCTCCCACTGGGAGCCCTGCCCCGGGAACACGAAGACGGGGCGCACCTCGCCACCGGCCGTTCCCTGCGCGACCTCGGCGCCGGGTCCCGGTGCCTCACCGGCGGCCAGGCTGTCGAGGGCACCCAGGAACGCGTCGGCGTGTGCGGCCACGACCACCGCTCGGTGCTCGAACACGGTGCGGGTGGTGGCCAGAGAAAGCCCCACGTCCGCGAGGCCCGGCCGGCCGTCGGCCGCCATGAAGTCGTGCAGCTGCCGGGCCTGGGCACGGAGCGCCTCGGCCGAGCGGGCCGACAGGACCCAGGGGACGAAGGTCGTTTCCGGGGACTCGGCGGCTTCGCCCGGGGTGTCCTGGGCGGGGGCGTCATGAGGGGAAGTCTCCTGGGCGGGGGCTTCCTCCAGGATGACGTGGGCGTTGGTGCCGCTGACGCCGAAGGAGGAGACGGCGGCGCGGCGGGGGCGTCCGGTGTCCTTCCACTCCTGGGGCTGGGTGAGCAGGCGTACGGCGCCGGATTCCCAGTCGATGTGCGGGCTGGGCGCGTCGACGTGGAGGGTCTTGGGCAGGGTGCCGTGCCGCATGGCCTGCACCATCTTGATGATCCCGCCGACACCGGCAGCAGCCTGACTGTGGCCGATGTTGGACTTGAGGGAGCCGAGCCAGAGCGGCTGGTCGTCGGGGCGGTCCTTGCCGTAGGTGGCCAGCAGCGCCTGCGCCTCGATCGGGTCACCAAGACGCGTACCGGTGCCGTGTGCTTCGACCGCGTCGATTTCCGTGGTGGTCAGTCCGGCGTCGGTCAGCGCGCTGTTGATGACACGTTCCTGCGCGGGCCCGTTGGGGGCGGTCAGCCCGTTGGAGGCACCGTCCTGGTTGACGGCAGTACCGCGCACGACAGCCAGCACCCGGTGCCCGCGGCGGCGCGCCTCGGACAACCGCTCCACCAGCAGCAGCCCGACACCCTCGGCCCAGCCGGTCCCGTCCGCCGACGCCGCGAACGACTTGCAGCGCCCGTCGGCGGACAGGCCGCGCTGGCGGGAGAACTCGATGAAGGTGTTGGGTCGGGCCATCACCGTCACACCGCCCGCGAGGGCCATGTCGCACTCACCCCGGCGCAGCGACTGCACCGCCAGATGCAAAGCCACCAGCGACGACGAACAAGCCGTGTCCACCGTCAGCGCCGGCCCCTCAAGACCGAAGGAGTACGACAACCGCCCCGACGCCACGCTCGACGTGCTGCCCGTGACCAGGTATCCCTCCAGTTCCCCGGGGGCCTTCCGCAGCCGCGTTCCGTAGTCCGCGTACATGACGCCCGTGTACACACCGGTGCGTGAGCCGCGCAGGGTCGTCGGGTCGATGCCGGCGTGCTCGAAGGTCTCCCACGCCGTCTGCAGGAGCAGCCGCTGCTGCGGATCCGTGGCGAGGGCCTCGCGGGGGCTGAGGCCGAAGAACTCGGCGTCGAACTGGGCCGCTTCGTAGAGGAACCCGCCCGACTTGGTGTACGACGTCCCCACGGTCTCCGGGTCGGGATCATAGAGGGACTCCACGTCCCAGCCGCGGTCGGTGGGGAAGTCACCGATGGCATCCACGCCACCAGCCACCAGGTCCCACAGCTCGGCCGCGCTCGACACCTCACCCGGGTAGTGGCACGCCATGCCCACCACGGCGATCGGCTCGTGTTCCCTCGCTTCCATGTCACGGATGCGCTGACGGGTCTCGGCCAGGTCGTTCGTGACGCGCCGGAGATATTCGCGGACCTTGTCCTCGTTCGCCATGAAGGCATGCCTTTCGGAGTGGCTGACGCCAAGTTCGGTGGTATGTCTCGGAGCTCGGGCTGCGCAGCAGCCTGTGCGTGCCTCAGAGCTCGTTGTCGATGAAGGCGAAGATCTCTTCGTCCGACGCCGCTTCGGAGAGCCCGGTGCCCGCGCCCGGCGCGGACGCGTCGCCTCCCGTGTCGCCGCCGATCTTCACCGCGAGTTCCTGTACGCGTCGGGAAAGCCAGGCCCGTTCCTCGTCGTCGAACGACGCCTGCGCGAACTGGGACATCACGCGGTCGAACTCGGCCGCGACCGTCTGCGCGTCGACCTGCTTCTCCTCCGGTGCCAGTTGGGCGGTGAGGTGCTCGGTGATGGCCCGGGGGCTCGGGTGGTCGAAGACGAGCGCCGCCGAGAGACGCAGGCCGGTGGCGGAGTTGAGCCGGTTGCGCAGCTCGACTGCGGTCAGCGAGTCGAAGCCGAGCTCCTTGAACGCCCGGTCCGCCTGGCCGGCCTGTGCCGTCGCGTGTCCGAGCACGGCGGCCACTGTGGAGAGCACGAGGTCCAGGACAGCGTTCTCCCTTTCCCGCTCCCCCATCGCCCGTACCGTCTCAGCCCAGTTCGCGCCCTGCGCCTGTGCCGTGGCGGTGGCGGCGGTGCGTCGCCGACGGGGCACGAGGGTGCGCATGAGCGAGGGCGTCGAGTCGGAGTCGGCGGCGCGCAGGGACGCGCGGTCGAGAGCCGCCGCGACGAGCAAGGCGTCATCGGTGCGTAGGGCGCTGTCCAGCAGTGCCAGACCGGCGGCGGTGGGCAGGGCCTTGATACCGGAGCGGGCCAGGCGTGCCCGATCCGCGTCGTTGAGCTCTCCCGAGATCGTGCTGGCCTGGTCCCACAGTCCCCAGGCAAGGGAGTGCGCGGGCAGCCCCTGCGCGTGGCGGTGCGCGGCCAGTGCGTCGAGGAAGGTGTTGGCAGCCGCGTAATTGCTCTGCCCGGCATTACCGATCACACCGGCAATCGAAGAGAACACCACAAACGCAGCCAGCGGCAGATCCCGCGTCTGCTCGTGCAGATTCCAGGCCGCGTCCACCTTCGGCCGTAGCACCGGAACCAGACGATCGAGGGACTGCGACTCCAGCAGACCATCGTCCAGAACACCGGCAGCATGGATCACCGCGGTCAACGGACGCTCCGCAGGAATACCGGACAACACGCCGGCCAGAGCCTGGGCATCGGCCGCATCACACGCAGCATGAGTGACTGTGGCGCCCAACTCGCCGAGCTCCGCAGCCAATTCGGCAGAACCAGGAGCATCCAGGCCGCGGCGGGAGAGCAACAGCAGATGCCGGATCCCGTGCTCGCGGACCAAATGCCGGGCCACCAAAGTGCCCAACGTGCCAGAGGCCCCGGTGATCAGAACCGTGCCTTCCCCATCCAACGGCGACTGTTCCTGTATGCCGGATGCGGAGAGGGCCGGTGCCGCCAGCGGCACCAGGCGTGGTGTGAGGACCTGGCCGTCACGGACGACCAGTTGGTCGTCCTCGCCGGTGAGTGCCGTCTTCGGGATGGCGTAGGGAGATTCGAGGTCGAGCAGGGTGAACCGTCCGGGGTGTTCGGACTGGGCGGTGCGGACAAGGCCCCAGGCGGTGGCGGCGCCGAGATCGGCGGACGAGTCGTTGCCGTGGACGGACACGGCCCCGTGCGTCACCACGATCAGTCGTGCATCCGCGAACCGTTCGTCGGAGACCCAGTGCTGGGCGAGGGTGAGTACGTCGGCGGCGATCCGGTGAGCGGCGACCGGAGCGGCTTCACCGTCACGGGATGCCACCGACACCACCACCCGGTCGGGCACCCGACCCGCCTCCGCCAGCTCCAACAGGTCGTCCAGGCCGCCCACTTCGGCGACCTCGGCCGCCGCGACTGTCTCGGCGACCGCTAGTGGCACCCAGTCGACCTGGAGAAGCTCGCCGTTCGTCGTCACCTGAGTGACGGTCGCCGGGCGAAGCGCGAGGGAGCCGACCTCAAGCACGAGGTGCCCTTCGGAGTCCACGGCCGTCATCCGCCCGTCGGCGCTCCAGCGGACCCGCAGCCGGGTGGCCCCGGTGGCGTGCACCACCACGTCGCTCCACGAGAACGGCAACTGGAGACCATCGCCGGACGACACGGCCTCGTGGGCGAGGGGGTGCAGGGCGGCGTCCAGGAGTGCGGGGTGGATGCCGAAGCGCTGGGCGTCGGCGTGCTGCTCCTCGGGCAGGACGACCTCGGCGTACGACTCCTCACCCAGCCGCCACAGCGCCCGAACCCCCTGGAAGGCGGGCCCATAGGCGTAACCGGTGTCGGCCAGGCCGAGGTAGAAGTCGGTGAGCTCGACGGCCTCGGCGCCCTCCGGCGGCCACACCGTCAACTCGCCTGCGCCGTCCTGCGTTTCAGCTGCGCTCAGCCAACCGTCGGCATGCGTGACCCAGTCCTCCGCGTCCTCGGACTGCGAGGAGACCCGCACCTGGTGCCGCTGCCCGGTCTCGTCGACCGCGCCGACCGCCACCTGCAACCGCAGGCCACCCGCTGCCGACAGCACCATCGGGGCCTGGAGTGTGAGCTCCTCGACCCGGCCGGCGACGACCCGGGCCCCGGCCTCGGCGACCATCTCCACCAATGCCGCGCCGGGGACGATGATCTGTCCTTGGATCTCGTGGTCGGCGAGCCAGGGGTGGGTGTGCAGGGAGAGACGCCCGCTGAGCAGCGTGCCACCGTCGGCGAGACTCGTGACCGCACCGAAGAAGGGGTGCTCGCTGTCCATCAGGCCGAGCGCGGCCGGGTTGCCCGCGTTCACCGGGGCTTCCAGCCAGTAGGGGGTGTGCTGGAAGGCGTAGCCGGGCAGGTCGATCTGCCGGCCGGTGGGATGGATGGCCGTCCAGTCAAGACGCGCACCGTGCA
>NZ_JBITGS010000098.1:0-7706 GCF_044457265.1 Streptomyces sp. NPDC050564 | reverse complement strand
CCAACGCTTCCGCCGTCTGCCGGCCGACACCACACCGCCACCACGCCCGCCGGGGGTGCGCAAGGTGACCGGCTGGATCACCCGCAATCCCGACCACGTGAGTGACGACGACCGGCAGAAACTCAAGGCGATCCTGGCCCGCTGCCCCGAGTTGGAGGCCACCACCGGACACGTCCGGTCCTTCGCCGCCATGATGGCCATCCGCAGCGCGGACCGGCTGCCCGCCTGGATCACCGCGGCCCATGCGGACCAGAGCCACGGCCTCCGCGCCTTCGCCGACGGGCTCATGACCGATTTCGACGCGGTTGCCCTCGGGCTGAGCACAGACTGGAGTTCCGGCTGCGTCGAGGGCCGCGTCACGGACATCAAGATGCTGAAGCGGCAGATGGCGGGCCGTGCCGGCCACCCCCCTGCTCCGCAAGCGCGTCCTCCTCGTGGCCGCAGACCGTCGACAACACAGAGTCACGGCCGCAACAGCCTCATGACCGGCTTCACGGAAATCTTGGAAGAGCCCAAATTCAGTCGTTGCCGACAGTCGCGTACGACAATTCTCGGGACCATCCCCGCGCGTGCGGGGAGCAGCTCCGAACAACGGGTCGGTAGGGATGACTGTGGGGACCATCCCCGCGCGTGCGGGGAGCAGACCCCGGGCCGGCCGGACTCGATGGCCTGCACGGGACCATCCCCGCGCGTGCGGGGAGCAGCGCTTCGCTCGGGGCATGTGGAAAACCTAGCGGGGACCATCCCCGCGCGTGCGGGGAGCAGTTCACCGAGGACAAGAGGTTTCTGGACTCGCGGGGACCATCCCCGCGCGTGCGGGGAGCAGGCTTTGCGACCTGCATCTTTACCGCGAAGGAGCCACGGTTCGAAGTACTTTCATCGATTCAGATAAAGTGCACATATTCTATAATCGATCGCTTAGCATCCCCGAATGTCCGACTGATGCGTCACTCCATCCCCCTCCCGTATCGCCCGCACTCACGGCGCCGGCGGACTGAAGCCAAGAACGAGAAACAGGCCCACATGGACGGCGGATTGCCAGGCGGGGTAGTGAATTGCGCTCCCTTGCTCTTCGTCTCGTTCAGCCCGCCACATGACCGTTCGCCTCTCACGGAGCCTGGACTGTGGCGCAGGTACGGGCTCCTCGGCGGTGCAGGCTTGGCCGGCTTCGAGGGTGAGCCAGCGTGCAGAAGTGGCTGTCAGTCACCGACAAAGATGAGGTAGCGATGCGGCTTGCGTTCCAGCATCTCGGCCAAGGCGAGCACTTCGGCTGCGGCCGCGGCTTCCGGTGCCGAAGCGCTGTCTGTCAGGCTATTCAACTCCGGCAGCACGAGCCGCCTCTGTGACTTGTTGAACCAGGTGTCGTCATACGGGTCGACGTGGCCGAGCATGGGCAATGCCAAGGTCGCGGCTCGTCGGCACATGGAGCCGATCGCCGGGTGGGTGCAGGTCACCAGGATCTCCCCGGTGTAGGTCCGCACGATTACGCTGATCAGCATGCCATGCACCGTAGTGCGGGCCGGACGCGGCAGCCACACGATTCCTGGCGCGCACGGCTGGTCGCAGCCCCTTGGGCGACAAGCCGGCATTGGGGATTGCCGGGCGGCATCGCGGCCGGGGCCCGGGCGACGTCCAACACCCGCGCACCCGGCACTCGGCAGATGCCGAACTCCGCGTCGCACCGGCTTCCCCGCGGATGCGCCGAAACGGTACGGCGGCTACGAGCCGCCCGCGCAGGTCGAGCCGTGCGAGAGAGCTGCACTGCACCCGCTGCTTGCTCAACCGACGCTGCCAGCTCGCCGGTATCAGAAAGTGCCGAGATGCAAGCGAAGTCGGCAAAGCCGGGATCCCGGCTGCGCCTTGAGAGCACTGTGTAGGGGTGATCGAGACGAACCGCGGTGAGCACTCCTCCGCCATCGGTCTGTCCAAGGTGCTGGAACGAGCCCCGGACCTGGTCAGCCTCTACAAGACGGCGGGCACCAGCGTCCGCAACCACGGACTGGAAGGGGTACGGGCCGCGGTGTATCTCGTTCTGGACCGCTCACGCTACATGCGGCCCTACTATGCGAACGGCACCATGCAGCACCTCGCGGAGCAGGTACTGACGCTGTCCGCCCACCTGGACGACGACGGGACCGTCCCGGTGGTCTTCTTCTCCACCGACGTCGACGGCTCCACCGACCTCAATCTCGGCGGGCACCGCGGCCGCATCAACAAACTGCACCAGAACCTCGGGCACATGGGGCGCACCAACTATCACTGGGCGATGGACGAGGTCATCGACCACTACCTCGACTCCGCCAGCGACTCCCCCGCCCTGGTGATCTTCCAGACGGACGGAGGCCCCACCAGCAGGCCCGCCGCCGAACGCTACCTCTGCAAAGCCGCCCGCCTGCCGTTGTTCTGGCAGTTCATCGGCTTCGGCGACCCCGCCGACAACGAGTTCGCGTTCCTGCGCAAGCTCGACACCCTCGCCGTCCCCGACCGCCGCGTCGTCGACAACGCCGGCTTCTTCCACGCCGGACGCACCCCGCTGACCGTCAGCGACGACCTCCTCTTCGACCGGCTGCTGCAGGAATTCCCCGCATGGCTCACCGCCGCCCGCAGCACAGGCATCGTGTAGCAACACCCCGGCCAGAACCTGCCCAGGCACTGCCGCCGTCCTCTGGGGGCAAGTTGGCACCTCGTTCCAGGCCTGCCGGAGGGCAGGGCCGCTGCACCGGTCCCACGCACGGCCCGCTCCACGACCAGACCGACGAGTAGTCGAGGCGTCAACGCAACGTCCGCGCGAACCCAACCGCAAGCGGTCGGCGGGTCTCCGCTCGGACCGATGGGCCGCGAACAGCATCCCCTCCACGCTGAACGCCTCCTCAGTCCGCTTCTGATTGCACGGGTGACGTCCGACGGGAGACGGTGCAGATGCGGGTGACTTGTCACGCAGACCTACTCACCCGGTTTTCCCACCGCCACCGCCAGGCGAAACGGTGGCTTTTAAGGGCCCTGACCGCAGAGGCCGAACGCGAGCTCCAATACTCCGCCATTGCCGGCCGTGTTGACGGCAGAGTGCAACGACCACGTCTTAGGCATGGGCGCCCCGCTTCCTGCCGCCACCATGTCAGTGCAGGTTGCCTGCGAGTGGCCGGAGTTTCGGGCACGGCGGCCGCCGAAGACCACACCGCATCCGGGATGACGGCCTCGCCGCTTCCCACCGGGTGGTAGACCTCCGGTATCCAGTCCAGCGGCTGACACACATCGCCGTGGCGGCGCGCCGCAGCCCCGCGACCCAGCAGGCCGCGCCGCCGCCACCGCCGCCGTTGCGACGACGTATGGGCCGGCCACCGCCACTGCCACGGCGGGCGCTGTCGCGGTCACCGCCACGGCCAAGGTGTCCTCGATCAGCTGGAACATGGGCGACGGCCAGGCCCCCGTGGTCTGCCACGGCCCCGGCTCCCGGTACCAAGCATCGATGGGCAACGCGCAATCCCCCCCTGCGGTCACCGTTATGTCCGTACCTCCGCCGACCAGGCCGGGCGCCGCTACACCGTGACCGCGACTTCCACCTGGACCATCACCTGGCAGGTCCAGGGCGCTGGCGCCGACAACGGGCAGTGGACCGAGACCCGCACCAGCGATCAGACCATCGCCGTCGGCGAGGCACAGGCCGTCACCTCCTGAACACCCCAAGCCCGCAGGCCTGCCAAGGCCGGGCCGATGGTCGCCTCCGCTGTGCAGGCACGGCCGCGCCCGGCGTAAGCCGCCGCAGCCCTCACCCGGGCGACCACCCCGTCTCGTTCACCCGCCTTGCCCATGAGGGTGGGCGACGGCGGTGGCCCCGATCGCGGACGAGGTCGATGGCGGCGCCGCAGTAGGTCTCGTTCCCGTCGGCCAGCTGCCCCCTGCCGCTGACCCCGGCGGCTCACAAATGGGCGGCTGACCGGTGCTGGAGCGACCGCCGGTCAGTGCAGGCCCTTGACCATGACCGAGTACAAAGGAGAGTCAGCGAATGGCCGTTGCTCACCAACCTTGTGGTAGCCCCAGGACTGGTACAGGTCCTGAACCTTCGGGTGGGTGACGTCGACCAGCAGCACCGCAAGGTCTTCGGGGCGCTCGGAGAGGAGTGCGTCGTGCAGTTGCTGAGCTATGCCTTGCTTCCGCCACCCCGGGCGCACCAGGACTTCCGAGACAGCGAAGGTCGCGGCGTAGCCGTTGTTCGGTTCGTAGTCGGTGGATCGCCACCATTCGCGGCCGGGCTGAAGAGGGGCGCCGTAAGCGAAGCCAGTCGGCTCTTCCCCGTCGTCATAGCTGACAACGCAGGTGAAGCCGACCATGCCTGACCAATGGTCGACGAACCAGGGAAAGCGCTGGTTGAACTCCATGTCCATGGCGTCGGCGTACGCGTCAGCGTGCACCCTGACCAGCAACTCCTTGAATCCGTCCGGGAGTTCCTCACGATGGTAGTGCCGCAGGTTGATCACGCTGGTCACGCTCGACTCCATTCATCTCGCATTCGGTCTGCCCAGTCTCGGGCGTACGTCGTGGACGGCGCCAGCCTGAACAGGTCCCGGTGAAAGTCTCCGATCAAGGTACGCATCCGTCCAGGGAGCGGAGAGCCGTCCATGATGGCGAAAACGCTGGCGGCTGCCTGTGTGGCCTGTTCAGGCTCGTCCTGGCGGAGTTGGGCGAGTGCGAGCTGGCAGGTTGCGAGAGCACGATTACGGCGGAACGCATGGGGGATTCTGGCCAGCGCCTGGTGTGCCGCTGCCTCGGCGTGGGCGTGTCTGCCGCTGTGGTTGAGGATGATCGCCGCGAGGTGGTCGAGTTCGGCCGGTCCGTAAAACGCCGTCCACCGCGGGTGGTCCCCGTCCTCGGCCTTTCGGAGAGTGGACTGCGCAGCGCTGAGGGACCGCTCTGCCGCCCTGCTGTCGCCGAGGGTTGCGTGAGCCAGGGCTACGCGAACACGCCCCATGGAGCCGAAGAAGGGGTCTCGACGGGAGGCTGGAGTTGCCTCCGCGGCTTGTGCGGCTGCAAGGTGCTCCGTCCAGTTCCTGCGCTGGTAGGCGAGCATGGCCATGTTGACCCAGACGCGCATTCCCGTCGCCGGGTCCTGCGACAAGCCGGCGAAGGTCGTGGACTCGTGGAGGTAGGTCTGTGCTCGGTCGAGCTCGCGCAGGTCGATGCACGACCAGGCCGCGATGGTGGTGTACTCCGCTGCGAGCGCGTACAGCGCGCGACGGACACGCTCACTGGCGTTTCGTTGCTGTAGCTCCAACACGCCGGTTCGGCCTTGGAGGGCTGCGGCGGCGAGGCTTGCGTGTCCGCCCTGGTGATCGTCTGCTTCGACGAGTTCGTTCATCGCGGCTGCGGCACGCGCCACGTCGGACATGCCGACCGATCGGCGCTGCCGGGCGATCGGCATTGCGGCGGCGGCTGTTCCGGTGGTTGAAGCGATGAAGGCGCGGCGCCGCACTGGGTCCTCCGGGAGGCGTTGCATGGAGCTGGGTGCGCTGAACCCTAATTGCTCTACTGGGCAGCCGAATACGCGCTCCAGGGCTACGCAGGTGCGCCCGATTGGACGTTGGTGCCTGCCGCTGAGCAGGTTCCGGATGGTGCGTGAGGATATTTCCCCTGGCCGGCCCGTGATCTGCAGCAGCGCATTGTTGAGCTGACCTGCTAATTCGTCCTGGGTCAGGCCGAGCGCCTCCATCCGGATCTGGAGGATGACATTCGCTCCCATGTGTCGACGGTAGTCCCGTCGTTACCGTGCAGCCTAGGCCTTGGGTAATGCGAACGTAAAGTCTTCCGCCTGAGTGGAGTGCACGAAACCGGAACTCTTCCTGTTCCCTTCCGTTGGGGCCTCGTTGACTGGGCGTGAGCTGCCGAACCGGCAAATGGCGCAGCCGTTCAGTACGAGCCCGGAACCGGGGCCGAGAGGACACCGAGGACGTGATGACAACGACAGCCGTACGAGCGCCTCGCGACGGAGACGTCATGAGGATGAGCTTCGAAGTCGCTCCCCGCCGTGGTGATACGCCGCCCAGCCGAGAGGACCGTTGCCGGGTCGGCTCTGCACGCCGCATCGCGGCCGCACGCCTTCGCTACTGCGGACTTGAGCCCATGACGGACGACGTCACGCTGATCATCTCGGAACTGCTGACCAACGCGCTGCTTCACAGCGGAGCTACGGAAATCAGCCTCACCGTTGTCGTACGGGATGGCTCCGTGCGAATCGTCGTCAGCGATGGCCAGCCCGGCAACGCTGAGCCCAAGAACGTTGACGACCGAGCAGAGTCGGGGCGAGGTCTCCTGCTTGTCGATGCCTTGGTGACAGAGAACGGCGGAACGTGGGGAACCAGCAACGCCGGCGGTACCACCTGGTGCCAGCTCCTCGGTCCGAACAGGGGGCAGTCGTGATAGCCGCCCCACCCGTAGCCGCGTGGACTCCCCCGTTAGATCACACCGCGTTAGAAACGGTCCTGGCCAAGGTTCGGGGGTGGGAGCCGTTCGACGGCGAGGCCCTCCTCGACGATGTCGGCGCGGTGCTCGACGACATCGCTCCGGCCCAGGAGGACGTCGACGACAACGCCCAACGGCTCCGCGGCCACCTCATGCAACTGGTTGCCATCGCTGTCGCGGCCGAGGCCGACCAGAAAGATCCCGAGGCGGGACAGTTGATTCAGAAGGCCCGCCAGGTACGTGCCGAGGACATGCCGGGCGACCACCTGAAAGCCGTTGGCCACCTGCGCCGACTGGCCTGGTTCGCCAACGAGCTGTATGAGCGCCTCGGTGCGATCAAGTGCCTCAAGGAGGCGGTCTAATGCTCGGTCCACTGCTCCCGTACCTCCCGCCCGTCCGGCCAAGAGGGACGAATCATTTCGTGCGTGCCACCACAGATCGCTCGCCCCTGATCCCGTATGTAGTCCAGCGGAAGGGCGAGGAGGCGGCGCCGGACAACCTGCGCATCCTGGAGTTCGCGCCCGGTCGGCACCGGCTCTACTACGCGGACGAGAACCCCCAGCGGGACCGGGACATGCGGGGCGTGCTGTGGGCGCGCTGCGCGTTCAACCCGGCCGATGAGAACAGGATGCCGACGGGCGAACCTCAGTGGAAGATGATGCACCCGCACCGGCAGATGGTGACCATGCAGCATCTGCGGTGTCAGGTGTGCACGCGGCAGGCCCGGACGCGCCTGGGCTACATCTTCCTGGCCGGCCGCGGGAACCAGGACCCAACCCAGGCGCAGATCCTGACGAATCAGCCGCCGGTGTGCGCGCAGCACGCACCGGCCGCCGCACAGCTGTGCCCGCACCTGGCCGGTGACCCGATCGTCTTCCTCGCCCACAGCGCCCCGCTGTACGGCGTGGGCGGCGTTCTCTACGGCCGCAACAGCTCGGGCGTACACGTCGTCGCGCGGCCGGACCACGCTCTGCCTTACGGGCATCCGAACCTTGAGACGTTCCTCGCTTCGCAGATGGTGCGACGCCTGTCCAGCTTCCGCGTCGTCAGCCTCGAGGAGCTGCTGAAAGAACTGGCGGCCGCATAGACCCCCCGCTCGGTGGCCCGGATGTTGTCTTGCCTTGGCCATCGTGCGGTGCCAAGCCGTGGGGGGGGGGGGCCCCCCCCCCCCCCCCGCCCCCCCCCCCCCCCCCGCCCCCCCCACCCCCCCCCCCCCCCCCGGGCGGGGGGTAGTGTGATGGTGTCGGGCCGCC
>NZ_JBITGS010000097.1:0-8137 GCF_044457265.1 Streptomyces sp. NPDC050564 | reverse complement strand
GACGGAGGAACTCCCACTCCTCATCGGACAGTTCATGGCGACGTATCACCCGACCATGATCCACTACTCAAGATCAATTGAAGACACGACCTAGGGTGCCTGGCCGTGACGGTCTCATCGGATGGGTCGCCGTTGTGGCGCGACCAGCAGTTCGTCCTGCTCCTTTGCGCACGGGCCATTTCCGTGTTGGGCAACGGCTTCGCCCGGGTGGCGCTGGCGTTCGCGGTGCTTGCTCTGCCGGGGGCCAGTGCGGGCAAGTTGTCGGTGGTGCTGGCCTGTCAGGCGTTGCCGCAGTTGGTGCTCATCCTGATGGGCGGAGTGATTGCGGACCGAATGTCGCGGTCGAGGCTGATGGTCCTTGCCGACGTGCTGGGGGCTGCGGCGTATTCGGGGCTGGCCGCGATGGTGTTGACCGGTCATGCACCACTGGTGGCACTGTGCCTGTTGGCCGTGGCGGCCGGAACGGCGACAGCCCTGTTCTCGCCGGCGATGGACGGCCTGCTGCCGTTGGTCGTGCCTGCAGACCGCTTGCAGCAGGCCAATGGGCTGTTGCGGATGGGCACTAACAGCTTTTTGCTGCTGGGCCTGGCGCTGTCCGGGGTGACCGTGGCGCTGGTCGGGGCCGGCTGGGCACTTGCGCTCAACGCGGCGTCCTTTGTCGCCAGTGCGGCACTGACTGCTCGGCTGCGGGTGGCCGCGAGGCCGCGCAAGAGATCGTCGGGTTGGGCCGATCTGCGAGAGGGCTGGCAGGAATTCACTTCCCGGCAGTGGCTGTGGGTTGTCGTCGCGCAGTACGCGGTCGTGGTCGCCGCGCTCAACGCCAACCTCGGTGTCCTGGGCCCGCTGACGGCCGAGCAGCACCTGGGCGGAGCGCGGGCGTGGTCGGTCATCGTGGCCGCGCAGGCCGTGGGCACCATCGCGGGCGCTGGAATTGCCGCCCGTGTGCGGGTGAACCGTCCCATTCTGGTGGCCGTGCTGTGTACGTTTCCGGCCGCCGTGCCGATCGCTCTGCTCAGCGCCGACGCCCCGGTATGGCTGATCGCCGCAGCCACGTTCGGCGCCGGTATCGCAGGGGACGTCTTCGGCGTGCTGTGGGCAACCACGATCCAGCGGGAGGTCCCGGAACAGGTTCTGTCCCGCGTCAGCTCCTATGACTGGTTCGGCTCCCTGGCCTTCGCTCCGCTCGGACTCCTCGTCGCCGGACCCATCGCCGCTGCCGTGGGCACCAGCCAAGCCCTGGCCGGCTGCGCGGTCTTGGTGGTCCTGGCCACCACGGCGGCCCTGTTGTCACCGCAGGTACGGAGTCTGCGTGCAGCTGCCGAGAAGCGTTCCGGCACGGCATCCGCATCGGAGGTCGCGGAGTGTCAGGTCGGTGAGGAGACGGCGGGCTAAGCAGGTGTTCTTCTTCCCCCCCCTGCTACCCCCGGTAGGGCGGTGTCGGCGGGTCAGCTTCCTGGTGGCAGGTGTGTTTTGCGTCGGTCTTGTCTACCCGGCTTCTGGTGCGCTGCAGGAGAACTTGTAGCCGGTGAAGTCGGCGACGCGGACGTATCCGATGCGTTGGTATAGGGCGTTGCTGGTGGGGTTGTTCGGGTCCGTGAACAGGACGACGTCCGTCGCGCCCGCTGTCAGAGCGGCCCTGCTCACCTCGACCGTCACGGCGCCCGCGTAGCCGCGGCCCCGGAGGTGGGCCGGGGTGTAGACGGGGTCCACCCGGATCATGCCGGCGACGATCGAGGTCGCGGCCGCCATGGAGACGGAAGTGCCGTCCGGAGTCTCCCAGAACGTGAAGTGTCTGTCGCCGAAACGCGAGCGGGCCCAGGAGCCGGCGTCGATCAAGTCGATGGAGGACTGCTCCCCGACGTCGACGCAGAACTCACGGCACCAGCACACGACTTGCTCATGGTCCTTCCCGCCCGCGATGCGACCCTGGCCCTCTGGGCGCGGCTGCGGTGGGGTGAGCGTGCCGAGACGGTAAAGATGAGTCCGCCAGAAGGGTACCGGCGCTGAGCCCGTGTGCCGCTGCCATGTCTCGGCGAATGCCGTGGCGGTGTCGTGGTCCGCGAGGACGCCGGAGGGGGAGTGGCCGAGGCCGGCCAGGTGAGCGGCGAGGGTGCCGGCCTGCTTGGCAGAGAGGGGGGTGACGCTCAGGTATCCGCGCGGAGTGCGGTAAAAGATGGCGCGGACCTCGCCCCCTGACTCCAGCCGGCCGAAGACGGTGGCTTCGGCGCCGTGTGCGTCCGCCCCGCGTGTTCGCAGTTTCTCGATGTCCGTCAGCGGTGTGTTGTGCAGGTCAGGGCGCGAGCGAAGGAAGTCTCCGACTCGGGCGAGGAAGTCGTCGACGTCTTCGGTGAGTTGCCAGTCATCCGGGAGCATGTTTCATGATCCCGGATGTACTCGAATCGGGGGAGCGCTTTGCTCAGAGATGCACCGTCGCCACGGCTGGTCCAATGTCTTTCAGCCATGTGTCGTAACTGCTCCTGATCAGGCACGAGTTTTCCTCGTCCACTGGCTGGTCCGCGGGCTGTAGCGGGTCAGGCGTCGGGTCGTCGTCCGTCCACCATCGCCAGCCAGCTCTACAACGCCAAGGAGCCGATGACGCTCTTCGAACTGCAGGAACGGCCCGGTCACCGGACGCCCGAAGCGACGACCCATTACGCGAAGCTCACCCCCAACACCCTGGCCAGGGCCTACAACGACGCCGGCTACTTTGCGAGGAACGTCCGTACTATCGAGGTACTCGTCGACCGCGAGGCGGTCACCTCCGGCGCCGCCGCCAGCGGAGAGCCCTGGCAGTACTTCGACCTCGGCCACGGCTGGTGCCTCTACACCTTCTTCGAACAGTGCCAGCACCGACGTGTTGACCGGACTACGCGACGACACGGCGGCGTGTCCTTGGGCGGACAGCGGCGGCATTCACTAGATGATCGATTCCAAGCCGTCAGTGGTCATAGGCAGTCAGCGACCGCATGACGGGCTGGCCGGTGTGCTCGTTGTGCCAGATGGCGGCGGTCAGCGCGTCGCTGAAGCACGCGGACCATCACGCCGCCGGGGCTGCGGCCGCAGTGGCGTTCGAGGTCGAGTTGGCCCTTGAAGGTCTCGTTGATCGACTCGATGACCTGCCGCAACGGCTTGGACAGCTGTGATCCGGCCCGCTCAGCCTCGCCCTTGCGGGCCGGATGCAGCAGTTCGATGTTCAGGTCGGCCAGCTGCGACTCGAACTCGCGGCCGAAGTAGTTCTTGTCGCCGATCAGCGTCTGTCCAGGTGGCCGGTCGGTGACGAGCGTGGGTTCGGTGGCGAAGATGTCGAGGAGTGTCTCGCGTTCGTCGGCCTTCGCCCCGGTCAGCGCGAACGCGATCGGCAGCCCGCCCAGCGTGCACAGCAGGTGCAGCCGAAGTCCCCAGAAGTAGCGCGTGTGGCTGGCGCAGTAGCCGTACTGCGCCCATCCGGCCAGGTGGGAGCGCCTGACGGTCTCCCGGGAGCGACCGCACTCGACCGGTGTGGAGTCCACCACCCACACGTCGTCCGTCCACAGCGCGGTGTCCGTGGCCAACTCGCGCATGACGTGCCGGATGAGCCCCGCCGCCTTCCGCAGCCTCTTGTTGTAGCCGGGCTGCTCCGGCAGGTACGGGAACGGGTGCCTCAGGTGGGCCCGGCCATGCCGGAGCCAACGGGCCTCGGAGGTATAGCCGAGCATGGCCTGCATCATCGACAGCGTCACCAGTTAGGCATCGCTGAGCTGCGGCGTCATGCCGACCACCGGCCGCCACGGGGCGAGCTGCAGCGAATCCATCAGCAGGTCGTCGGTCCTGACGTAGAGTGCGGTCGCGAGGGAGTCCATGTCTGGCGTCACAACCTGACTGTGGACTCCCTCGTCTCATGCGCGCAGCCAACCCTTGGAATCGATCATCCAGTGAGACCGCCACCGTTCGGTACGAGACCGTTCGCGATTCAAGCGGCCGGTTTGTGCGCGGTGGCGTGTCGTCACGTCTAGTCCTCCGGTTCCCAGGCGCGGAGCAGGTCGAGTAGCTCCGGGTCCCCGTCGAGTTGCAGGGAGTCCGCCGAAATGCGGTTGTACAGGTAGAGGACCAGATCACTGGCCGTGCCGCGAATGGAGATGCCTGCCGCGTCCGGGTCCTCGCCGGTAGCGGGCAGCCGGGTGGTCCGTGCACCGTCGCCGTCGACCGTGAGGCGCCAGGAGCGGCCCTCGGTGGCGTGGAAGTCGAAGGCGGTGGGCCTGTGCGGCCAGGCGCTCGTCGTGAAGCAGGTGATGAACAGGGTTTCCTCGACACCGTCGAGCGCCAACTCGACAGGCAGTGAGGCCGGCTCGCCCACGGTGAGCTGGGCGTCGTAGGTGTGCACCGCGATCTCCTGCACCTGGTGCCGGGCGACGCCACCGGCGGTGTGCGGCGTCTGCGTGTTACCCCAGCCGGTGAAGCAGCCCTGGTCCGGACCGGCCTCCCGCAGGGCCGCCAGCAACAGCTCGGTTGAGGCGGCCAGCCAGGCCGGCAGGGCCTCGCGCTCCTGCGGTGCGACCGCGTCACCCTGGGCCGGGGTCCTGGACGTGGCGTCCGGCCCGGCGGCGACGGTGGCGGCCCAGCGGCGGCGGCCCTCGCCGATGTGCTGCACCAGGTCGGACAGCGTCCACCCGGGGCAGGTCGGCACGGGCAGGTCGAGGCTGGGCGCGGCGGCGATTGCGGCGCGGAAGGCGGTTGCACGTTCGTCGATCAGCCGCAGCAGATCGAGAAACTCCAGAGTCTTGTGCACAGCGGTAGTTCTATCATCTTGATCCATTTGCCCGACAGCGGTTTTCCCAGCCGGTACGGCGGGGAACTTCGGCCCAGGCGAGCCCACGCTCGGGCTTCCGCTACGCCACAGCCGAGCCCCGCCTCCCAGGCGACAGACCCACGATCCACTCGATCGCTCCGGTCGCCTCGGCCTCGGCCAAGATCGCGGTGGACAGCCGCTCCCAGGTCCCGTCCAACTCCCAGGTCCGGAAGCGGCTATACACCGTCTGCCGGTGATGCTCATCCCCTGCTGCTGCCGACAACCGCAACAGGAGACCGCGTTCTTGCTGTTCAGCGCCTCAACGCGCAGCCCAGGACCCCTTGGAATCAATCATCTAATTCTCGGTCACCACAGCCTGAACACCACGGAGGCATACCTCGCGGTCTTCCAGGACGACTTGATCCGCTCTTACCGAACGTATCTGGACACCCGCCGGGCAAACCGGCCTGCTGCCGAATACCGCGAGCCCACCGAGGAGGAGTGGGACGAGTTTCAAAAGCACTTCGAACTGCACAAGGTCGAGCTCGGAACATGCGGGCACCCCTACGGCACCCCCTGCGCACATGAGCACGCCTGCATCCGTTGCCCGGTGCTCCGGGTCGACCCCGCACAGCGACGGCGTCTGGAAGAGACCATCCGCAACCTCACTGACCGCATCGACGAAGCACGCGCCAACGACTGGCTCGGCGAGGTCCAAGGTCTTCAAGTCAGCGCCGAGGCTGCACGCAACAAGCTCGCCGCGCTCGACCGGCTGGCTCGAAACCGGCCCCGCGCCTCGGTCGACCTCGGCATGCCGATCATCCCCGGGGAGCGCTGATGAACACATCGCCCAGCACAGGAGGACCGCTACGCATTGCTCCAATCGTCGGTGACGCACGCAGTCTCAAAGTGCCACCAGCCCTCGGCCATTCCACGAACCAGCAGCGACTTGATGCCTGCGAGGTCCGAGTTCGCCGGCACGTTGAACGCCACCAGCGGGAACTCGTTACTGAAGACCTCGCCACCCAGCCCGAACGGCAACAACCGTTCGTGCACGGCCTGGACGCTCGGGCCGAGCGGTCCGGTTGGCACCGGAAGGACACGGATCGTGCAGTTGCCGGAGGCTTCTACGCGTTCCACCGCCCAGTGCCGGCCCTCGGCATCCGTGGTGAATCGGACGACATCGCCCTCGGCCACCCCGTCCTGGAGCAGCGGGACGTTCTGCACCCGCGCGGTGTCCTCGCTGAGCAAGGCGGCCCACAGTCCCTCGGTGTCCTGAGGAAGCCAGCCTTCGCGCGGCACGAACCGGAACCACACCTTGATCCGAAAGTCCTCAGCTCCGTCGGGTTCGGTCAACGTCGACAAAGTCATGGGCGACATGATCGCTCATCCGTGCCCCCCATCGCCATCGCGCGCAGAGGCCTCCGCTCAGGCCTACCTTGATCGCGTTGCTTGGTTGGCTACTGGTACCACTCGTCTCCGCCCTCGCGGAGCGAGCGTTCCAAGTAGTCCTTGAGGTGTCCGGCCACCCACCTGCGGCTGTCGGACTCGTGCTCCCAGACGAAGATGTCCGGGCGCTCTGGCGACTGCACGAAGGCGAACTGATCGCCGCCGCCGTTGTCCCCGAAGAACAGCAAGGGGCCAAAGGGCATGTACAGCCCGGCGAAGGAGGCGTCGGTCCGGAAGAAGAGGTTCTGCTCGATGATCTGGCCAATGGACCACACAGTGTCTACGCCACTGTCGCCGACCACGCCGTTGGTCTCCAGGAGCAACTTCCTCAAGTCCGCGGGCAGCCGGCCCCCCAACAGTTCTTCTGCTGCAGCCAGCTCAGCCTCTTGGACTGGATCTTGGAATTTGGTCCCGCCGAAGACCTGGCTGGCTGCTTCTCTCCACATGGTCGGAAGCGTAATCGGCGCCCGAGCGGAGCCGCCCACCAGGGAGTCACCGGCCCTGACCTCCACAGAATCGTGCTGCTGCGTAGTCCGGAAAAGCATGGCCTGCGCACGTTGCGACTTCGACACCCCCAAGAGCTCCAGCAAGGGCCAGCTGTTGGAGGCGAAGGAGAATCTTGCAGAAAATGCTGGACAGCATCCCGCTCACCGACGACGCACGCGCCGCCGTCGACGAGGGCCAGACCACCCTCGATCAGGTCCTTGAGCGACTCACCGACGTCCCCACACCAGCTGGACCAACTCCCCGCCAGATCGGCGTTCCGACCACCGCCACACTGTTGCCCATCATCGATGCCACCCAAGGTCCCGCAGCGGGCGGATCCGATGTCAGTGGCGGCTGTCAGACTCGGCCCGACCTCGACCAGGAAGGCCGACCATGACCGGCGCGCCCGCCCCGAAGCACTATGCACCCCGATGGAACGGTGACACCCGCCCCGCCCCACCCGCCGTTGGCAGCGAGCGAGAAACGCTGAGCGCGTTCCTGGACTGGCACCGGGCCACCTTCGAGCTCAAGTGCTCCGGTCTGCCACCAGCGCGACTGTCCGAACAGGCGGTGCCGCCCTCCGCACTGTCTCTGCACGGCCTGGCACGGCACCTGGCCGGTGTCGAGCGCTGGTGGTTCCGCATTCAGTTCGCCGGTGAGGACGTCCCGATGCTCTACTACTCAGACGAGGACCCCAACCAGGACTTCGACCGCCTGGATGGTGATGTCAACGAGACCTTCGCCGTCTGGCGGGCGGAATGCGAACGGTCACGGCAAATCGTTGCGGCCGCAGCGTCGCTGGACGAAACAGGGATCCGCAAGAGGACCGGCGAGCCGATCTCGCTGCGAAGGATCATGGTGGACATGATCGCGGAATACGCTCGCCATAACGGTCACGCCGACCTACTGCGCGAACGCATCGACGGTTCCACGGGCATGTGACCTGGCAAGCATCACGCCCTCAACCTGCGAGGCTTGACGGACCCTGATTCCACAGAAACCGGGGGAAGGTCCGCGGGCAGGGCCCGCCACTTCGCACCGTTGTCAACGATGCAGCGGAGCGCTGCGCCGCCTCCAGGCCGCGGATGAATCGGGTGACGGTCTCTGGCCGGGCCTCTATGAGGCGTCTCGCCTCGGTCGGTGCGGCCGAGGGCGGCACGACGTTCACGCAGGATCTCGGTGGCAGCCGGGGGGGGGAGGAGGCCGTGGTCGGTGCAGGCGCAGTCGCTGGAGGGGACGACCCACTCAGCGGAGCGCTAAGTGCCCGAGATCAGCTCTGCGCTCTGGGGGACCTCGTTCACGGGACCTCGTTCACGGGCGGAGTTATTCCGCGACGAGTCGGCTAGCTGTATTGCCCTGTGAGGTTGGGGACGCGGCTGGCGGGTGGTTGGCCTTTCAGCGCGGTGTGTCCGCGGTGGTGATTGTAGGTGTGCAGCC
>NZ_JBITGS010000096.1:0-8183 GCF_044457265.1 Streptomyces sp. NPDC050564 | reverse complement strand
TCGCTGGAACAGCTCCCACAACTCATCCGGCACCAGCCGCTCTACGATCGAAACCACGACCGACAGGCTACCGATCCAAATGAGATGACGTCTAAGGCGGCGCCGTGGAAGACGACAGCGGTGCGCTGCCCTTGTCCGTCCCGCAACGCCTGAGCCAGCACCGATGCGGCGAAGGGCAGGAGCGCCGTCCATCAGCAGCACGGAGTTGAGGAAGAGCCACGTGGTGGCCTGCTGCACGGCAGGACTTTGGTGTGCCGGAACGCTGAGCAGTCTGCGGCCACCGTAGGTACCCAAGGTGGTACCAACCTGGGTACCGTGGGGGTATGCCAGCACTCAACATCGAATTCTCTGAGGCCGAGATGGCTCGTCTCCGCGAGCGAGCGACGATCACCGGCAAGAGCCTGAAGCAACACGTCCACGACGTGACCGTGGAGGAGGCCGACCGGATCGCCTTCGTGGAGGGCGCCGCCGCTGAGGCCGAGCGGATCCTGCCCGGCGTGATGGACCGCTTCCCTGCAGGCCTGCGGTGAGCCCGATCGTCCGCGTCGACGTCGGCTGGGTCCTGCAGATCCAGGCTTCGATCTCCCCGCTCAACGTACCGATCGCGGACTGGGGCGCCCTCGGTCTCATGGCCGACCGGCACAAGTTCGAACGCGAACGCGGCAGCCTCTACTACGAAGAGGTTCCCTCCCGCGCCGCCACCTTCCTGCACACCTCCCTGCTGCTGCGCCCCTTCACGGACTACAACCTCGTCATCGGCTGGGGCTGCACCCACCAGTACATGCACCTGTCCGGCCAGCCCGTCCAGGCCAAGGACGAGGAACTGTTCGAGCTCGCCCAGGCTGTGCGCGCCCAGGAGGTCGACCTCCGGGCCCTCGCCCAGCGCCTCGAGGCGTGGCGCAGCGCGTAACACCCGGGTCGAAAGCTGTGCCGGGACCTGTGCCAGGGCCCCGAGGTTTGATCACTGTCGGGGCTAACGGACGGTTTCGCTCACCGGTGGGGCAGGCCGGAACGCATTCGAGTCCGTGGGGACGGGATGCGGCAGAAACGCGCGGGCTTTCGCTCGATGCTGGTGACCATGCGCAACCGTGGGCCGCCCTCGACATCAAGCTCTGCGCCGACCCGGCCGGCACCACGGTGACCTCCCAGGCGTCGTGGTCCCTCGGCCTCGCCGGCTCCACCCGCATCCAGGCCCCGCTGCTTACCGGCCTTGGAGGAACTCTCGCGCTCCACGCAGCCGTGTGCGCACGCGTCCCTGGGTGGCGCTGCTGTCGAGGCGGACGTTCAGGGCCCCGTGCATGGGGGTGTCGGCTCGGCGCCCGGTAGGCAGCCGGGTTGCGTCGAGTCCATCGCGTCGGGCGATGAGAACGCCGAGTTCGTGACGGCTGAGGGCGTCCGCTCCGGCAAGGTGGAACATCCCGGCCTGGTCGGACATGGCGAGTTCCCGCAAAGCGGAGGCGAGGTCTGCGACATGCACCGGGCAGCGGACGTCGTCGGTGAACAGGACGCCGTCGCGGGTGCCGGCAACCAGGGCGTGGACCATGCGCTCGTGCACGGATCCGCCGTGCCCGATGATCAACGAGGTGCGTGCGACCGCGGCTGCCGGCGCCAGCAGCCGCACAGCGGTCTCGGCGGTGGCTTTTGCCGCGCCATAAGGGGTGAGGGGATCAGGCAGGCAGCCCTCGTCGTAGTGGATCCGGGAACCGGAGAACACTGCGTCGCTGGAGACGTGGACCAGGCGGCAACCGCGCTTCGTTGCGGCTGCCGCCACGCGGAACGAGCCGTCGGCGGTGACCGCCCAGTCGCTCCCCCCGCTCGTCGCGTTGATGACGGCACTGGGAGCAACCGCCACCAGTACCTCATCGACCTGCCCGGGGGCGCGAAGGTCGAGCTGGTACCACGAGGCTCCGGGCATGCTGCCCGGGCGGGAACAGTACGTTGCGGCCGTCTCCCAGCCTGCAGCAACCGCCTGACGCACAAGCTCCGTCCCCAGAAACCCGCTGCCACCGATGATCAAGACCCTCATGGCGTCCAACATAGGGCAGCCCGGGCAGGTCGCCCGGGGCTCAGCAAACTGTCGTGCAGGGCTCAGGCACAGTTTCTCAGCGGACCCGGCGTGCCCCAGCCCGCCTACCCCGCCCACGGCGCCGCCGTGGGGTCCGGCTCCTGCCTGCGCGGAAAAATCACCTTCTCCCTCGAGCAAGGCACCCGCCCCCACCAGGTGACCTACGACGTCGACGGCCGCGCCCCCGTCATATGGGCTGTGCCTGCGGCATGACAACGGAAGGCGCCCTCGCCGGCAACCCGCGCGGGCGCCCTGAACGTCACTGCGAAGCCCAGCGCGCCCTACAGCTGCCCTGCTGGTGCGCCTGCCTCGTCCCTACGACTTCACCGGCCCCCGGCGGTCACGTCCGGTGTCCTCGCCGGCGCCGGCGCCTGGCCGCGGCGATCTCGCCCGCGACGGGAAGCCAGTAGTAGAGGATGAAGACGGCGATCACGGCCACGCCGGCTGCGGGAACCAGGGCGCCGAGCAGGATCCCGGCGGCCAGCCAGACCAGGGCGAGCCTGAAGCGCCGGCTGATGGCGGCCACACCGGCTGAGTCGATGGTGGCGGTGAGCAGCCGGCGATCACGACGGACGTAGCCCCACAGGACGTTGAACACCACGGCCAGGAACGCGAAGGCGGCGCCGTGGAGGACGACCGCGGTGCGCTGCCCGTGTCCATCCCGGAACGCCTGCGCCAGCACAGAGGCGGCGAACGGCAAAAGCGCGACGTCCATCAGCAGCACGGTGCTGAGGAAGAGCACCACGCGGTCGGCGCTGCGGATGTGGTCGAACATGAGGTGATGGTTGACCCACACCTGCCCGATCAGCATGAAGTGGCTTCGACAGCGTGAGCTGGCCCCGCCGGTCAGTGGGTTTCGGCCCCACTTGGCGATCGTTCGGGCAAGATCTGTCAGTGTGTTTTGGCCCCACCCTCGTGTCGCGGAGTGTGGTTCAGGGGACGTCTGCGCCCAGTGGGGTAGTCCATCGACGGGGAGATGTCTGTGATCGTCTGGGTGAACGGCGCGTTCGGCAGCGGGAAGAGCACGCTGGTGGATGAACTACGTCCGCGCTGGCCCGAGGCGCTGGTCTATGACCCGGAGATGGTCGGCTATGTGCTGCGAGAGATCGTGGAGGTCCCAACCGGCGATTTCCAGGATCTGCGGCTGTGGAGGCGGCAGGTCGCGGACCTGGCCGTGGGACTCGTCGAGGAGTATCAGCGGCCCGTCCTGGTGCCCATGACGCTGGTCAACCCCGCCTATGTCGAGGAGATCTTCGGTGCGCTGAAGGACGCGGGGATCGCTGCTCACCACTTCTTCCTCAAGGTCTCCGAGGATGTGCTGGTGAAGCGGATCGACGGGCGGAGCTTCACACCGGATGATCCCGCGCAGGATGAGAGGGTGCGCAGGTGGTGCAAGTCCAAGATCGGGTCGTGTATGGCGGCGGTGGACACCCTGCCCAGTGGCACCGTGTTCCTGGACGGCGAGCTGAGCCCGCGGGAGCTGGCCGACGACGTGCTGGCCCGCGTCGGCGCGGTCCCTGGCCGGTAGTCCGGGTTCTCGTGTGCGGTCAGCCGCTGCCCTGCTGGTTCTTGGTGTGGGCGAGGCGGTAGGAGTCGGTGCCGGTCTCGATGATGTTGCCGCCGAAGGTGAGCCGGTCCACGATCGCTGCGCAGAGCCTGGGGTCGGTGAAGGTCTTCGTCCAGCCACCAAACGATTCGTTCGAGGCGATGGCCACGGAGGCTTTCTCCTCCCGCTCGGTCAGGACCTGGAACAGCAGTTCGGCCCCGCGGCGGTCCAGTTCCATGTAGCCCAGCTCGTCTATCGCGAGAAGGTCCACGCGGCCGTAGCGGGCGATGGTCTTGGTCAGCTGCTTGTCGTCGGCGGCTTCGACGAGTTCGTTGACGAGCTTGGTGGCCAGGACGTACTTGACCCGGAAGCCGGCCATCGCGGCCTCGGTCCCCAGTGCGATCAACAGGTGGGACTTGCCGGTGCCGGAGTCGCCGATCAGGCAGAGTGGTTCTCCCTTCTTGATCCATTCGCAGGAGGCCAGGGTGTGGATGGTGGCCGGGTCGATGCTGGAGTTGGCGTCGAAGTGGAAGTCCCGCAGTGCTTTCTGGCGTGGGAAGCCAGCCGCTTTGATGCGGCGCTCGGAGCGGCGGCGGGCCCGGTCGTCGCACTCGGCCATCAGCAGTTCGGCCAGGAACCCGCGATAGGTCATCTGCTCACGGGCGGCCGTGGTGGCCAGATCGGGGAACTGGGCGCGGATGGTGGGCAGCCGCAGCATCCGACAGGCGGTGTCGATGGCGGCGTCGGCGGCCTGCTCGGTCAGCCCGCGGTGGGGTTGGACGGTCACGGCTGTTCTCCCTTCTGGCGAGCGGTGGGCGGGTGGTGTCGCAGCAGCGCGTCGTAGGCGGCCAGCGACGGCAGCGGCCGGGTGTCGGCTGGCAGCCGGGCCAGCCGCCGGGCGGTCAGCGACGCCACCGGCGACGGCTGCGGGTCATCCGGCGGGCCGTCCGCGGTGGGGTGGTCGGCGTCGGCGGCCTTGCGGGCCTCCAGCGCGACCACGTCCGCGGTCAGAGCGCCGGCCTTCAGGGCGGCAGCGATGCCGGCCACCACGTGATCGTGCGTCATGTGCCGGTGCAGCAGCAGGACCTCGATCAGCGCGCGGGTTCCCTCGGCGTCGCCGTGAGCCTTGCGGACCGCTTCCCACCAGGCGTCGTGCACAGGGGTGAACTTGCCTGCGGCGCGGGCCTGTTCCAGCGCCGTCGCCCCGGGCAGGGCGCCGGGCTTGCGCAGCAGGGCCTCCAGGTAGTGGTCGAGCTCCAGCCGGACGGCGCCCTTGGCGACCAGGCGCCGCAAGAGGGACAGCGGGGCCAAAACTCCCTCACATCACCTTGCTGCCAACGCCGGTGGAGCCATCGCTGACTCACAAGTGGGGCCATCAACCACTGTCAAAGCCAATGAAGGTCAAGCCGTAGGCCAGGTAGGACGGCCACAGCGCGGCGAGGCCGTGCAACAGGTGGCGAGTGTCGTGCGGCGGGCGGATCTCCAGGACGAGGAGCGTGACGGCGATGGCAATGACGCCGTCGGCAGGATTGCGCTCCACGCTGAACGACGTCGCCCCTCCCCCAGGTCCCGGCCGGTCCATCCGGTCCATGAACAGGCTCTGTCATCGCCCCAGCCTCCGGCACCGTCCGCTCCTGCGCGCGCAGCCGAGGAGCGTTTCGCCGGCGATGCAGAAAGAACCACAGATCACTCCACGACTCCCCTCAACGATCTCGCCGGCCGGCAGACGGCCAGGACGCCGGGTGCGGCGGCTGCACCTCACGAGGGACGGAGACAAAAACCGCGCTCCTGCAGCGTCCACGCGTTGCCGCCCGGGTCGGTGAACCCGGCGAAGCCGCGTAGTCGCCGCGCACCACGGCGGTCGCCGACTTCAAGGACCTGCCCAACCACGCCGTGCCCATGGACGACCCCTGGGCGAACGAGGGCTGCCGCCGAAAGTCGGATCCTGGGGTGACGAAAGGCGAGGCGTGATCGCTGGGCTCGGTGTGGTTGATGAGGTGGCTGACGGGGGTCCTCTGGGCCATTCCCGCTGGTCGGTTCCACCTAGCGCTTGATGCGTCCGCGGATGGCGAGGACGGCGAGGCCGAGCAGGACGGGTTCGGTCAGGCGGGAGGTCATTTCGGTGTAGGTGCCGGCGGTGGTGAGGTCCTGGTCGGAAGACCGGAAGATCACCGAGTTGACCACCACGCGTAGGCCTTTCTCGAAACGCTTGGTGGAGAGGCGCTCGTGGAGGGCGTTGGTGGGGTTGACCGGTTCGGGCTTCTCGGCGGGCAGCCGAACTTGCCGGCCGGTCACGCTGGCGACGGTCTCCGGCTTCCAGCTGTCGGCGGGCAGACCCCAGAGCATCATCGCAAACAGTGTGCCGGTCATCGCGAGTAGCAGCCACACCGCGGCGCGGGTGGCGCGCAGTCCGTATCCCGAAAGCGCCCAGTACGCGGCAAGGAGAGCCCGTTCGGCGCGCGGCCGGTCGTGATCGTGGCGGCGCATCTCCATCTCGCCGTAGTAGAAGTCTGCCGCGTCCGGCTCGTTCTTGCTGTCCTCGAATGCCTTGCGCAGCGCCCGGTAGACCGGGGCGAGCTGCGCGGGCCCCACATGGTCGGCGTGCCCGGTGTCGGGGGCGGCCTGCTGCCAGCCTGCAACGGCGGTGGGCTGGCGGGAGCGCCAGTGGTGTTCCTCGGCGAGGGTTCGGCGCTGGGTGAACCGCTGAGGCCAAAGCCGCCGCCATTGCGTGCGGGCCGGGACGATGGCGAAGGTGCAGTTGCCTTCCAGGCGGATCTGGTCGAGGTGGACGGTCCCGGTGAACAGGCACCGCGTCATGTCGATGTCGGCGAGCACCAGGTGGGCGGCGTCCACTCCGCGCAGGGAAATGATCCGCACTCCGGAGCGGGTTGTGCCGGCGAGGCGATCCTCCGGAACGACGGAGCCGCGATTTCCGCGGGAGTTGGGAAAGGGGGCTTGCTCGGCGGCGATGCTCAGGGGGTATTCGAAGACGGCGTGTGCGAAGTCGACGTCGGCATGGCGCAGTCGCAGCGTGGCGGTTGATGCCCAGCGCGTCCGGTGACACTCCAGGCGCCGGGCCGCGAGCGACAGCGTCACCGGCCCGCTGAACCTCGCCCCCGACAGGAACACCGTCTTCCCGCAGACCAGCGGTCCCAACTCTCCCGCTTGCTCGAACATCGCCGCACCGAAGTCGACGTCTTTGGTGAAGCTCGTCGCCTCGAACCAGGCGAAGCCGGTGAAGGTTGTCGAGTCGAACCAGGCCTCGCCGGTGAAGGCGGCCGACTCGAACCGGGCCTCGCCGGTGAAGGTGGCCGAGTGGAACCGGGCGACGCCATTGAAAGCGGCCGCCCCGAAATCGGCGGTGCCGGTGAAAGTGGCCGACCGGAACTGGGCGGTGCCGTTGAAGGTGGCCGACGGAAACCTGGCGTCGCCGGTGAAGGTGGCCGAGTGGAACCCGGCGTCGCCGGTGAAAGTGGCTGCCCGGAACCCGGCGTCGGTGAAGGTGGCTGACATGAACACGGCGGCGTCGGCGAAAGTGGCCAAGAGGAACCAGGCTTCGCCGGTGAAGGTGGCCGAGTGGAACCGGGCGACGCCGTTGAAAGTGCCTGACTCGAACCCGGCAGTGCCGGTGAAGGTAACCGAGTCGAACTGCGCCTCGCGGCTGAAGGTGGCCCAGTTGAACCAGGCATTGCCGGTGAAGGTGGCCGACGGGAACCGGGCGTTGCCGGTGAAAGTGACCGACTCGAAATCGGCATCACCGGTGAAAGTGGCCGACTCGAAATCGGCGGTGCCGGTGAAGGTGGCCGACCCGAAGCGCGCGTCGCCGAGACGTGGGTGGTTTGTGGTGGGGTCCTTGAGGGCGTTGAGTAGTTGGTCGAGCAGTTGGTCGGTGAAGCTGGTGCCCCGGTAGTCGATGTCGTCGCCGGCGTTCAGGCTCGCGAGGTGGGTGTCGCGGTCGAGGCCGGAGAGGTGTGCCAGGCAGGACGAGTGCGGCTCGACCGAGCGTCCGGTGCAGGCAGCGCGGTCCCCGCTGGTGACGCCGCCACCGCAGTACGGCCAGTCCGGAACGACAAGGTCTGGGGTAGATGCCATACAGGTGAGTACATCGCCTGCCCACCGACCGTTGCCAGGCGGCCTCCGTAAAACGGCCGCGCGCCCTGAATCGCCCCGTGGACCGGCCTCCGCCCGCCAGGGAAATCGTCGGCTTCAACTCGGGATCACTACGGCTACGGGCTCGCAGAACCGCAGGTGAACGCTTTTCGTCCGTGCCCCAACGGCCACCCCCGGCGCAGGCGGGCCGGGACGGAGGAGCGGGAGTGGTTCACCGAACTGGTCAACCGTGCAGCCGAGCTCCGGCACGCCGCTGCACCACGACCGTACCAGCCGCAGCGCCGCGGCAGCGGCCTCTCGCACGACGGCAGCACGCCGCGGGACACCCGGCGCGACTTCGCGCGGATCACCCGGATCGTGATGCGCGCGGTGTTCCCCACCAAGGAACTGCGCGAGGAGGCGGTGGAGAAGTACCACGCGATCGAGGGCGGCGAGCAGACGCTGCGCAATCTGGCGGCCTAC
>NZ_JBITGS010000095.1:0-9755 GCF_044457265.1 Streptomyces sp. NPDC050564 | reverse complement strand
GCGGACCTGGTGCTCGTCCAGGGCCGCCAGGCCCTTGCCGGACTGGAAAAACTCCTCGACCCGCCACCTTGATCCAGCGACGCGCACCAGGGTGGTCAGCGGCACTGCGGCAGGCGAGTAGCAGCGGTAGTAGGCACGTTCGCCGGTGCTGCGGTTGCGGCGGATCAGCAGCTGCCGGCTCCCGGGCCGGGGATCGGTGAGGTCGATGACGGCCCAGTCGTAGAAGCGGGGGCCCTTGGCTCCGGCCCCTGCGGACAGCTTCTGCCAGGCCCTCTTGGGCACCTTCCTGGCCAACATGTCGGCGCGAAACCTCCCGGCGCCTGTGGTGACTTCGTGCGAGCAGGCCACCGCGAGGACGTAGCCGGTGCCGCGTTCCTCCAGCGCGGTGCGCAGCTTCGGGTTGCCGCCGTAGACCTCGTCTCCCGCGACCTAGGCGGCCCGATGGCCGGCGTCGAGGAATCGGGTGACCATGCGAGCGGCCAGCTCCGGCTTGGTCGCGAACTCCGTATTGTCACCGAGGCCGGCGGCCCGGCAGCGGTCGGGATCGGAGGTCCAGGAACGCGGAACATAGAGTTCCCGGTCCACTGCGGCGTGCCCGCGGCGGCCGGCGTAGACCAGGTAGACGGCGACCTGGGCGTTCTCGATCCTGCCCGGGGCCCGCAGGAGAACAACATGCGGGCGGGCAGCGCGTTGACCTGGGAGGTCAAGTCCCAGAGCCCGCAGGTAAATTCTCTCCGAGCCCCCGCGGTGCCGGTGTACTGCCGCTGGACTCCAACGGTGTCGGTGCCTTTCTTCACGTCGCCGGTCTCGTCGACCACCAGCACCGCCTCGTCGTCGTGCAGATGCTCCACCACGTAGTCACCCACCTCGTCGCGGACCTGGTCGGCATCCCACTTCGCCCTCCCGAGCAGGTGCTGCATGCCGTCCGGGGTCCTGTCCCCGGCCCACTCGGCGATGGTCCAGCAGTTCTTGCGCGGCAGGTCCGACAACAGGCCGAGTACCAACTTCCGGGCCCGGCGTCGGGATTCGACCCGTGTGAAGCGTCCCGCTATCCGGCTCATCAGGCCCTCGAACGCCTCCTGCCAGCAGGCAGGGTCTACGCTGTGACCTGCGGCCACCGCATGATCGTTTGTCTTCACACACCGATGATCAACGGTGGCCGCACCCGTCTCCACACCGCGTCAGGTCGCGCAGCGTCTGCCTGCCGTCCTGTGTATCGGAGGGCTTGTGCAACGTGGCGAAGTCTGGTGGGTCCAGTTCGACGAGCGGAGGTTGGTCGTACTGCTGTCAGGAGACGACGCGTCCGGGTTCCAGGTGATGCAGGTCGTCGCTCCGGCGGGCCTCGACATCAGCGGTCTGGGCATCGAAGTGACGGTCGGCGCCGGTGAAGGGCTGCCGCTCGAAGGCGTGCTGCGGCTCGCGTTCCCGCGTCCAGGCTTCACCCCGTGCACGTGGCTGACCACCGTGTCCCGGGACGACCTGATAGAGCGGGCGGCCGTCCTGTCCTCCAGGAAGCTCAGCGAGATCGACGATGCCCTCCGACTCGCTGAACAAGCACAGGAGCGGCCCCCGGCAACGACCGCGAAGCTCAGCGAGATAAGGGACGCCCTCCGTCGCGGTGAACTCGGGTAGACGGAGAAGGAGCCGACGCCCGCGACGGCATGGGCGATCTCGGGCGAGATGATCCACGCTGGACACCTGCCGCCTCGACGCCCCTCACCATCGAGATCACGATCTACGGCTGGAGTACTAATACTCCAGCCGTAGTTCGGGATCATGGATGTGAAGGTCGCTCGTCGGTAGCCTCCGCGTGTGGCTGAGACCTGGGACGAAGCGCAGTTGATCGCGGACGGCTTCGAGCGTGTGTACGTCGAGTTGGAGTGGTACGACGGACCTCGTGTCGGCCTCGCTGACATCGACGGCAAGCCCCATTACTTCGACGGCTACGACCAATACTTCGGCGACAAGGCCGACGAGTACCGCGTCTGGCCCACGAGCGCCGCTGTGCTGGGGCTGGAACGCGAGCAGTGGGCGATCTTCGTCAGATGGAATGAGCGTTATGAGGCAGGGACACTCGGGCCGGAGAGCCACCCGGGCCACGGCGGGATCGATGCCCGCTACGACGAACTGGAGGTGCTGCTTGCACCCCACCGTCAGCCGCCAGACGACGCGCGGCGGCTTGTGGGTGAGATGCGGTTCGATGCCGGCGGTCGCTACCGGGTCGAAGGGATGGACTACTGGTTCAGGTGGCGTCCGAGCAGGTGAGGCCGCCGTTGATCATTAGGAGTTGTGTGGACAACCAATGATCACGCGACGGCATCGTACGCCAGCGTAGTGCCTGCCCGCTGGCAAGAGGCCTTCGAGGGTCTGATGAGCCGGATCGCGGGCCGGTTCGCCCGAGTTGAGCCTCCGGAATGGGCCCCCTGGGCCCGGGCCCCCGCACCGAACTGGACCGCTCGTCGTCGGCGCCTGCCGCTCCCTCGGCGGCATCGGCGCCGTCCGCACCCGCTGGCAGCACGCCACCGGAACGGTCCCGACACCGCGGCCGCGACCGGCGCCCACTGCCCGTGCCGGCCCGCCAACCACGACGGCCGCGTACACCGGCCGCACCGCGCGAGCAACCCGATAGCACGCCGCACACGCCGGTGGCCGGACCCGACGGCCCGGCAACCGGCAGAAGAGACGACACCCCAACGTGCCTCCCCCCATCGACGCCCACGTTCGCCTCGACACCCACCCCACCCATCCCAGCGCCGTGACCGCCGTCCTGACCGGCACCCAGGTCCACATTGCCCACCTGGGCCTCGAGGCAGCCGACTGGACCGTAGTCGCCGACAACAGCATCGACGGTCTGGTGGAAGGCGGGTCGACGACGCGATCGGCCTGCTGTGCCACATCCACGACACGGACCTGGAGCGGGTCGTCGACGACTGGAACCCCAACCGCCACCGCTTCGACGCCGAACCGTACCCGCCCATACCGCCCGCGCTCTTCGACGCATCCCGGGTCTTCGATCCAGGGCACCACACGGCCACGGTCCCTCTCCTTGACTACGGGTGCAGCCTCTCGCCCTTCGCCAGCATTGCGACGTACTTCTCGATCCGGCGCGCCCGGGTCTCGGCCCTCTTGGCGTCTTGGACCCGGTACAGGATCGCGTAGCGGTTCTGCCGGTCCAGTGTCTCGAAGAACTCCGCCGCGGCCGGGTGGGCGGTCAGGGCCGCCGTGAGGTCGTCCGGCACCGTGGCGGTCTTCGCGCCGTCGTAGGCCGCCTCCCAGCGGCCGTCTGCCTTGGCGCGGTCGACCTCGGCCTGCCCCGGCGGATGCATCCGGCCCTGCTCGATCAGGGCGGCCACCTTGTCCCGGTTGACCTTGGACCACTTGCTGCGCGGCTTGCGCGGGGTGAACCGCTGGAGCCACCACTGGTCGTCGAACTTGGCCTTCTGGCCGTCGATCCAGCCGTAGCAGAGTGCCGCGTCGAGTGCCTGGGTGTAGTCCAGCGCGACGATTCCGGGGCCCTTCTTGCGAAGCTTGAGCCAGATGCCGGGCGAGACGGCATGGTTCTCGCCGAGCCATGCCTGGAATGCCTCGGCGGATTCGAATGCGACGATCTCCAAGTCCTGAGTCACCCCAGCAGCGAACCACACCCGGCCGATTGTCGTGCCGCATTCGGGCGCGGCCCCGGATGCGGGATGCCCGTGGGCCTGCGTGATCATCTCTGTTCTCGACGCAGAACGATCACGCTGGAGCCACGGGCTTGGTCAACGATACGACGTTGCTGCTCGACCTCGACGGGGTGTCCGTCGCGCGGGTTGAGCGGCTGGCCGACGGAAGGCGCCGAGTTCACCTGGTCATGGCCGACGAGACAGCCAGAGCCTGCCCGGCCTGCGGGGTGTTCGCCCCCCGGTGAAGGGCTCGGCGGTGACCCGGCCGCGCGATCTCCCTTACGGCGAGAGCGGATTGGAGTTCCGCTGGCACAAGCGCCGCTGGTGGTGCCGCGAGGCCGGCTGCCCTCGCCGGTCCTTCACCGAACAGATCCCGCAGATCCCGGCCGGTGCCAGGCTGACCGCCCGGCTGCGGGATACGGCCGGGCGCCCCAAACGGGATGCCAGCTCCACGGTAATCCAGGCCGCACGGGATCTGCATCTGTCCTGGCCGACCGTGATGGAAGCCTTCCACACGCAGGCCCGCGACGTCACCGAGGCACCTCTGCCGCAGGTCACAGTCTTGGGCATTGACGAGACCCGCCGCGGACGGCCCCGCTGGGAACGGGATGTGGATACCGGCAAGTGGCGCCTGAGCGAAGGGATCAATCGCGTGATCAAGCTCGTCGCCCGCAACGCGTTCGGCTTCCGCAACGCCGACAACCAACGGCTGCGGACACGCTGCGTCACCACCCGCCGAGCCCACGGACACCTCCGCACCGCTCAACTTTGAAGACCCCCGCGAGCATCACCGAACGTGAGAACGAGGTTAAGGAACAAGCTCAGAAGCTGTGAAGAAACCTCTCGTTGAACAGGTAACGGCATGAACTCGCGAGTCCGTGCCACCTCACTACAGCAGGTCCCGGCCCTACTGGCCGGGACCTGCGCTCCTTGTCGCGATCAGGACCTGCGCCAGCCGCAACCCCATCGACCAGCCCGGGGCTTTCGCGCTCACCGGCGCGCTCAGGCTGCTGTACGAGAGCTGCCCGGCGAGGTGGTCCCTGTCCTCCGGGAGCGGCGTCTATGCGGCTGGGGTGAGTTCGGCGCGGCCGAACAGCAGCGGGTAGCCGGAGGGGAGCTGGCGCAGGATGCGGGTGAGGAGGTCGGGGCCGGCCAGGGCTGCGACGGCACCGAGGACGGAGCCGGTGTCCCAGCGGGTGGGGCCCACAGGGGCCCCGGTGCGGGCGGCGAGGTCCTGGACGAAGGCCCAGCCGGTGAGGGGCTGGGTGTCGGGGATCTGAGCGGTGAGGATGCGTGCGGCTTCGATGGGCAGGCGGCTGGCGAGTTCGACGCGTTCGTCGCCCGTCAGCTGGCGTCCGAGTCCCGCGAGGACCAGATGGACGGCTTCCTCGGCCCGTTCCCGGGTGGGGTAGGCACCTTCGTAACGGACCTTCTCCAGCATCTGCTCGTACGTCATGACGGACGGGTGCTGGAGCGGTGCACGCCGGTCGGACATCACTGGGGTGGTTGCCTTTCTTCTTCTGCGGTGGTGGCGGCGCCCACAGGGCGCGCGGACACCAGGGTGGTCAAGTGGGCTGGGGGCGGCCGAAGAGCAGGTCGTAGCCCGCGGGGAGCTGGAGCAGGATCTGCCCCATCAGGTCCTCGCCGGCCGCGTCGGCGACGGTGCTGAGGACGGCGCTGACGTCCCAGGTGGCGGTCTGTTCGGTGGCTCCCTCGATCCAGGCCGCCGTCGCGCGCACGAACCGCTCCGGTGGCAGGGGTTCGGCGCTTTGCAGAGGGTTGAGCAGGATCAGGGCGAAGCCTTCCGGCAGGCGCGACGCCAGCTGGGCGCGCACCTCGCCGACCAGGTGTGCGCCCAGCAGGGCGAGCACCACGCGGGCCGCACGTTCTGCTTCCTGCCGGCTGTCGTACTCGCCGCGTTCGGTCACCTGGTCGAGGAATGCTTCCCATCGCACGGTCATGTCGGCCGCCCCCTTCGTTCAGTCCCGGTGGCGCGGAGGACGGACGGGGTGAGGGGGAGATCAGGTGCCCGTCCTCCGCCGCTGTTCGGCCCGCACCGTCGGGCTCAGCCGGAGATCTCCTTGTGGTCGGATCCTCCGCCGATGGCGATCTTGCGGGGCTTGGCGCGTTCGGCGATCGGGATGCGCAGGTTGAGCACCCCGGCGTCGTAGTCGGCCTTGATGTGCTCGGTGTCCAGGGTGTCGGCCAGCACGATCTGGCGGGAGAAGACGCCCAGCGGCCGCTCGGAGAGTTCCATCTGCACGTTGTCGGACTTCGCCACGGGTCGCCGCTCGGCCCTGACGGTCAGCATGTTGCGTTCGACGTCGATGTCGATCGCTTCCGCGCTGACGCCGGGGAGGTCGAAGGCCACCACGTACTCGTCGCCCTCGCGGTAGGCGTCCATCGCCATCGCGGCCGGCTTCGACCAGGTGCCCGGGCCCATCAGTTGCTGGGCCAGCCGGTCGAGTTCACGGAAGGGGTCGGTGCGCATCAACATGGTGAAACACCTCCAGAAGGTTCGGGCAGTTGCTGCCAATGCGCTTCACTGAAACCGTTGTAACATGTCATCCAATGGATGACAAACAAGATGTCGTCAGAAGGATGACAGCCCGAGGGAGGTGCCCATGACCGCAGCCGACCAGCCCGCCTCTTCCAGCGCCGACGCCCAGAGCCCGGCCTCGTTCCTCGCCGCCGCCGCGGCCCTGCACGCCATAGACGACGCCCTGCGCACCGCCCAGCACGAGACTCGCGACGTCCCCGATGCGCCCGGCCCGGAGCAGGCCCTGGCCTCCCTCCTGCTGCTGCGGCAGGTCCGCGAGCAGCTCGCCGACTGGGAAACCGGCCTGATCGAAACCGCCCGCCACGCCGGAGCCAGCTGGGCCGACCTCGCCCACCCCCTCGGCGTCGCCAGCCGCCAGGCCGCCGAACGCCGCTACCTGCGAGGCAGCCCCGGCCCCGCCGGAACCACCGGCGAACAGCGCGTCCAGGCCACCCGCGAACGCCGCGCCGCCGACCGCACCCTCGCCGTGTGGGCCCGCCACAACGCCGCCGACCTGCGCCGTATCGCCGGCCAGATCACCGCCCTCACCGACCTCCCCACCGCCGCCCGCCTTCCACTCAGCCAGCTCCACGCGGCCCTCGCCCACGACGACCCCACCGCCCTCATCCCCCCGCTGAACGCCGCCCGCCCCCATCTGAGCACCGCCCACCCGGACCTCGCCGCCCGACTCGACACCCTCACGAACTCCGCCACGACCACAGGCACCGCCCCCGACTGACCGGCTGGCGCGCAAGCAGGCGGGCCTGATGGGCTCTATCACCGCCTGGTCCTCGATCTCGTCGACCGCGTGAAGACCGAGGCCATGTACCGCATCCGGCACACCTCCTACGAGGCGGCCTGCAACGCAGCCGAGAGGGGCCGCGTGCGAGCGGCTACGACCGGCGCCTCGTCGAGCACCTTCTTCCGGCCGCGTGGGAGGTGGAGGCTGCCTACGGCATCCGAACCCGCAGGCCCCGGACGCTGACATGCCGCGCGGGACCGTCGACAAGAAGGCCGCCGGCACCCTGTTCGCCCACCTCGCCGACATCCGGCGGGCTGGGCGACAGCCCCCCTTTCCCTGGTCTAGAAGCGGACGCTGTTCATGCGCTTCGCCCTCGACGGGGACGACCGCCGGATAGCGGCCCGTGAGGCGGTCACCGACCGCGCCGTCCGCTACCGGCTCGAACGAGGTGTCGGCAAGCTCGCCGCCCACCTCAACGGCACCGACTACATCGACAGCTACGACGCCTTGGAGGACGCAGCGTGAGCGAGACCCAGCCCGAGGGGCCCGTGACCGTCGAGCCCCCAGCCGGGATGGGCCCGGAGGATTACGAGTTCTGGGACGACGCCACCCGCACCTAATCCTTTACTAATGACGTTCCCCGGTGGGCGGTTGTCCCCTGGGATGTTCGAGTGCTGGATCGTGACGTCTAGTGAGGTGTACGGGACATCACGGAGGTGCTGACCTCGATGTGCGCCCGCCTGTACGGGCACCGGGCGGCGAAGAACCGCGCCGCCCGCGCGGTGGCCGTGGCGACGAGCGAGGCCGCCGAGTGAAGAAGTTCCGGCCGCAGCCGGGTTTCGTGGTGCAGGCGTACCGCTTCGCCCTCGATGCGAACGCCACGCAGGAGCGGGCGTTGCGCTCGCACTGCGGGGCCGCGCGTGCCGCCTACAACTGGGCTGTCGCGTGGGTCGAGGCATCGTGGTGGCAGCGCCGCGCGGAGGAGTCGTATGGGATCCCCGAAGAGGCGCTGACCGAATGGCGGCCGTGCTCACTGCCCGCGCTACGGAAGGCGTTCAACGCGGCCAAGCACACCGACCCGCGCTTCGCCGCCTGGTGGGAGGACAACTCCAAGGAGGCGTACAACACTGGCCTGTCGAACGCGTCGGCTGCGTTCGACTCCCGGTGTGGAAGATCCTTCCCGTACGGGTCGAGCTGACCGTCGTTTTGCTGGTCCTGGCGGTGATCAGTGCGCTGATCGTGGTCTTCACCGGTGGTCTGGCCCGCCAGGCCGGTACCGGCCTCGGCATGGGGAGCGCCGCGTTGACGCTCTGGTCGATCGCCAAGTGGCCGGTCCTGGTTGTCCTGGTCACCGTCATGATTGCGCTCCTGTACGGGGCGAGTCCGAACGCGAAGGTGAAGGGCTTCCGGTGGATCACCCCGGGCAGGCGATCGCCGGCGGCCTGCCGCCGGACGAGGAGCCCTACACGCAGCCGCGCGACACCAGGAAGTGGGAGGAGCAGGACCGGCGCCGTATGGGAGACGACTGACCAATACCCCTGCCCCGATCATGGCGTGTTGGCCCGGCTGCCTGGGGGGACTTGTAGGTCATGAGATTGCTGGCAGGAATGCGCGACGGTGACCGCCGTTTGGCCAAGCGGATGGCGTCGGGGGGCTCGCCCGGCCTCACACGCTTCTTGTCTGCGGTCGAAGAGGCCGCAGAGGGCACCAAACTGTGGTGCGGCGCAGCCGCGGTCATGACATGGCTGGGCGGCTGGCGGGGCCGTAAGGCCGCAGCGGCGGGCCTGGCGTCGATGGTGGTGGCGCAGCTGGCGTCCAACGGCGCGTGCAAGCAGCTGGCCGACCGGCCCCGGCCGCCCATGGAATGGAACCCGCACGGCGAGGTCGGCGACCGTCCCGACTCGTCCTCGTTCCCTTCCGGGCATACCGCGGCAGCGGTGGCGTTCAGTGCCGCCGTTGTCCCGTCATGGCCGCTGGCGGGCGCCGTCTGCGCCGTGCCGGCAGCGATGGTGGCCGCCGAACGGGTCCAAAGCGGCGCGCACTATCCCAGCGATGTCGCCGCCGGCGCCGCGATCGGCCTGGCCAGCGCCTGGGTCACCCGGCATGCCCCACGCCTGCTGCTGCGCCGTTGGCCATAGCGCGCGGGCGCACTGGGCGCCTTGCCCGCGCGCGCAAGGCTAGGACGCATCCAGTCGCCGGTCTCGCTCTGTCTGCGCGTGCGCGACGTCGTCGGCACCTCCGCGGATCAGCCGTAGAGGGCGGGTTCGGGCATCGCGGGAGGTCTGCGGCTTTCCGGGCAGCCGCTCTTCGATGCGATCCATGCCGTACAGCAGCAATGCCGCCACCGGCAACAGTAGACACGCGACAACCATCACGATGCGGGGCTCCTTCACGGCAGACGACACGAGCCGGGTGCCCATCAGGGCGCCGAGCATGGCTGGCCCTGTGAACTGGTCTGTTGGGGGTACTCGTCCTCCCCGCAGGCGGCCGAAGCGCCCTGACGCGCCCGGGATCGTCAAGACGGAGTGCATCCGCGGCCGCGTCTTCGCCACCCGGGCCGAGGCGAACCTCGCACTGTTCGAGTACATCGACGGCTTCTACAACTCCCGGCGCATCCAAAAGCGGCTCGGCTACCTCAGCCCGATCGAGTTCGAGGAGAAGCACTACGCCGACCAGGCAACGGCCGAACGAACGAACCTGAAACCCCGTCAACCCGCCCTAATGGGAGCTGCCGGGTCGGAGAGACTCGGTGCCGTAGCCGCCAGCGGGTGAGCACTCACCTGCCCGGAAGCATCGTGACTTCTGTGGTCAG
>NZ_JBITGS010000094.1:0-10430 GCF_044457265.1 Streptomyces sp. NPDC050564 | reverse complement strand
GCCACCCCATAGGGGTGTCTGGACGGAGGAGACCACCCAGCAGCCAGTTGGGCTCTACCTCCAAGCCCGGTCCTTCAGGGCCGGGTCAAGTTGACGGAGGCATGCTCTTCCGATCTTGAGGACCACGCACTCTTCTAGCTCCGAAGATCGATTCTTTTGGCATCCTCGAAGTGACTTGCCGGATCATGTCTTGCCCGGGCCGCCGCTTCCGAAGGAGCCGCTGGAACCAGGATCCCAGCGGGGACGCGTCTGACCTTCGCTCCGCTTAGTACTGGAGGCGTGGAGATTGCTCGGCCTGAGCCGGTCGCCCTCGTCCTTTGCTCGCGGAACTTCGTCCGGCTCCCTGATTTCCCGGGTTTCCTGGACGGGACCGCTGTCCGGCAGCTTGGGATGTTCACCGCGCCGAGGCGGCCGCGACTCACGCCGCCGTACTTTGATGCCCAGCCGGACAGCCCACACCAGGGCACCAGCGATGACGAGACCGCCGACGAAGGCTCCGATCGTGCCGATGGCCGCGTCCGAAGCAGCCAATTCGGATGGCCCAAATTGCGCTGTGATCATGACCGCCGAGTACCCTGCGCGTGACAGGGCCAATCTGGCTCAGTCGGCCTGCTGACAGGCTCACGGAGTCCGAGAGGCCCGAGATGACGTCCAAGGCCAGAACATTCCGGAGGCTGACGCCTGCGGACACGCTACTGCGGGGGTGCCTTCAGCGGACTCGCCGCTAGGGCCTGTGCGACGCAGTACAGGTGTTGCCCGCCATGGCCCGCCCACTCTGGTGCGCCCAGTCGCGGCCGCGCTCTTCGTCGAGGTCGTCGGGGCCGAGTCCGGGGCCCAGATGCCAGTACGTCCATGCCTGGCCCGGAATCGTGTAGCCAGCCGGGACGGGTCGCTGGCCGCCGCCAGCGGATGGCGTCTCAGGCCATTGCGGTGCAGATGGCCGCGGTGACGGGCCTGCCTGGGCCTCGTCTGGTTGCTCCGGGCACGCGTGCCACGGACCGCGGTGGATACGGCCCCTGGTCAGGAGCCAGCTGCTACCAGTGCCGCCACCGAGGACCACAGCATCTGCTTTCACCAGGTCCACCTGGAGGACGCTGGGCCGCTCACTGGACGAACGACCGTTCACGACGCATGCCGCCCAGCCCCGCGGATCAGCTGGTGGACTCGGTCCTCGTGACCGCCGCGGGCAGGCCGTAGTGGTGGGCGTGGTCCCGGGAATGCCCTGCCACGTGGATGGGAGGGGGTAGATCGATGCCTCGGGGAGGGGCGGTCGGCCAGGGGAGTTCAAGCGTAGGCGTCCTCGACAGCGACTTGTCGCACTCTACGCAGCGTCGACTGGAGACTCTCCAGTTCGGTCGAGCCGAGAGCGAGGCGGAGCGCCTGTGGTGTGTGCTTCGAGGTGGTGAAGGGCTCGGCCGTGGATACCGAGATGTGCTGACGCGCGAGGTTGGCGGTCAGGCGATCGGCGCGTGCGTCGTCGGGCAGCGGCAGCCATGTGAAGTAGGACGAGGGGTGGCTGATGAGGGGTAGACCTGCCAGTTCTTGTCTGGCGAGTGCTTGGCGGGCCTTGGCGTCGTGTCGTTTCTGCGCTTCCAAGTGGTCCACCGTGCCGTCCTCGATCCAGCGGCAGGCGATCGCGGTGGTGAGGGCCGGGGTGTTCCAGGTGGTCGCCCTAATCGCGCGTTCGAGCGACGGCACCGCAGAAGGGGGGGCGACGACGAAGCCGACCCGGAGACCGGTGGCGACGCTCTTGGACAGTCCCGAGACGTAGACGGTGATGTCCGGCGCGGTTGCGGCCAGAGGCGCTGGAGGGTCCTCGACCAGGTAGGCGTAGGAGGCGTCTTCGATGAGGAGCGGACCGTACTGTCGAGCGATCTTGATCAGGCGGGTTCGGTCGGGTGCCGGCATGACCCAGCCCAGAGGGTTGTGCAAGGTGGGCATGGTGTAGATCGCGCGGACAGGGCGGGTCGCGCACAGCTTCTCGAGGGCATCGAGATTCGGCCCGTCGGCGGTTGCGGGTATGGGTTCCAGATCGAGATGGAAGGCATGCGCGAGCACCTTGAAACCCGGGTAGGTGAGTGCGTCGACCGCGACGACGTCGCCGGCGTTGAGCGCGGCCATGACGGTGATGGCCAGGCCGTGCTGTGCGCCGTTGGCGATGAGGATCCGATCCGCGTCGGTGGTGATTCCTCGACGCCTCAGATGCCGTGCGATCGAGGCTCTGTCCTGGGGACGCCCTCGATGTGGTTGGTAGCGCAGCAGCGAGTCGAGTTCACCGGAGGTGGCCACCTCTCGCAAGGCCTGCCGAAGGAGATCGGCTTGCCCGGGCAGCGACGGATAGTTGAAGTTGAGGTCGACCGCATCCGTGGCGACGACCTGCTGATCGATGCCGTGACCGGAGGGAACCGCGATGTCACGCACGAACGTACCGCGGCCCTGTTCGCGGCTCACCAGGCCCATCGTTTCCAGCTCGGCGTACACCCGGGTCGCGGTCACCACGGCGATGCCCTCACGGGCGGCGAGCCCGCGGTGTGTCGGCAGCCGCACGCCCGCGGCGAGCCGGCCGGTCCGGATGTCGGATGCGAGCGCGTCGACCAGCGTTTTGTACCGCGAGGCTGCCATGCACCAGATTGTACGCATGACAATTCTTTGACTGTCCTGCTCGCGGGTTCTTACCGTCAAGACCCACCCACCCGGAAGGACAGCCGCCGTGCACATCGCCATCCTCACCTTCGAGGGCTACAACGAGCTCGACTCCCTGATCGCGCTCGGTGTGCTCAACCGCATCAAGACCGACGACTGGCGCGTCACCATCGCCACCCCCAGCCCCAAGGTGACGTCGATGAACGGAGTGGTCATCGAACAGATGTCCACCCTTGAGGAGGCGTGCGCCGCTGACGCCGTCATCGTCGGCAGTGGCATCGCCACCCGCGAGGTCGTCGAAGACCCGGCGATCATGAGCATCCTGCGCCGCCTGGACCCCTCGCGCCAGCTCATCGCGGCACAGTGCTCCGGCGCGCTCGTGCTGGCCAAGCTCGGCCTGCTCAACGACATCCCCGCCTGCACCGACCTGACCACCAAGCCCTGGGTCATCGCCGCTGGTGTAGAGGTGCTCAACCAGCCCTTCCACGCCAAGGACAACATCGCCACTGCCGGCGGCTGCCTGGCCTCGCACTACCTCGCCGCCTGGATCATCGCCCGCCTGGAGGGCAACGACGCCGCCGAAAGCGCGCTGCACTATGTCGCCCCGGTCGGCGAGAAGGAGGAATACATCGAGCGCGCCTGGCGCAACATCACCCCCTACCTGCCCGCCTCCACACCGGCGCTCGTCTGAACGACCAGTCGCAGACATCGACCGGCCAGGAAGCCGCCCCCCCGGCAGCCTGTCACTCGCGGCCTGAACCCCTCGGACTCTAAAACCAGCCGGCCCGTTGCGCGGTCGCCCCGAGATCCTTGCCCTGCACAATGACGTCGCCCGCACCCACGGGCAGCGCCAGGGCGTTGCTGCCCGACGAAGGCGTGGAGCTAAGGGCCGTCCCGTAACTCCTGGTCACAGGTGAGATGGACTTGCCGTGGCGGGAGTGATCACGTCGTCGGCGGCGTCCCGGATAGCCCCGTTGGCCGACTTCTGGCCGCTCTACTTGCGGCCCGTCTCACAGAGGCAGCCAACTGGGCCACCCCGCGGGCGTGCCGCCCGGTTCGCACATGCTGTCCGGGTGGCCGGGCGACACGTACCACAGTGCCACCTCCGGCCAGAGCAGCGTCGCACTGGCAAGGATCGTCAACACCAGTGGCAGCAAGAAGCGTTGGCGACCCGTCACCTTGCGCATCACAGCCCACAGCACGGTGGACACGGTCGCCACGCCGGTCGACGCGACCACCCATGCAACGAGCTGGAAGGGGCCGTCGGTGCCGATGTCGCAGTTCGCCCAGGTACTGATCAACACGTTCGAGGCCATGAACCCGGACCCCAGAAAGACCACCCACCCGATCAGCCAGGCGGCCGCGCTGTACTCGGCTTTCTTTCCCACGGGGGAGCGCTGCTCCGTTGTCTCCACGCATTTACCCTTCCGCCGGGAATGGTGCGCCATAGGGGCGGCCGACCATCAGTCGCCCCGCCCTTGCGGCGCGTGATGCTACAACGGGCGCTGGCCACAAGTGAGATGATCTTGGTGTGGCTGGTGTGATCACGGCGTCGGAGCCGTCTTGGATAGCCCCGTTCACCGGGGTGAGCCCGCGCTGTTTCACCAAGCTGGTGACCGCGCTGCGCCGCGAAGGTGTCGATGAGGTGCGGCGGGGCCGGCCGTGGAGCCTGTCGCTGGAGGACCGGGTACTGCTGGTTGCCGCGTACTGGCGCACGAACCTGACGCTGCGCCAGCTGGCCCCGCTGTTCGGGATCTCGAAATCCGCGGCCAACCGCATCATCGACCAACTCGGTCCGCTGCTCGCACTCCAGCCGCGCCGGCGGTTCCGTAAGGACGCCGTCCTGATCGTGGACGGCACGCTCGTGCCGACCCGTGATCACCAGGTCGCAGAGCAGTCGAAGAATTATCGGTACTCCACCAACCACCAGGTCGTCATCGACGCGGACACGCGGCTAGTCGTGGTGGTCGGCCAACCCCTGCCAGGCAACCGCAACGACTGCAAGGCGTGGGAACTGTCCGGGGCCAAGGCGGCCGTCGGTAGAACCACGGTGATTGCCGACGGCGGCTATCGGGGCACTGGCCTGGTCATCCCGCACCGGCGCGCGAAGGGGCAGGCGGAACTGCCGGCTTGGAAGGAGGAGCACAACACTTCACACCGCAGGGTCCGTGCCCGTGTCGAGCACGTCTTCGCCCGCATGAAGGGCTGGAAGATCCTGCGCGACTGCCGGCTGAAGGGCGACGGTGTTCACCACGCCATGCTTGGCATCGCCCACCTGCACAACCTCGCCCTCGCCGGTTAGGCGGCCGAGCCCCGCAGCGATCCCCGCGCTCTCATCGGCTGGGAGATCATTTACGGGACAGCCCTTAGGCATCAGCTCACGATCGGAACTTGCCGACCTGCTCGCTTCCTGACATCACGCCCACCTTGCCGGACCGCGTTCGACTCGACATCGACGAGGACCTTGAGATGCCCCCGCACGAACCGCGCTCGTACTGAAGCCCACCGCCGACACGGCGTGCGAAACCTCAGTCAACAATGACAAAGCGGAACCTCAGCTTGGCGTTTAATCTCGGCAAGATCATTTCTTTTCGGTGTTCGCCGTTCGCCTGACAACGAGCACGGCCGCCCGTGATTCTTCGGAGTGCCGAGCTTCGAAGCGTCACAGAACGGCCGTGTGAATGAGTGCGCTCTCGCGGAGGCCCGCGCGATCGCCCCCGTTGCCGCCGTGCAGAACCAGCACCACGCCACCCAGCGCGACGATGCCGACCCCTGGCGGCCTGCGAGGAGGCCGGTATCGCCTTCGTGCCGTTCTTCCCGCTGGGAGGTGGCCGGGAACTCGACGTTCTGCAGCGCGATTCCTGTCACGTCCCTATCACGAACCTTACGAACCTTGCCCACGAGCGCTCCCTCCCAACAGACCGTGCGGCGCAAGTGATCCACTGAGCGGCATACCGGGCAGGTCTATCCGGTCACGCTCGAAGCCGGCGAGGCGGGGGAGACGGTGATGCGATGGACCATTCCGCCCTACGGCTTCGACGGCGAAGTCACGTGATGAGCCCAGCTGTGGGTACCCACCATCGTGGTGAGTCGGCCAGCCGTGCCGGAAAGGCCGGTTGGTCTGCGCCGGGTGGCGTGGACAGCGCTCGGCACCGCCGGCGTGCGGATCGCGAGGAGCATGCCGCATGAACGTCCACGACTTCCTGCAGAACCCGGACGAGCACGTCCGCTTCGCGGCCTACCTCGACAAGCTGAGGCAGGTTGCCGACCCGGACGAGGTCGACCTGGTCAGCCGCGTGCTCACTGATGTGGACCAGACGATGGCCCAGTCCGCCGTGCTGCGGCACCTGGACCGTCGAGCCGCCGGCCTCTGCCTCGGCCCCACCTACGAGGGGTGGGCGCAGGCGATGACCCAGGCCACGATCGACCACCCCTTCCTGGCCCAGTGCCTGTGGGAGTGGTCTCTCTTTCGCGCCGTCACGCTCAGGCTGCCCTGGCAGCCGGATGACCTGCTCGCGTCATCCAACTGGCTCCAGCTGAGGGCCGCCGCTGGTATGAACACCGAGGCCATCGAGATCCTCGCCGAAGCCGGCCGGACCAAGCGGATCCGCCACACTGCCAGGACCAGCCTCAACCACCGCAGCTCAAACTGAGATCAGTTCACCCGCAACTCTTGGCTATTGCTCCCGCGGCGATGCCATGGGCTGTCCTGGCCGTGTTTGCCGCCTGCGTCCGCTGTGGTTTGCTGCGCGCCGGCTTCGACGCGCCGCTCTGGCTCTTCGACACTGCGGTGCCGCTGGTGCGCACGGCTGTCATCGGTGCGGGCCGGTGATGTGGTGATGCCGGCCTGGTGCGGGATGGCGGCCGCGGTCGTCGGCGGCGCGGCGGTGTGGTTCGTGGCGGGGGCGACGGGGCGGTCGCTGCCCGGGTCCGCTCCCGCCGTGGAGGCGGGGGTGCGACGCGTGCCCTTCCGGGGCGCCGGCCGGGCGGTGGTGTGTCCGCCTCGCTCGGTTCGCGGGCGGTGGTCGGCGGTGTTGTTCACCGGGTCGGCCGCTGCCGTGTCGGGGGTACTGGTGCTTCGCGGTACCGGGCGTGCACGGCGGGGGTTCGTCGCGCCGTCGGCCTGGCAGGGGCGCGTCGTGTGGGGCGGTGTCAGGCGGACGCGGGAAGGGCGGGGGCCTCGGTGCGGCGGTGGCGGCCGCTTGCGGGGGCGTCCAGGGCGGAGGGGCGCTCGGGGGAAGGCTTCCCGCGGTGCCGGCCGGTACCGCGGTCGGTGACCGGGCGGAGGCGGCGAAGGGTCTTGATGGTGCGGATCGGCGGCGTCATGGTCTTCTCCGGGTGGGGGTTCCGGGCGGTTCGGGCTCGGGCTCAGATGCCGTAGGGGTCCTCGATGACGCGGACGGTCCAGAGCTGGTCGAAGTGCCAGCGGTCGAAGGCGTAGGCGCGCTCGTCGGCCTGGGCGACGGCGACCCACTGTCCCTGGTGCCGGTGGTAGACGCGGTGGCCGTCGTAGCGGAGCTGGCGACCGTTGTCGTCGGAGCGCCAGTACGAGTAGCCCGACTGGTCCCGCTCGCCGTGCCATTCACGCTGCCCGTCCGAGAGGGACCATCCCTGGCCGATGCGGGAGAGGTTGGCGTGCTGGGCCACGGTGGCGACGGCGGTGGTGGGGTGAGCGCTGTGCTGGGCCGCGGGCAGGGTGGCTGCCGAGGCGGGGCCGGTGACGGCGACGAGGGCGCTGCCGGTCATGGTCACGGTGGCGGCGGCGAGGGCGACGCGGGTCATCAGCTTCTTCATGGTTCCGTCTCCTTGCTTCGCCCGGTCTGTGGTGCGGGCGGTGAACGATCGACGCGTTATGCCGAGGGCTCGTGGCCGATACGGCTGAGCAACGTCATGCATTGACGCTAACAGATCGTTGAGGGTCGTCAATGAATGAACGGGTGTGACTGTCGACTCACCGAAACCAAACTGCCCGGGCTGCCGCGGATTCCCGGAAGGGGGTACGGCAAAGGGGCCACGGGAAACCCGTGGCCCCTAACTGCGTGGTGGCGGGTCGGTCAGGTGCAGGCGAAGTCGCCCTCGGACGTCGTGACGCTCTTGGACGTCCTGACCCGGGCGAGGAGGCTGCGGAGGGTCGTGAGCTCTTCGGGGGTGAAGTCGGCGAAGAGTTCCTTCTCCACGGCAGTGATGGCGTCCTGGGCCTTGGCCAGGACGCGGCTGCCTTCGTCGGTGAGCGCCACGATGTGGCGGCGCCGGTCGGCCGGGTCGCGCCGGCGTTCGACGAGGTGCGTGTCCTCGAGATCGTTCAGGATCCCGCACAGGATGCTGGGATCCACCTCCAGGACCTGCGCCATGCCCTTCTGGCTCATGTGTCCCGACTCGCCCAGCATCACCAGCGTCGCGCCTTGGCGGGGTGTCAGTCCGCACAGCTTGAAGGCGTGCTCGGTGCGGGCGTAGGCGATGGCGCCGTGCCGGGCGAGCAGAAAGCCCAGCCGGTCGAGGGGTTCGGCCTCGACGGTGCCGGTCAGGTCCGCAGTCATTGTCACCCCACTTAACTTGCCTGTCGGCAAACTATTACGCGAACATAATCATCTATCGATGTCGATGGTATCAGGGGCTCAACGGTGTGGGGCCGGACGCGACGGGAGCACGGTTGGCGGAGCCGGAGCCGGAGCCGGGGCTGCGGTGGCGGGCGGTCAGACGTGATCGGCGGTTTCGCCATGTCGTCCCGGACCGCCGTGAGCGGTCTGCTCCTTGCCCCGGTGGCCGGAGCCGGTCGGCGATCCGTCGGCCGGGCGGTTCCCCGGCAGGCCGGCCGCGGCGGCCTCGAGGTCTCCTCGGCCCCCGCGGCCCTCTGCCGCCGTGCCTCATGCCCCCGGACCGCCGGTTGAGAGGGGCCGCTGGGGCGGGCGTGCGGTGACGGGCGCGCCCGCGGCCAGGTAGCCCTGCGCCGCCCGCTCGGATGAGCGCCGCATCGTCGACCGCCGCTACTCGAAGTTACGCGTTGCGGCGCAACGGGTGGCCCCTGCCGAGTCCGGCCGGGTCGCGGGTCGCGCCGGCCGGTCGGCGGGCGTCTTCCGGCCGTATGACGGATGTTGCAGCGGGAGGCTTTCACCGATCCTGGAGCGCACGGGTCACGGCGTAGCGCCGGGCCGGGCCAGGAGGAGGTTGGTCTTATGACGATCCGCCTGACGTTGGTGAGTGCGCCCGGCGGCGACGCCGCCGTGGATCCGCTCCTCGGTGACGCCCCCGTGAGTGAGCGCAGTGTGCGTAGGGCCGGCGCCGGGGGACCAGCGCTCCCTGTGCACACGATGGCCGTCCGGGCGCGCTCGAACCGGTGCGCGCAGACCGCGGACGCCTTCGGCCTGACGGCAGCGGTCGAACCTGCGCTGCGCGATCTCGACCTCGGCACCTGGTGCGGTCGCACCGTCGACGACGTTGCCGCAGCCGACCCCGACGGGTTCAGCGCCTGGCTCACGGACCCGGATGCCGCGCCACACGAAGGCGAGTCGGTGCGCCAGCTGTGCCGCCGGACAGCCGACTGGCTGGACCACGTGGCGCCCGACATGGGCCACGTGGTGGCGATCACCGAAGCAGCCGTTGTCCGGGCCGCGCTCATTCATGCTCTGGCCCTACCGGCAAGAGCCTTCTGGCATCTGGCCGTGCCGCCCCTGTTGCCGGTCTCTCTCACCTGGCGAGGCGGCCACTGGGACGTCCGCCTCGGCCACGTCACTGCCCGGGAGGCCCGGCCACGGTTCCTGTTGCCGTCAGCGGCGCCGGCACGCGGCGGTAGTGATCAGATTGCGGCGGCCCGCCCGGGCGGAGGGAAACGATCGAGGTCGTTCCGGGAAACGGTCTTCGCCGGCTGCGGGTAGGCCCTTACCCGCGCACTTCGTCGTTCCCGAGGCGATCCGCTCGGTCGCGATTGTGTGGTCGGTGATCGACGGGCACAGCGCCCATGATGCGGCTGGCCGCCGGCCTGCGAAAACAGTGCTGCGAACACCGGTCGGGAACTACGGCAGACATGCTCTACTGCGTGCGCTGCCGCGGCCGGCGGTGCACGGCCGGGGCGCTGGCCGGTCCGATGGCGCGGTTCATCTTCCGCACGGCCGGCGTCTGGCCCTGTTCGGCGATCCGCTCTTGGATGCGCTGCCACTGTTCCTGCTGCGTGGTGAGCAGTTCCGGCTCCGCCGCAACGCCCGCCCGGCGCCGCGAGATGAGCTTTCGGACCCGGGATGCCGGGATGCGCAGTCGGCTGCGCATTCGCTTCTGGGCCCGTTGCGCAGCTCCGGTGCGTGAGCAGCCAGGATGCGCATGAGGGCCGTCCGGTGTGCGTGGGCTGCGTACTGCGGCGGGTGCGGTGCGGCCTCTGCCGGCGCGCAAGAGCCGTGTCGTTGCGCCGGTTTCGACTGGGTGGGCTGCGCAATGCCGCGACCTGCACAATGCCGTGACCTGCTGTGGTGGGGGTCTTGGTGGTTGTGGTCCGGGGGGTGGGGGCTGCGGTGCGGGGTGGTGGGGGCTGTTGCGCGCCGGCGGGCGTGTGGTCGCCCGCCTCCAACAGCCCGGGAATCGAGCCCTGCAGGCGGTCTGCTGAGGGTTCAGGAGATGCTTGACCGTTTGTGCTCTGGACATGGTTGACACGTTCGGCTGAATGTCCGTGGTCTCCCGTCCCCTGCCGGGGCGGGGCTGCTTCCCTAAGGAGTCCTTGCAGAATGATCTCGCTGTGGCACGGTGGAGGTGTATGTGTTCCCGTGTTTGTGGGGTGTGACCATGGCGCGGCGGAAGCCGTG
>NZ_JBITGS010000093.1:0-11756 GCF_044457265.1 Streptomyces sp. NPDC050564 | reverse complement strand
TTCGCGTGCCGGTCCTGCGGATTCGTTGATCATGCGGATCGGAACGGCTCCCGCAACATCCGTGCCAGAGCGTGGGAGTTGTGGCGACGCGGGGCACCGTCAACCGCCCCAGACCCACTTCCCGAACCGGGCCGTGGGACAGGACGCAAGCGCAGCACCACAGCCAGTGGCGCCCGCTGTGCAAGCCCGTCGGCTTCAGCGACGGGTAGTTGACCGGTCATGAGTGGATAGCCGGGCTGTCGGTTCGCCCTGCTTGTTCCGCGTGATCGCGGGTGGGGCCTTCGCATGTCGCTGCGTCTGCGCCGGGGCTCCACCGGACCCGGAGGTCGTACAGGTCTGCTCCCTTCCTTGTCTCGTCGGGCGTGCATCCCCCGGGTGGTCTCGACGAGCAGGGGCGCCTCATTGTGCGGCTCCGCCGACGGCGGCCACCGTCGCCGCGGCCCAGCCGACACAGAGGCTCCTGCTGGCACCGTCTGACCGTGTGGCGGGGGCGCGGCTGCCTGGGGGCGGCTTTGGGGGGTGGGTCAGCTGCTGAGGGTGAGGTCGGTGGTGACGGATTCCCACAGCGAGTCGAACCACTGCTGGGACTGGGTGACGAAGGCGGTGTCGTCGCTGGTGCTGTCGGTCCCGAACAGGCGGACCAGTCCCATCGGGTTGGCGTCGTGGATCTCGATCTGCCGGTCCTCGTGGTCCAGGGTGCGGCGGTGGAGGGTGTAGTAGGAGAAGAGGGCTTCGGTGTAGTTGACGAGGTAGAGCTTGGCCATGGGGGTGAAGGGCAGGGCTCGGAAGGTGATGCGGGTCTCGATGCCGTGGGTGTCGCGCAGTGACAGCAGTGCGGCGCGCAGGGTCTGTCCGTAGGGGTTGCGTTGGGCGAGCCATCGGTGGTGGAGGGTGTTGTCCTCGTCGTAGGCGACGGGGGTGGGGAAGGCCAGGTGGATGTCGCGGCTGGGCAGCAGGACCCGGACGGTCACGCTCTGTGGCCTCACGTCGCCGGTATGGACGGCATACGCTCGATGGCGAAGCCCACAGCAGTTACGAACCCCACGACACCGCCGCTGCGGCGGGTGCGAGGTCGGGCGGTTGGCCGGTCAGCCCACGAGTAGCACGAGTTTGCCGCGCACAGTCCCCGCTTCGCCGACGCGGTGCGCGTGGGACACCTCGGTCAAGGGGAAGGTTTGGCCGACCTGGATGGAAAATCGTCCAGTCTCGGCCATTTGGGCGACCTGGGCCAGCGCGTAGGTGGCGCGGCCGGTGTCGCCGCGGCTGAAGCGGACGCCTGTCTGCTGCGCGCCGCGGAAGTCGGAGACCGTGATCACATGCTCGGGGGCGCCCACGAGTCCCACGAGTTCGGGAAGGACACCGTTGCCGGCGACGTCCAGTGCAAAGTCGAATCCCGACGGCATGATCGCCCGGACTCGCTCTGGCATCCCGTCGCCGTATGCCACGGGCTCGGCCCCGAGCGAGCGGATGGCATCATGCGTGCCTGGACTACCCGTGCCGATAACGCGCGCGCAGCGCTCCACGGCGAGTTGGACAGCGGCACTCCCGACGCTGCCGGATGCCCCGTTGACGAGCACGGAGCTGCCTGCTGTGACGCCAAGCTGGTCGAGCGAGCGCGCTGCGGTCTCGGCTGCCGCGGGGATCGCTGAAGACCTCGCATAATCCAGTGAGTCCGGGATCGTGGCCCAATACGACAGCACGGCCAACTCCGCCTGGGCGGCTCCGTACGGCGAGGCTCCGAAGACCCGGTCGCCAACCGTGACACCTGAGACACCGTCACCGATCTCGTCAACGAGACCCGCAGCCTCGTATCCCAGGGTCTGTGGCAGTTCCTGGTCCATCAGGCCCTGGCGCCTTTTCCAGTCGCTGGCGTTGATACCCGCGGCACGAACCTTGATCCGTATCTCTCCGGCACCGGGATGGGGATCGGGGAGATCGACGATCTCAAGAACGTCCGGGCTGCCGAACCGGCTGAACTGTGCTGCCCTCATGACGCACTCCTTCCGCGGAAGAAGTGGCGGATCGTCCGATACCGCGTGTGCGCGTACTCCCCGTCCGGCTGTTTGCTCGGCCCAGAGCACGTTTCTACTCCGATACATCGACCCTACTTCATGACCGCCCACACGTGTCCGAGACGACCACCCCCATCGAACGGCCCCGGTGGGGGTGCGTAGACTGGCTGGCCCCGCGCCACCAAGGCGGCCGCGTGGACGTAGGGGTGAGGCGGTCGGACGGCGCCGACTATGACGCTCCGCACATGGTCAGCGCGGTTCGCGCCAGCCCGCGCAACCAGGCGTGGGCGTGGTCGGTGTCGTAGCGCTGATGCCACGACAGATATACCGGTGCGAGCGGTAGTTCGAGCGGCAGGGGGAGCACGACCAGGCCGAGGTCGGCGACCGCGGATCGCGTGGTGGCTTCGGGGACGCTGACCAGGAGATCGGAACCGCGCGCGAACTCCAGCGCGGCCGCTTGCGTGGGTGCGGTCGCCACCACGCGGCGGGTGAGGCCAAGCCCCGCGAGAGCGTCGTCGAGGGCATTGCTGAGGTTTCCCCGTCGCGAGACGGTGACGTGCTCGGCGGCGGCGTATTGATGTGCGGTGACGGTCCTGCCACGGGTGAGGGGATGTCCCTGCCTCACGACGATGACGAGGCGGGACTCGCCCACGTTCTCGGCGCGGATGTCCGGTGCGCTCGGGTGGTTGGCGTTCGCCTCCAGGTCCACCTCGCCGCGCCGCAACTCCGGTGTGTCAATGCTCGATTCCGCGACGAAGCGCAATCGCACGCCCGGCGCCTCTTCACGCACGGCCGCGAGCAGTGCGGGGCCGCTCAAGGCGACCAGGGAATCGTGCCAGCGGAGTGTGAAAGTGCGCTCCAGCGTTGCCAGATCGAGTTCACGGCTCGGTGCCAGCACCCCTTGGACCTGGTGAAGCAGCTCGTGCACCTGTTCCCGGACGGCGATCGCGTATGGCGTCGGGGTCATCGTGCGGCCGGTGCGCACCAGGATCTGATCCCCGGTCGTGCGCCGGATTCGGCCCAGACTCCGACTCATCGCGGGGGCGGTGACATGCAGGCGTGCGGCCGCCCCGGCCACACTGCCCTCCTCCAGCAGCGCGTCGAGCGCGGCCAACAGATTCAGGTCCAATTGCACGTGAGTAATCCTAGCCGTGCTTTACATGCATTTGAAGTTAATCAAGGGGCTGTATACCGTCGAGATCAGAGCGCTGGACAGAGCGCACAGCTCGGCCCGAACGGCCTCATCACCCCCTACTCACACGGGAGTTCACCATGTCCGAAACGCTTCAGACCAATGACGTCGCCGCCTCCGACGCCGACCTGCTCGGCCAGACAGCGATCGCCGTGCGCGCGGCCGGTTCGGCGCTGCGCGAGCGCTTCGGCGAGGCGGTCCGCTACCAGACCCGCGAAGAGCTGATGCGCGCGCTCGCCGCCAACGACGACACGGCCCTCGACATCCTGCGCCCCCGCCTCACGCGCTTGCGTCCGGACGCTGGGTGGGTGGAGGACGAGCTGGACGGCGGGGCGCTGCCGCCTGGCGAATGGTGGGTCGTGGATCCGGCCGAAGGCAACGTCAACCACCTGCACGCCCTGCCGGAGTGGGCGGTGACCGCCACCCTCGTGCGCGAGAACCAGCCGGTGCTCACCGCGGTCCACCTGCCGTTGACCGGCGAGACCTACACCGCGCTCACCGGCGCGGGCGCCTACCTGGATGGCCGGCAGCTGCGCGTCTCCCAGACCGCGGACCTCGGCCTGAGCATGGTGGCCACCAGCCAGGCCCGGCCGGACGAGGACGACAACGTCGTGCGGCGCGTCGGTTCCTCGATCACCGCGATGCTCTTCGACGCACTCGTCGTCCGCACCGCCGTGCCCGCGACCCTGCACCTGCTGAACGTGGCAGCCGGCCGCATCGACGCCTTCTGGCAGTTCGCCGGCGCCCGCGCGGACCTGCTGCCCGGGGCGCTGCTCGTCACCGAAGCCGGCGGACAGATCTCCGACGCCGAGGGCCGCCCCTGGACCCCGCAGAGCGAGAGCTTCCTGGCTGCCGCGCCCGGCGTCCATGCCGAGGCCGTCGCCACCCTCTCCCGCTGACCGCGCACCACAACCTGCACGCACGGAAGGACCAGATCACCATGCCCACGATCGCAGTTCTCGGAAACGGCCGCGTCGGCGGCAACCTGGCCGCAGCCCTTACCCGGGCAGGGCATGAGGTATCGGTGGCGGACCGCGCGCCGGGCGCCGCCGCCGACGCTACCCGCACAGCCCAGATCGTCATCAACGCGACGCCGGGCGCCGGCTCGCTGGACCGGCTTGTCGCCCTGCGCGAGGAACTGCACGGCAAGATCCTCGTCGACGTCTCCAACGCCACCATCGACGGATCGGACGGACTGCCCGCCGACCTGATCTACCCCGGCTCAAGCCTCGCCGAGCAACTCCAGCAAGCGCTTCCCGAAACGCGCGTCGTCAAGACACTCAACACCATGCTCTTCCCGGTGATGACCGCGCCGGCCACGCTCACCCACGCGCCCGATGCCTTCCTTTCCGGCGAGGACCCGCAGGCCAAGCAAACCGTCCGCGAACTGCTCGTCAGCCTCGGCTGGCGTATGGAGTGGATCACCGATCTCGGCGGGATCCAGACCGCTCGCGCCACGGAGGCCGCGATCCTGTTCGTACCGCACGTGATTCGCTCCAGCGGATTCGCGCCTTTCGCGATCTCGATCGCCCGCTGATCCGGCGGGCCCTCCCAGCACGCGGACAATTCGAGGAGCCCGATGTTCAACTAATCTCCCGCATTCGGCGACGAGAACGGCGGCTTCTGGGCGACGCCCGGCGGCTCACTGGAGGACGGGGAAGACCACGCCACGGCGACGCTCCGCGAGCTGGGCGAAGAACTCGGTATCGACGAGAAGGTGGTCGAACTGGGGGCGCAGCTCGCGGAGCGCAGCAAGGACCACCTCGTCGGCGGCCGTGAGGTCCGCCAGGTGGAGAAGTACTTCCGCACCCGAGTCTCCGCAGCCGACGTCGACCCGGCCCGGGCATCGCAGCCCGACAACATTCGCGAACACCGCTGGTGGACCCTCGCCGACCTGCTCACCGGCGTCCTCGCGCACGGTGCGCCCATGCGCCCCGTCGTCCTAGCCGGATGAGTCTTCCCCGGACCGCGCGGGACAGCACACTGCGGGCATGACTCAGCACTGCCCGCCCCACCCTTCGCTGCCGTATGCCGCCGTCCTCTGCGACGTCGACGGCGTCCTGCGGCACTGGCCCGCTGACACCGAGATCGAACACGCTCACGGGCTGCCCGTCGGCGCACTCGCGGCCGCAGCCTTCGCCCCGGCCCGCATCCACCCGGCCATCACCGGGCAGATCACCGACGAACAGTGGCGCTCCGCCGTGGCGGCCGACCTCGCCAACAGCTGCGGCTCGAAGGAACGGGCGCCGCCGTAGCCGCCTGGAGCGAACTCCTCCCACTCGTCGATCTGGAACTTGTGGACCTGCTCACCCGCGTCCGCGACGTCGCCTCCGTGGCCCTGGTCTTAACGGAACCACACGACTGGAGCAGGACCTCGCCCGCCAGGGACTAGACAGCCTTGCCCACACGGTGGTGAACACCGCCCGCATCGGCGTCGCGAAACCCGACCCCCGCGTCTACCGCATCGCTTCCGAACGCGTCGGGGCCACGGCTGAGCGCTGCCTGTTCATCGACGACACCGAAGCCAACGTCACCGCAGCCCGCGATGCAGGAATGGCCGCCCTCCATTACCGCGACCTCGACGAACTACGCATGACGCTCGCGCCGCTGCTCAACCAGTAGCCCGCGTACGGCTTTCTGCCCGCTGCGCCGGGCCGGGCCAGCGGCCTCGGCCCAGCGGCTCACCGACCGAGCAGCTGATGGACGAGCGCTACGACGACGGCACCGACTCCAATCTGGCGGGTTTGGGTCATTCCGAACGATCTTGTACGGAGGTGTCCGGGATGGAGAACACCGCGCCCGTCCGCCGGGGACGCCCCCCGGGTCATCGGGCCGCCGAGGGGGAGCTGACGAGCCGGCAGGTGGCGATCGTCCGCTACATCACGGAGACGGTCGACCGGCAGGGCTACCCGCCGTCGATGCGGGAGATCGGCCAGGCCGTGCAGCTCGCCAGTACGTCCTCGGTTGCGCATCAGCTGATGGCCCTCGAGCGCAAGGGCGTCCTCTACCGTGACCCGCACACCCGTCCACCTCATCCGCCTCTTCGGCCTGTCCCCTTACACAGCCATGCAATACGTCCGAGCCGCGCACCCCTGCGGCGGAGGCCCGAGCCCATTGTGATCTGCCGCGGACCGCCGGTGGACGAGTACGGAAATCAACGCCCCTCAGCTTGAATTTTACCGATGATCAGAGCGTTCCAGCCAGTTCCACGGCTGAACCGGTTCGATGACTGAATCTGACGTGAAGGCGGATCTCCGTCTCTATTTGTAGGATGCCCGTGACGCGCTGTCGTGGAAGCTGGAAGGCTTGTCGGAGTACGGCATCCGCCGGCCCATGACTCGCCAATGGCGACGCATGCCCGTTCGAGGCACCGTACGCCCGCGACGCTAGAGCAGCCCTGACCGACTGACGAAGTCGGCTCCGGCCCACGTCGAAGAACGCGAGCCGGAGCCAAGCCGGACACGGGAAGGTGATGGTGGTCAGTCCGCGGACCGCACGGTGGGTGTGGCGAGGGCGACCGGGCCGGTGGCGGCACCGGTCTTGCAGGAGTCGTGGCAGTTCTTCTCCAGGCTGCAGCACAGTGAGCAGATCGCCCCGGAGTGGAAGGTGCAGTTGGCCACGTCGGGCCGTTCGAAGTCGGTCGTGCACACGGTGCAGGTCAGCGTGGCCGCGGAGGGCAGGCCGTCCGTCCCGAGCAGCGGCTCATCGAGGTCGTCGACGCGGGCGATGTAGTACCTGCCCTTCGTGAGCACGGCGAACAGCGGTGAGAGGACCATCGCGAGGAACAGGGCGATGAAGGGGGAGTACGCCTTGCCGTAGTCGCCGAAGGCCTCGAAGTACGCGGCGATGGAGACGGCGGAGGCGATGAGCATCGAGCCGAAGCCGACGGGGTTGAAGTTGTACAGGTGGGCGCGCTTGAACTCGATGTACGACGGGCTCAGTTTCAGCGGCTTGTTGATGACCAGATCGGCGACGACCGCGCCGATCCAGGCGATGGCCACGTTGGAGTAGAAGCCGAGGACGGTATTGAGGAAGCCGAAGACTCCGCCCTCCATCAGGGCCAGCGCGATGCCGACGTTGAGGAAGATGTAGACGACCCGGCCCGGGTGCCGGTGCGTGAGGCGGGAGAAGAAGTTCGACCAGGACAGCGAACCGGAGTACGCGTTCGTCGAGTTGATCTTTATCTGGGAGAGGATCACGAAGAACGTCGCCAGTCCCAGGGCGACGGGCGCCGCGAAGGTCTTGAAGCCGTGCACGTACTGCTGGATGGGCTCGTTGGCCTTGGACAGGCCCACACTGCCGGCGATGTAGAAGGCCAGGAACGCCCCGCCGATCTGCTTCGCCGCGCCGAGAACCACCCAGCCGGGACCGGCGGAGAGCACGGCGCCCCACCACTTCCCCGCGTTCTCGGGGGTCTTGTCGGGCATGAAGCGCAGGTAGTCGACCTGCTCACCGATCTGCGCGATCAGTGACAGGGCCACGCCGGCGCCCGCGCCGACGCCGAGCATGCTGATGCTAGAGCCGGTGGGGGAGTTGCCCGCGAAGTGGGTGAACTGCGAGAACTTGTCCGGCTCCTGGATGGCGATGGAGACGAACGGCGCGACCATCAACACCAGCCAGACCGGCTGCGTCCACACCTGCATCTTCGACAGGGCGGTCATGCCGTAGATCACCAGCGGCAGGATGATCAGCGAGCAGATCAGATAGCCGACGGCCAGGGGGATATGCAGGCCCAGCTCGAGGGCCTGCGCCATGATCGAGCCTTCGAGGGCGAAGAAGATGAACGTGAAGCTGGCGTAGATGACCGACGTGAGGGTCGAGCCGAGATAGCCGAAACCCGCGCCCCGGGTCAGCAGGTCCATGTCTATGGAGTACTTCGCCGAGTAGTACGAGATCGGGATGCCGGTCAGGAAGATGACCACCGCTGCGGCGAGAATGGCCACCATGGCGCTGGAGAAGCCGTTGGAGATGGCGATCGAGCCGCCGATGGCGAAGTCGGCGAGGTAGGCGATGCCACCGAGCGCCGTCGTGGCCACCACGTAGGGAGTCCAGCGGCGGAAGGACTTCGGCGCGTAGCGCAGCGAGTAGTCCTCCAACGTGTCGTTCTGCGCCCAGTTGTTGTACGTCCGTCCGCCTGTACTCGCCGGCGGTGCTTCCTTGTCGACGATCTCCGTCACGACATTCCCTCTTCCCAGCACTGGGGACGACCCGGGCGACCCCGGGTGATTGCACGGAAGAGTCACGCCGCACTGTTTCTTGAACGTTTCGCTTCCTTTAAGGGAAAGGTCTTTAACGGGCCTTTATTCGACGCGCGTAGATAGTGCGCGACCAGGAGCGCGTCGCGTGGGCGGGGCGCCCGTCGATGGGAGACCGTGGCGAGCGAAGGGCTCGATTGAATACAGATGCCTCGCCTCCGCCAGATGCTTCCCGTAGAAAGTATTTCTGTGGCAGGGTAATGTCAATCAACGGCCAGGGAGCCGGGTCAGAGTTGGGTGACGACGTGGAAGTCGAAGGCATCCGCCCGTGCCAGGTACAGCCGTTGGGTGAGATGGTTGCCGCGCAGCCGCAGTGCGCCGCGCGGGCCCTCGTAGGAGACCGTTTCGCCCACCGCGCACATCGTCTTCACGTCCAGCGACCGCGCCCGCTCGGCCAACGCCGCCAGCAGGCGCACTCCTTCGAAACACGACTCGCCCAGACTACCCATGACGGGTGCCTCCACACCGAACCGCGCCGCGTAACGCGCGCTGAAGTCCAGGCTCTCGGCGGTCGCGAGCGTCTCGAAGAAACCGGCCGTCGCCCACAGCCCGTCGGTGGCCTCCGCTCCGGTGGCCAGCAGGATGTTCTCGTCCATGTGGGTGCTCAGCCGCAGGCACCGCTGATGCAGACCGTACCCGGCGAACGCCCGGTTGAAGTGAGCTGCGTCGTCCCCGACCAGCAGCATCAGTACGGCGTCCGCCTCGCACCGCTCGATCCGGCGCAGCACGGGCCCGAAGTCGCGTGTTCCCAGGGGCATGAAGACTTCGTCGCGCACCAGGCCGCCACAGGTCCGGGCGTATCGCCGTGCGGCACGGGCGGTCACGCGCGGCCACACATAGTCGTTGCCCACCGTGCACCAGCGTCGCGCTCCGGTCGCCTCGGCCAGCAGCCGCATCGCGGGCAGCAGTTGAGCGGCGTCGGTCTCGCCCGTCAGGAAAACCCCGGGTGTGCGCTCGCCGCCCTCGTACTGGGCTGTGTAGACGTACGGCACGCGGCCCGCGATCCGCGGCAGCAGCGCCTGGCGCACCGCCGAGGTGTGCCAGCCCACCACCCCGTCAACGGCGCCCAGCGACACCAAGGCCTCGACTTCGGCCGCCACCTGCTCCGGCGACGCCCCGCCGTCCACCGTGACCAGGGGGACCTCCTGGTCCAACACGCCGCCCGCGGCGTTCAGTTCCTCCGCGGCCAGTTGCGCGGCCAGCTCGCACGACGGACCGAAGACCCCCGCCGGTCCCTGCAGCGGCACGACCAAGGCCACGACCAGCGTCGTGCTCGAATCGTCATTCCGTCTCGGCGGCACCGGATGCACAGACCACCTCCGTGAGGGCACTGGGCGCGCGGATCCCGGTCCGGGCCCCGGCACCCTCGCGGAGGCTCGTAATCTGCCCGAACACTAGACCTACGGAAGGACACCGGCAATGCCGTCGGAACCCTCCTCGCCGGACCTTGCCCACCTCCTCAGTCACGCCGAGCGATGCCTCGGCCGGCGCTTGGCCGCGATGCTGGCCGAGGAGGGCTGCTCGGTGGATGAGTGGCGCGTCCTGTCGGCCGTCGCCGACGGGCAGGGCCACTCGATGTCCGAAATCGCCGACCACGCCCTCATGCCGGCGCCCACTTTGACCAAGCTCGTCGACCGCATGGTCGCCGGCAACCTGGTCTACCGTCGGCCCGACCCCGACGACCGCCGCCGCGTCCTGCTTTACCTCACCGCCCGCGGCCGCATCCTCCACCAGCGCGCCGCCCACCGCGTCCGCTCCGACCAGACCCGGCTTCTCGACGCCATCGGTGACCAGGGAGAACTCACCCGGCTCCTGCCTCTGCTCGCGGCGACGGTCGACGGGTTGCCTGCGGTGGCGCCCAGCAGACCGCAGAGTTGATCTTTTCGATCAATGGCCGCGGCCTCGCCCGTGTGCGGCGAAGGTGGTCCTGCGCTTCAGCGTCTTGGCGGTCGCGCGAGCGAGTGGGGCGACCAGGTTGGCGTGACGGTCAGCGGAGGTGGTGAAGCCCTGTGCACACGCGCTCAAAGAGGGAGCGCGGCCAGAGCGCGGGCGGGATGACAGGGGCCGAGGAAGACGACGATGCCCGTGCCCTCGAGTGAGGGGTGCGTGGCCTGTGTCCAGCGCTGCCGGCGGTAGAAGGCGACGGCGCGCGACGAGCGGACGGACGTGAGCAGCCAGGAGCGGCCTTCGGGGGGCGTCCTCGGTGACCGCTTCGAGCAGTTCGGCGGCCAGGCCCGTGCCGTGGGCGGCCGGACGGACGGCGAGTTCGCCGATCTCGCGGGCGCCGCCATCAGGGGGCGGCATCGCCGTCCGGATCGCTCACCCACGGCAATGCGGCCTTACTTCGCCCACAAGTAGGCCGTGCGGGCTGCGGCCTCTCCAACCGGCCGGGTATGCGCGGTTTCAGCCTTGACTGGCAATCGGGTTCATCGTCTTGCAGCATCTGGTATCTGCGGACCTGGCGGATTCGGTTGCCCGTACACCCCGCAGAACTGGGCAGGCCGAAATGCGCGAGCGCGCGCAACTGGACCAGTTCGGTCAGGCCACGGGCGTCGCGCTTCCAGTACGGAATCGCCCCGGTCAGGTCCAGCACAGCCATGTCCGGCTCGATCATCTGCACACGCGGCGTGATGTCCTCCAACAGGCGGCGCAGCCGCTCGGGGAGTTCGGCGTCGTAGTCGGCCGGGAGGCCGAAGCGCAGGTGGAGGATGCGGCGACCCATAGCGATCACCCTGCGCTTCCCGGGCTGCGGTGACCGAGCCGTCGCAGGTCGGCCAAACGGTGCCGGCGGGCTGGAGGTCGGCGTACGGGTGCAGGCGGGCCCCGGCGGTGCCGTCGGCGAGCGTGCGCTGCGGGGTGGCCGGCTGGGCCGGGGTGGGGGCCGGGCTGGTGCGGCCAAGCAGGTCGAGGCGACGGCCCCCGCAAGGACCTGCGCCGGGGCCGCGCGGCGGCGCTGAGCATCATCCCGACCAGCACCGGGGCCGGCACGTACCGTCGGCCAGGTGGTGCCGGAACTGCCTTCACCGGTCGGCATTCGGTTCACCCTCGGCGTTGCTACTTCGCCTCTTCAAGTTGTCCCGTGGCCCATCGTGGCCTCCCCGGTCTTCACCTACCTGGAGAGTCCCGCGATGGCCGTTCCATGTCTCGCAATCGCGCAAGAAGCAGCACACCGCCACAGCACAGGGATAAAAGCGAAGCTTAGTACTACAGCCGTAGATCGTGATCTTCATGCTTGAGCGGCTTGACGCCGGTAGTGGCTGGTCTGGGATCGGGCCTGGTGGCGGCGTCGCCAGACGG
>NZ_JBITGS010000092.1:0-12132 GCF_044457265.1 Streptomyces sp. NPDC050564 | reverse complement strand
CAGGTGTTCGCCGTCGACAAGGTGGCGGCTGCCGAGCAGGTGCCGGCCGACGGTAGCGAGGTCCGCATCCTCGCTGAGGTGGAGGCCCGGGACGAAGTCGGGCGGTGGCCGCTGGCGTACGAGCTCGTCCTCAAGGCCCGCTCGGGCCGATGGGAAGTTGCAGCGCTGGAGTCCGGCATCGCCCAGGGCGGGGGTGCCCGCTCATGAGCACGGTGCACAACCTGGTGCTTGCTGGAGAGTTGAGCGACCTCGGCGACTCGTGGATCACCATGTTCGGAAAGTGGGCCACCAAGGGCCTGCAGACGGGCCTCACTGTGCGCAGCGTCTTTCACGCCTTCTTATGTCATCCGCGCCCCCACCCGTATCCCGCCGCACCCCCCCCTCCCTTGCTCTCGCCCCGCACCCCGTTGTCGTGATCGTGGTCGTCGTCCTGGCTGCGGCGTGCGCTGCCGTGGCGACGCCGGCGTTTGTGGGCGGGCTCGCGGTACTGCTGCAAGCCGGCGCAGCCTTGGCGCCGGCGTTGTGCACCGGGCCTGGCCGCATGCCTGCGCTGCGCGATGGCTGACAGCACGGGAGAACGCCTGGGCGGGCAGTCCGCCCAGGCGGGCCAGGCAACTGACAGCGTTCTCGGGTGGGTTGCGAGGGCGCAGGCGGGCGATCATGAGGCGTTCGGTGCGGTCTACGCCGCCTACTCGGATGTGGTGTACCGCTACGTCTATCACCGCATCGGAGGCAGGGCCACGGCGGAAGACCTCACCAGCGAGGTCTTCGCCCGAGCCCTGACCGGGCTCGGGTCCTTCAGCTGGCAGGGCCGGGACATGGGCGCCTGGCTGGTGACCATCGCCCGCAACCTGGTCGCCGATCACTTCAGGTCCAGTCGTTTCCGTCTGGAGGTCACCATCGGTGACCCGCTGGAGGTGAACGAGGCCGAACGCAGCCCGGAAGAACACCTGCTGGAAACCCTCGACCATGCGGCCCTGGCGCAGGCCGTGAACAGACTGCCGCACCGCATGCGCCAGGTCACCTGGATGCGGGCTCAGGGCATCTGCACCCCGGCGATCGCCCAGCGCCTGCACATCACGCCCGCGACCGTCAGAGTACACCTCCACCAGGCACGGCAGCGCCTGGCAGCAGACCAGCATCTGCGCCGCGTTCTCTTCCCGTGAGATCACGCCCGCGCCTCCCGCCGCTGTCCGCCGGGCCCGGATGCCTGCACCAGCCTGCCCCCGCATCGGATCGGCCGGTTCTGCCGCTCCCGCCTGCTGCGCATCCCTCCCGCCGCTCCTGCACGTGCCGGCCGGTCTTGTCGACGTCTGCCGCGTAGGTCAGCAGGCGGGGTGCTGCGCCGGCCCGGGCAGTGAACTCGGCGGCGGTCCGAACTCCAGGCGTACCGAGTCGTTGCGGGGGATGACCAGAGCGACTCCATCGGCCCGTGTCCAGCGGTAGGGCACAAGGACGTACTGGTTGCCGGACTGCAGGATGAGCGCGAGTCCGTCGTAGCGGTAACCGTAGGCGGCTTTGCCACCGCCGCAGCGGGTCTCGCGTACGCCGGGAGCGCTGATGCTGAGGCTGCGCTCGCTGTAGAGCACGGCGGAGGGGTAGTTCGCGAGGCCGGCCACGAAACGCTGTGCCCGGGTCACGCCCACGGAGGCGGCGTAGTCGTTGGCGGCCCAGACGAGTCCGAGCCCAACGAGTACGAAGACGACCGCCCATTCGGCGAGGGCGGCCCATTCGGGCCGTGCGGCGGGCCGGGCCGTGGCGGTGTCGGGGGAGCCGCTGTTGGGGGTGCTGTCGGTGTCGTCGGTGTCGGAGGGCGCGGTGGAGTCGTCGTTGTGGCCGTCCGGATTGCTCTGGTTGTCCGCGTGGTCGTCCGGTGCGGTCGCGTTCGCCGCGATGGTACGTCTGAGGTGCAGGGCATACGCCAACAGCGTCACTCCGACGGACAGGCTCAGCGGGGCCAGCGCGAGGCGATGGTTGAGGAAGGTCGTCGTGAACGTCGACCAGAGTCCCCCCAGAGCCAGCAGGAATCCAAGTCCCGTCAGGGTCGGTATCGCGTAGCGCAGAACAGGCGGCCGCATGCCCGTTGCAAGCCTGTGGCGCAACAGATCGTGCCCCCAGAACGCGAGCAGGCCGGCAGTCGCGGTCACCGTCATGGGCACCCACAGGGCGTCCAGGCTGCGCATCAGATAGTCCGCCGTGCCGAAGCCGAGGACGGTGGAGTTCACTCTGAAGTACGCGAAGAACCAGTACGCGTGGTAGTAACCGAAGTAGTAGAGCAGCGCGGTGACCAGGCTCGTCGGCGCGGCGATCGCACCGACGACCGTTCCGAGCCGCCCGAGGCCGCCGGCACCTTCGTTCATGTGGTGGGGACGGTCTCATTGGAGGCCGAGGGCTCATCGTCCGGTGAGCCGCCCGACTCGCCGGGCTCACCGGTCGTACCCGTCTCACCCGTCGGGCCGGACTCTCCGCTCTCGTCTGGCCCGCCGGTCTCGGCAGCGCAGACGCCGACCACATACACGGTCCTGTCCCGCCTGATCCAGGTGTCCGCCGCGGGCTCCACGTGGTCGTAGCCGCACGGACCTACGCTGGGCTGGCCGTCCTCCGTGCGGTAGACGCGCACGAGTTTCACGCACAGGGTGCCGTCTTTGCACTGGGCGATGAACAGGTCGTTGATCTCAGCCCAGTTGGCCTTGCCTGCATCGGTGTTGTCGTCGAAGAGGAAACCGTTCCTGCCCCACTCCGGGATCTTCAGCGGCCCTGGCTTGGCGCCTCCGCCACCGTCTGTGCCGCCTTGACTGCCACTCCCGCCTCCGCCGTCCCCGTTCCCACCGCTCCCGCCGCTTCCAGGTGCCGGCATCCCGCCGCCGGTTCCGCCGTCAGCACTGCCGCCTGCATCGTCCCCCGTGTCCCCGCAGGCCAGTGCCGCCGGCAGAGACAGGAGAACGACAGCGGCCAGGCGGGCAACGCTCTTGGATGTCCACATATCACATCACCGATCCCCCGAAAATGCGTGACATCGGGAGAATGGCACATACAGGAACCCTGCGTACAGGGCAACTGCTCAGCCTGTGCGAGGGAGTTCAGTTTCCGGCGCAGAGTATGTGCGGGAGCCGGCCCGGCTCGTAGGCCGCCTTGCCGGCCGGTGCGGAGATCGCCTCACGGTACCCACGGGAACTTGCCGGAGCAGACCAGGGACATCAGTTGCCGGCGGGTGCCCGGCAGACCGGGCCCCATCAGGCAGCCGGCCGCGTCGGCGGAGGTAGGCGGCGAGCCACTGACCGGGCACAGCTGAGCTGTCGTCCCCGCCTATGGCGTGCACCTGCGGCCCGGTGCGAGACGGCAGGACATGGCCCGGCTTGCGGCGGGTGCTGGGGGCGGCGTTCAGGGCCTTCCCGATAAAGCGGCGGCGACGGCCTCCATCTGCCCGGGCCGCAGCCCGATTCCGGGAGGGAGCCATGAGGCTGTGTAGAGGCCTGCTGACCTGCGGATTGGCGACAGGGTGGCGCGCAGCGGGGTAACAGTTGACGCAACAGATGGTGTGGGATTTGTCGCGACAGTTGGTGTGGCAGATATGGCGGCGGACCAGGGTTCTCGGGATGTACAGGCTCTACTTCACTTCGGGCCCCAGCAGATTCAACGCCTCCTCCCATCGGAAGAGGTCAGCGCCGCCACCAGCCTTGGGCTTATGAGGCTCGTAATTGCCGATCAATACGCCCATGGCGCGCAGCCGTTCCAGGCTCTGCTGGTAGGCGGGGTGGGCGGCCTGGGCGGCGTTCAGGTAGGGCAGAACGGCGGTGGGGATGCCCATGCCGTACGCCTCGCACAGGATGCCCAGGGCCAGGGTGTCGCAGATGCCGGCAGCCCACTTGTTGATCGTGTTGAAGGTGGCCGGGGCGACCGCGATGGCGTCCGCGGGCGGCAGCGGGCGTGTCTCGCCGGGCGTGCGCCAGGCGGAGCGGATCGGATAGCCGGTCTGCGCCTCGATCGCCTCGTTGTCGAGGAAGCCCAGGCCCTGTGGTGTGGCGATGACGCCGACGTCCCAGTGCCGTTCCTGCGCGGCGGTGATCAGCTTGCCGACGTCGCCGGCGATACCGCACGCGCACACGACGACATACAGGAAGGGCTTCTTGTCCGGGGCGTTCGGCTCGGTCACGCAGGGGCTCCCAGTTGGCGGCTGAAGTGGTGCAGTTCTGGCAGCGTACGGCGGCGATCGCGAGCGACCATGTCGGCGACCAGGTCACGGACGGCGGGGCGACGGACGTCCTGGGCGGCGCAGGTCTCGGCGATGCGCAGTGCCTGATAGCCGTTGGCGAGGCGGCCTTGCTGGCTGTAGGCGCGAGCCGTTTCCACCCATAGGGCAGCCCGGCGCTCGGGGACGGGGATGTGCCGGCGCATGAGAGGGCGTGCTGCCTGGAGGGCGAGGCCTGCGTCGCCGAAGGCCACCAGGGCGCTGATCTCGTGGAGAGCGACGTTGGTGGGGCTGAAGTTGGCCCAGGCGTCGGGCTGGTCGAGGGAGACGTACCGGGGCCGCCGACGGTCGTCAGGATCAGCCCGGCGGGCCGGGTCTGTTCGATCCAGGACGCAGGAAGCGTGTGCCCGCTGCAGGTTGCGATAATCCTGTCGTACGGCGCGCAACGTGCGCGCGCCTGCGCCGAACTACACGCAGGCGACGGCCATCCCGGCCAGATCCCTGAACTCCGGACCGTCGGGAAGGCGATGCGTCTCCAGCGTGTGACCCACGTACGACGGCAGCGTGCGGCGCATCCCCCGCAGCACGTGGGGAAAGTGGGGACGCAGGTAGTGCCCCTGGTCGTCCGGCAGTCCACCGGTGAACACTGCGCCGTCCAGGTCGAGACGGGAGTGACGGAAGTCGCGGGGCGCACCTTCCTGGTGCTTGCGACAGTCGGTGAGCATCTTGAGTAGCCGCTTCGCCAGGAGTCGCGCTCCCTGCTGTGGCCGTGTGAGCAGGTCTTGAACAGCATCGTTCGTGACGACACCGACATGGAACGGGGGCTGGTTCTCCCAAGTTGTCAGGTCTTCGAGCGGGACCGCCGCGTGCAGCGACGCAGCCGCCAGGTCGTTCGGGTAGGTCCCGCCGAGATAGGCGGCCAGCATGGCAGGCAGCACGCTGACACCTGCGTGAGGATGGCGCGTGCACATCACGCCATCATGAGCCTGACCACACCACAACTCCTGCCGGTAGGCAGGATCACCGCAGTACAGGGCATACACCGCCGGGACCTGCAGCAGATCCGCTGCATCAATCAGGGACCGGATCTGGCCGCCTTCCTTGTAGTCGTAGTCGATGTGCCAGCGCTGGCCCTTCTTCTTCAGGTTCTTTGCTTGCACGAGCACTCCGAACGCCTCGTGGGAGGCCGAGTCCACGAACCACCACAGCCAGTCCGCCCCAACGCGGGATTCCTCGTACCGGTTGAAAGCGACATACGACAGCTCCGGGTGCACCGCCATCAGCAGAAGATCTGTTGCCGTTTCCTCCGCCCACGTGGCATTGCCCTGCGAGAGCCACTTGCTCGTGAAGGTGTCGACAGCAGTACGGCGGCGGACGAGCGCGGCACGCGCGCCCTGGGCATGCTCCTGTGTGTCGGTCACAGCATCGGGTGTACCCCACACATCCGGCTGAACGTAAGGGAGTTGACACGCGATCGTATCGGCCACCACCGATCCCGATGCTCAGGGAGGCTTGCGAGCCGTCGATCGTGCCCCCATCCGCTGGTCTCCTTGGCGGCTGTGATCACTGCTTCCAGCAGCAGGCCAACCATCGGCACCTTTCTTTAGTGAGGTCAGACGGTGCCTGTGGGCGGCCTGCTTCCTGACCCACTGTCGTCAACGGCCGAGGGCAGCACCCGCCTTGTCCGCGCAGACTCCTCCTCGGCGAGCGCTCCACTGACACGACCGGCCCCGGTGGGGCCGTAAGTCCAGGCAACCAACTCCCGGACCATGGCCAGGACGAATTCCTGTCGCCGGTGCGGAAGAAAAGGCCAGGCCAGCCATGCAGGGGTGGACAGCACGACGACCAGCAATACAGGTAGAAGGCGCAGCGCCGGCAGCAGGCGTGCGGTCCATTCGGCAGGAACCACGATCGACCTTCCCCATCTGGGAGTTGCGGGACGAAGGGCCCCCGAGGCGATCACGGCGGGTGGTGTGCCGCGCTGACACATGTCAGTCTGCCGTGCGGCATTCTGAGCAGGTCACGATGACGTGTTTCACTCCGGAGGGGGCTTCGTCACTACTACGAGCCGGTCCGCCAGCGCACCCTGCCTCGGTACTCAGCCCCTCGCAGTGTCCACTGCTTGGGGGTCTCCCTCTCGCCCGCCACGAAGACGGGACAGTATCGGGGCGCGCCTTCTCCTGTTCCATGCGGAGGCCGCAGACCGGACTCACGTCGCCTACATGCCGGACACCACCTGGCCAATAGACGGGCACCCGCCAGGCTCATCCCGGAGTTCTGGTCACACCCCGGTTTTGATGTCGTCTGAAAATTTCGACACGTCAGCAGCGATTCACTTGCGTTCGTCTTCCCGGTCCCCACCTGACGCCTCTTGCGGCGCCTTTTCCCTCATCGCTCACCACAACGGTCTTCAACCCAATGCAGCATGAGGTGGTTTGAAGCCTCCCCCCGCAGGGCGGCTCCGAAGGGCCACAAATCCTTCATCTTCCGCACAGCACCAATTCAAGAAGCTGTCCTACGACCAACTCCCTTTCATGTTCAGGACACAAGACCAGGCGTTTCAGCTTGGCGCGCATGCCTTCGGTATGCCGCGGCTCGGTGCCGGTGCCAAGGGTGCGACAGACGTCCCTGGCGCGCAGCCCGTCTCCGCTCTGCTCGAAGAGGGCCAGGATCTCGCCGTAGCCGGGCGGCAGCGGCTCGGGCGGTGGGGTGCCGTCCTCGGTGGCCAGTTCCAGCACGGTCTCGCGGGTGGTCTCCAGCCGCTCCAGGGTGTGCTCGGCGGCGGCGAGTTGCGCTCAGCCGCACCCACTCCGGCTCACCCCGGAACGGGCCGCCACCCGCGCCATGGACGACATCTTCACTGGCGTGCAGTTCGCAAGCTCTGAATCTCCGAGTCCAGATTGCACACGCTATGAAGTTCATCATGTGATCCCTCTTGCCCTGCCAAGAGGCAAGCTGAGCGCGTCAGTTCAATGCCAGGCCGACCGGATAGTTACGCTCCGTTACTCCGGAATGTCAGCGAATGCAAAGGAGAGACCGAGTGCAAGATACGGTCGGCGGCCTGGCAAGGCCACCACGAAGGGGGAGACCGGCGCGGCGGCGGTGCCTGAGTCTGGTCATGATCCTCGCCGCCTGCGCGGCGCTGTTGGGCGTCACGACACCGACGGCCAGCGCCGCGCCCAACGTGAAGGTGACGGTCACGCTCGACCGCATCAGGGCGTTGAACAGCTCCGAGGAAGGCGTGTGCGGCTCGGTCGACTGGTACGCGAAGGTGTTCATCAACGGCGTGCCGTTCAACAACGAGGACTCCGACGAGCAGGACGCCCTGGAGGGCCAGGACGACATCAGCCCACCGGGCGGCTGGGAGTTCTCCACAGAGGTCGATGTCGCCACCCTCGATCAGAGCAGCGGCGTCGCGAAGGTCCCCGTCACCATCGAGGTGTGGGACGAGGACGGCGGCCTCTGTGCCGGCGACGACCAGTACGACGCGTCGCCCGAGGTGGGCAGGGGCATCAACTTCTCAGTGGGCGTCTCCCCGTGCCGGTTGTTCTTCGGCACGGCCGACGGGCAGGGATGCGGGGGCAGCCGCATCTCCGCCGGCACCGCTGAGGACCGGGCCGAAGTGACGTACAGGGTGGACGTGGAGGATCCGGCGAGCGCTCCGGGCCTGCGCATCCGGTGCACCAGCAACCCCATCGCGCCCGCAGTGCACTCGCCCGTCACGATCACGGCCACCGCGCTCGACGGTGCGCTGATGCCCACCGTGGTCGCCGATGAGCTGGAGATCGTGGCCGTGCGGAACATCTCAGGTGTCTCCGAAAGGCATCCGGTCGCCGACCGGAAGGTGTCCGGAGTGAACAGTACGTCCGTCACGTTCAGTCCCAGCGAGGGCGGAGACCTCGTCTACGGCTGCCGCCTGCGCAAGGGCGGCACTGGGCTCTTCACCGGCTGGCGCCGGGTGGACGTCAACCCCGGCAGCTCCGCGGAGCCGATCCCCATCTCCTACACCGGCCCCCGCTCCAGCCGGATCGACATCGTGTTCGTCGCGGACCGCGACACGTATCCGAGCGCCCGCGACCCGAGGTTCCTGGACGACGTCCGCCGGGTCATCGAGACCTCCTATTACGGGTTCAACGACTTCCTGGCCAACCAGGACAAGTTCAACTTCTGGATCGCGCAGGCGCAGGGACGGGCCGACGACGCCAACGACGGCGACTGCGACCACGAGCTCCCCGCCAACTGGGACGACACCTTCGCCTTCGCGGACGCCGGCGCCATCTTGCACCGCAAGAACCAGCGCGACTGTGCCCTGCGGGGCGACCGCATCTTCTCCGCAGTGGTCGACACGTCCGTGCGGTCGGACGCCCTGCAGGTGCCCACCCACGAGTCCGGACACCAGCCCTTCGGGCTCGCCGACGAATACCCCCCGGACGGCGGCTACTTCCAGCAAGACGTCGCGCCCAACGTCTACGAGGACATGGCCGGCTGCATCGCCGACGCTCCCGCCCTGGGCCGTAGCGCAACCGCCTGCCGCACATGGGAGCGGCCCACCGACTGGTGGCCCGACCCGGACTGGTTCAGCTCTGAACCCGCTCCCAACGACGTGATGTACAACAACACCGGTCCGGCCAACGCCGCCGACATCAGGAGGTACACCCTGATCTTCGGCGACTGCACGTCGGCGAAATGCTGAAGGGGGCCACGATGCGCCGTCACCGTTTCCGTTCGCTGTTCGCTGTGGTCACCATGGTCGTCCTCACCCTGGTGACCGCCCCGCTGCGCGGCTCCGCCGACTCCTCCCGGCTCGATGACCCCGATCCGGCCACCATCCCGCTGCCCGTCCTCGACGACGACGACCCGGCGAAGGCGGTCGTCGCGCGGGTCACGTTCAACAGTCGTACTCAAGCCACCGTCGACCGCACATCGGTCAGCCTCCAGCGCGCCCACACGCACATCGGCGACCCGCCGATCCTGAAGCTGAGCCTCAGGGACGTAGACGGCCAGGTCATCGACCGTATGAACGCGTGGAGTCCCCTGTGGGCCTACTCGCACGGTGACCGGGAGCGGATGGACATCAAGCAGAGCGGGTCGGGCAGCTTCATCGTGCCCTTCTCGCCCGCTCTCTCCACCATGACGATCACCGACACGGCGCTGAACAAGGACGTCGTCACCGTCGACGTCAAACCCGCGATCCGCACCTTCTGCGTGTCGCACCCCAGTGATCCCGACTGCTTGGAGAGCGACCTGTCGGTCGACGCCGTGGAGCCGCGGGCCCCGCTCTTCGCCGTCCTGGGCAAACCCGTCACCGTGACCGTTGCCAGCACCGTCGCCAACGCCGGTCCTGACGGCCCCACCGACGCGCAGGTGGAACGAACGGTCGCCGCCGGAACCGGCGTGACCGTCGCCCCCAGCGCGCCGGAGACGACCGAGGTCGCGCTGGCCGTGGGCACGCCCCGGCGGCTGGAGAAGACGTACACCGTCACCTGCACCCAACCCGGTGCGCGGACGCTGGACTTCACCTCGGCCGTGGCACCCAAGCGCGCCTCGGTGATCGATCCACAGGAGGCCAACAACCGGCGTACCACGCGACTGACCCTGGACTGCGCCGTCCCGGTGACTCTCAATATCCAGCCGGGCAGCACGGAAAATCCGGTCAATCTCAACGGCAGCACCCTTCCGGTGGCCGCGCTGACCACCCGGGCGGGCGAGTACGGCAACCCGCTCGCCTTCGACGCGACCACGATCGACGCCGCCTCGCTGCACTTCGGGTCCCCGAGTGTGCTGCTGCTCGGCGGTGGCGTGCCCGAGATCCACGGCCGGATCCATCCGGAGGACTCCCTGGAACCGGACGAGGTGACCCGTGACCGCGACCTGGACGCCGTCCTGCACTTCCGGCCGCGGAGCGAGACCCTGACCGCGACCGATACGAGCGGCTGCGTCCTCGGGCGGTTCACCGGCCCGGGCGGCCCCCTCAGCTTCTACGGCTGCGACAAGGTCACGATCATCCCCTAGAGCGTGTCCCGTTCACCACTGCGGCGGCTCATGGACGTCCATGGACCGGATCGGCCGCATCACGCATCAGCAGCCGATCCGGTCCTGCAAAGGCCCCGTCACCCGCCGGTACGGGCGGGATCATTGATCTGGCCCGAAGCCGGGGTTGTGACCTGGGGCGACCAGTTCACCTGAGATGGTCACTGAACACCCTGCAGGCCGGATTCGTCTTCCGCGCACGCGCGCACGGCATGCTCGACCGGCCCGGCCAAATCATGGTCATCAAAGCTTGGTCACGCTGGCAAAGCCGAGGGAACGCAGTCCCTCCGACTGGCACAAGCGATCGGAGGGGCCGCCGGTCTCAGTCTGCAAAAGCTGGTAATCGGCGCCGCGAGCCGCCCCCCAGGCCATGGCGGCCCGCCACAGGGCTCGGCCGTGTCCGCGGCCGCGATGTTCGGGCAGAACACCGAAGTACTGCGGCAGCAGACGGATGGCTCCGGCTGAGTCGGTCATGGTCCCCATGGGCCCGATCGCCCCGACCACTCGACCGGCGTCGGTGACGGCGAGAACAGGGCCCACGGTGCCAGCCTGCATCTGATGGTGGAGGAAGGCGAAGCCGTCGCTGGTGAGGCGCTGTGCGAAGGCGGCAAACGTGGCCTGTACGGGCACGGGTAGGCCGTGTACAGGTTGAACCGACCCTTCCTTGTCGGATTGGGCCTGGCCAAATTCCCGGAGCTGTACGCGCGTGACGGCCGTCCCGGCGGGCGGTTGGTCGTTGGGGCCGCGGAAGGTGATCACGCGGGCTGTGGCGGTGGCGTGGTCGGCGGCGAGCTTGGCCGCCAAGTCGGCCGCGTCGCCATGGACGGGGCCGTAGATGTAGACCGTGACAGTGCCGTGGCCGCGGCGGGTCAGGGTGGGGATCAGGGTGCGGACACTGGTGTGCTCGATTGCATCGGGCAGGACCGTCTCGTCCTTGTACTCGGACCAGCGCTGGTCCTTGTCGTACGGGAGGAATGTGCCGGTGCCGGCGACTCGGACAATGTCGGCGAAGAGGCCAAGATCGAGGGCGTCGGGGTGGACGGGGCCGATCGTCGGCACGTACGGCACAGCTACGACAGGCTGCAGCCAGTCCCACTTCAAGCGCATGGCACTCACGCTACTCGCCCACCGCACAGGGCTCAGGCCCCGGCGCAGCGGACGTGCCGGCGACGGTGTCCCGGTCGGTCAGCGCCATCATCGTCATCCCGCGCTCCACGGCGCGCTGGACGAGGGCGTCGGGCAGGGAGGCGGTAAATCCACCGCCCGCACCTCCAGTCCCCCAAAACGCTGCCGCCAGCTGAAGCTGCAGGGTCTGGGCGTGGTGCGCGGTACGGGGTGCCAAATTTTTTGGTGGTACCACTTTGAAAAGTTGTCACAGCCAAATTGAAAGTTCGCCGCGTGGTGCCAGATTCGCGAGAATCACGAGTCGTGATTTAGGTGGGACGCTAGGGTGGTACCACCAACGCATCTTTGGATGCGTAAGGGTGGGGCCGGCACTCGTTGGTGAGCGGCCCCAACACCAATGGAGGGGCCCCTCGTAGCCCGGTGAAGCGTTGAGGGACCCCAGTGGACTAGCGGCCGCGTAGAAGCCAGGCCAGGACCACGGGGGTGACGGCTGGAACCGTCGCCAACGAGGCCTGCCAGATCCAGCGCTTCACGCGGCCGTAAGTCTTCGTAGACCTCAGCCGCGAGAGCCAGGACCTGAAGCGCTCGGCTCGGCAGTGCCGAGCCTCCTGCTCCCCCGGCCGCGGGGGGGGGGGGGGGGGGGGCGGCGCGCCCCCCCCCCCCCCCCCCCCACACCCCCCACCCCCCCCCCCCCCCCACCCCCCCGCCCTGTTCACGTAGCGGCATACCGGAGCCCACCCCCACCAAACCGCCGCCACGACACCCCGCTTTCCCCCCGCCACGTGCCC
>NZ_JBITGS010000091.1:0-13788 GCF_044457265.1 Streptomyces sp. NPDC050564 | reverse complement strand
GGGGGCGCCCCGGGGTCCCGCGGGGGGGGGGGGGGGGGGGCGCGCCGGGCGCCCGGGCGCCGGGGGGGGGGGGGGGGGGGGGCCCCCCGGCCGCCCCCCCCCCCCCCACCGCCACGTTCTGGGTGCACGCGACGGCCGACGGCGAGGCCACCGTGACGGTGGAGCAACTGGGCGGTGGCGAGGGCATGTTGACCGTCAATGGCGAGTACCTGGGGCGGCTGGGCCGGACTCCGCTGTTCCTGCTCGGCGGCATCAACAAGCTGACTGTCACCGCCACTTCGTGTCGGCTCGTCCTGGACCGACTGCTGGTCGCACCCGGACAGGGGTGCCTGCAGACGATCGTGTACGCCGCCGAGGACGGCACCGTGACGGGGAAGGCGAAGGTGACCGGGGCCCACACGTTCGCCACCGGCGGGAAGGCGGTCGACGGCATCGGTGAGGGAGCGAGCAACGCACTCATCGTCACCGTCACGGCCGCGCACACCGGGCGGCACGCCCTCACCATCCGCTACTCCAACGGCGAGCAGGCCCCCGCGACCCACTACAACCCTGACCCGGTCTGCCGCCACGCGGACATCTCGGTCAATGGGGAGCAGGCGCGCCGCGTTCTCTTCCCCACCACCTTCCACTTCAACGACTTCCGCGACCTCACCGTCCCGGTGACACTGAATGAAGGGCCAACACCGTCACCATCACGAACGGGAGCCAGAGCCAGCACCAGGACCATCGAGGGCAGCGCTCCGCACACGCCCCCGTCATCGATCGGGTGGCCGTGACACCACTGGCCCCAGACCCTTCCTGAGGATCTGCTGCGAGCCGCGGGTGCGGTGATCGCGGAAGTCCGGTCACGCCACGGCATCCATCAGCTCGCGCCGATGCACCCCGGAAGGCCACCGACCTGGAAGAAACTAGCCCTCCTCGCCCGCCACATGCACGCCGAAGGCGGCACCCTGCGGGTCCCGCAGGACGGCGATGCGCGGGCCGTCCGGTACGGACGTGGGCTCCATGAGCATGTGTCCGCCGGCCTGGACGGCGGTGTCCGCCGTGGCGTCCACGTCCTCGACGGCGAAGTACGGCAGCCAGTGCGACGGGACCTCGTGCGGAAACTTGTCGCCCATCGTCACCATGCCGCCGAAGTCGGCACCGCCGATGCCCCACTGCGGGTAGTACTCCGAGGCGGTCACGGTCCAGCCGAACACCGTCGTGTAGAACTCCTTGACCCGATCCGGGGCACGGGTCATCAGCTCCACCCAGCCGAGCGCGCCAGGAGCGTTGAACAGCCCCGCGCCGGGGAAGGCCCGCGCCTGCCACAGCTGGAAGGCCGCGCCGCCCGGGTCGACGGCCACCGCGAACCGGCCCACGTCGAACACATCCATCGGGCCGAGGACCACCGTGCCGCCGGCGGCGGTCACGGCTTCCGCGGCGGCGTCCGCGTCGGCCACGGCGAACGACACATTCCAGGCGACCGGCTGTGAGTCCTGGTACAGCGGTGTGATCGCCGCGACCGCGGCCTCACCGAGGTGCGCGACCGTGTAGCCCCCCGCCTCCTGGCGCGGATCCGTCTCCGGGCGCCAGCCGAACAGATGGGCGTAGAAGCGCTTGGCCGCCTCCAGATCGCTGGTCCCGAGCTCGGTCCAGCAGGGTCCGCCGGTCACCGGCCTGTCGAGCTTCATGGCGTTCCTTCCGCAGCGAGCCCCCTCAGAACGCTAAGCCCAGGCCGCCGCACCGGCCATCCGGGCGTCGGCCCCGGCGCCGTGCACCCGTCATCGCAAGGCCGTGCTGGACACCGTATAGGCCCCATATAGCGACCGAACCCACGCTCGACTCATTCGAACGAATGAGGGGGCTCGGACATGGGACGGGACGGCAGCGCGGCACGGGTGGCGGTGGTGACCGGTGGGTCGCGGGGCATCGGACGTTCCGTCGCCGTACGACTGGCGCAGGACGGTTTCGATGTCGCGATCTGCTACCGGTCGGACGAGGCGGCGGCGCAGCTGGTGCAGAAGGAGATCGAGGACGCGGGGCGCCGTGCGCTGGTCAGCCGCGTGGACGTCGCCGTCCGTCCGGAGGTGCAGGAGTTCGTCACCGCGGTGGAGGCGGAGCTCGGCACCCCCGACGCCGTGGTGACGTCCGCGGGCATCACCCGGGACCGGCCGCTCGCCCTCATGGGGGACGAGGACTGGCACTCCGTCGTAGGGACCAATCTGAGCGGCACCTACCACCTGCTGCGCTGCGTCATCCGGCCGATGATCCGCGAGCGGGCGGGAGCGGTGGTCACCCTCTCCTCGGTCGCCGGGGTCGCGGGCAACGCGGGCCAGGCCAACTACTCGGCGTCCAAGGCGGGCATCATCGGCCTCACCCAGTCGCTGGCCAAGGAGGCCGGGCGCTACGGGATACGGGCCAATGCCATCGCCCCCGGGTTCATCGAGACCGAGATGGTCGCGGGACTGCCCGAGGACGTCGTGAAGGGCGCGCTCACCCGTATCCCACTGGGGCGGTTCGGGCAGGCCGACGAGGTCGCCGCCCTCGCCTCGTTCCTGGTCTCCCCACAGGCCGCGTACATCACCGGCCAGGTGCTGCGCGTCGACGGAGGCATGGCCCTGTGACCTCCGACGACCTGTGGTTCCGCCGCTATCCCGCGGCGCGGACCCCCCGGGTGCGACTGGTGTGCTTCCCGCACGCCGGCGGCAACGCCCAGCTCTTCCACGGCTGGTCGATCCGGCTGCCGGGCGATGTCGAACTGCTCGCCGTGCGCTACCCCGGACGCCAGGAGCGGATGGCCGAGCCGTGCGTCGAGTCCATGGACGAGCTCGCCGACGCCATCGCCGGGGCACTGGCCGGATACCGGGACGTTCCGCTCGCGCTGTTCGGGCACAGCATGGGCGCCGCCGTGGCCTACGAGGTCGCCGCCCGCCTCGAAGAGACCGGCCCGGGACCCGTGCACACGTTCCTGTCCGCGCGCAACGCCCCGCACCGTGCGCCCCGCACCGCCCTGCACCGGGCCGCCGACGACGTGCTGCTCGCCTCGGTCCGACGGCTCGGCACCCTCGGCGGCGACCCCTACGGCGTACCCGAACTGCGTGAACTGCTGCTGCCCGTGCTGCGCAGCGACTACCGCCTCATCGAGACCTACGCACCCGAGAACCCGCCACTGCTGCGGGCCCCGATCACCGCGTACATCGGTGTCGCCGACCCCGGCTGCCACGTCGAACGCGTCACGGCCTGGGCCGAGTTGACCACGGGCGGCTTCGATCTGCGCTCGTTCCCCGGCGACCACTTCTACCTGGCCCCGCGGGAGGCCGAGCTGACCGCGGACATCGCCGCGCGGCTCGACCCGTCCCGCAGCGGGGCCTCCGCATTCGCCCACCCGACCGTCACGACCGCGAGGACAGCTTCATGACCAACACCGAGACCTGGGCGCCGCTGGAGATCGAGGCCGCGGACGGTGGCGGCGCCGACGAACTGCTCGCCCGGATCGACGCCCTCGACCCCGGCCTGGACGACCTCCTCGTCCGCGAGAAGGGCCTGGTCTTCCGCGGGTTCGGCGTCACGCCCGAGACGCTCGACAAGGCGCTCGACCGGCTGCTGCCGCACCGACTGGCCTACGTCCACGGCAACTCGCCGCGCACGAAGGTCGGTGGCAACGTGTACACGTCGACGGAGTACCCGCAGGAGTACACCATCTCGATGCACAACGAGATGAGCTACGCGCACGCCTGGCCGACCCGGCTCGCCTTCTACTGCGAGGTGACGCCCGGCGGTGGCGGCGCGACCCCGGTCACCGACGCCGCCCGCTGGCTGGCCGCGCTCGACGACGAGGTGCGCGAGGCCTTCGCGGGCGGGGTGCGTTATGTGCAGAACCTGCACGACGGGTACGGCCTCGGCAAGAGCTGGCAGGACACCTTCGAGACCAAGGATCGCGCTGACGTAGAGGAGTTCCTGACCGGCACCGGCGCCGAGTGGACGTGGCGCCGCGACGGCAGCCTGCGCGTCGAGTCGGTGCGCCCGTCCACCACCCGGCACCCGGTCACCGGCGTCGAGGTCTGGTTCAACCAGGCCGACCAGTGGCACCCCGCCGGGCTCGGCGACGACACCGCCGCCGAACTCGCCGCGATCCTCTCCGAGGACGAGCTGCCGCAGATGGTGAAGTTCGCCGACGGATGCCCCATACCCGCCGAGTACGTCGCCCAGATCCGGGACCGGGGCCTTGCCGTCGCCGTCGACGTCGACTGGCGCCGCGGCGATCTGCTGCTCATCGACAACGTGCTGCTGGCCCACGGGCGACGGCCGTTCACCGGTGACCGCAGGGTCCTCGTCGCGATGTCCGACTGAGCCGGGGGTTCCATCATGACGACCACTGAAGAAGAGGTGCTGCCCGGCTGGGCCGGCACCGGCACCGCACCCGCACTGCGCCGCGCCGCCGCCGAGGGTGCGTCCGTCCTCGACGACATCGCCGAACACCACGACGCGCTGCGCCAGTTGCTCATCCAGCGGGGCGCCGTCCTGCTGCGCGGCTACCCCGTCGGCGGAGTCGACGGCTTCGACGCCGTCGTGCGCGCCTTCTCCGGCACGCCGCCGCTGGCGTACGCGGAGCGCTCCTCGCCCCGCAGCACCATCAAGGGGCAGGTCTACACCTCGACCGACTATCCGCAGGGCGAGGAGATCTTCCTGCACAACGAGAACTCCTACCAGGCCGTGTGGCCCGGCACCCTGTACTTCTACTGCGCGGAGCCGCCCACCACGCAGGGCGCCACCCCGCTCGCCGACACCCGGCGCGTGCTCGCCGCCCTCGACCCCGACGTGCGCGAGGAGTTCGAGCGACGCGGCTGGCAGGTCGTGCGCAACTTCCACACCGGGTTCGGTGTGCCCTGGCAGGAGGCCTTCAACACCACGGACCAGGATGCCGTGATCGCGTACTGCAAGGAGCGGGACATCGTCGCCGAGTGGCGGCCCGACGGCGGACTGCGCACCACCGCGAACCGTGCGGCCGTGCACCGCCACCCCGTGACCGGCGAGCGCGTCTGGTTCAACCACGCCACCTTCTTCCACGTCACCACCGTGGCCGAAGAGGTCGGCGCGGGACTGCGGGCGATCTTCCCCGACGAGGATCTGCCCACCCACACGTACTACGGCGACGGCGGAGCCATCCCGGACGAGGTGACGGACCACCTGCGCGCCGTCTACCGGGCCAACTCCGTCCGCTTCGACTGGCAGCGCGACGACGTGCTGATCGTCGACAACATGCTCACCGCGCACGCGCGCGAGCCGTTCACCGGGCCGCGGCGGATCGCCGTGGCCATGGCCGAGCCGTCCGACGCCCCGTCGGACGGGGGGAGTTGAGGACGTCATGTCACAGCCCGAGGCTGAGAAGGCCCCGTTGGAGACCTATCTGACCCCGCAGACCCACGGGTCCCGCATCACCGGCATAGCCGCCTACCGGCCCACCCGGCTGCTGTCCAACGAGGAGCTGTCACCGCGCACGACCGTCTCCCCGGAGTGGATCGAGCAGCGGACCGGGATCAAGACCCGGCACCACGCGAGCGAGGCCGAGGACCTGGTCACCATGTCGGTCGCGGCGGGCGAGAAGGCCCTGGTGATGGCCGACATCGACCCCGCGGAAGTCGACCTGACCATTGTCGCCACCGCGACCCGCAAGCGCCGTATGCCGGGCATCGCTCCGGAGGTGGCCAGCCGCATCGGACTGCCCAACTCGGGTGCGTACGACCTGAACGCCGTGTGCGCCGGCTTCACCTACTCGATGGCGATGGCGTCCAATGCCGTACGGCTCGGCGAGGCGCGCCACGTCCTCGTGGTCGGCGCGGAACGCACCAGTGACTGGATCGACCCGAACGACCCCGACACCTTCGTGATCTTCGGCGACGGGGCCGGCGCCGCCGTGGTCTCACGCTCCGAGCACACCGGCATCGGCCCCGCCGTATGGGGCAGTGACGGCGCCCGGCACAGCGTCCTCGGCCTGACCGAGCGGCCCGACGGGCGTGAGTACGTCGCCATGAACGGTCCGCTCGTCTACAAGTGGTCCACCGCGACCATGCCGGACGTCGCCCACCGCGCCTGCGCCGCCGCCGGGATCACCATGGCGGACATCGACTGGTTCGTGCCGCACCAGGCCAACAACCGCATCATCAAGACCCTCACCCGGGAGCTGGAGCTGCCGCCCGAGCGCGTCGTCAACGACGTCGTCGACACCGGCAACACCTCCGCCGCCTCCGTGCCGCTCGCGCTCAGCCGGCTCTACGACAGCGGCCGCTCCACCCCGGGCGACCACGTGCTGCTGCTCGGCTTCGGCGCCGGGCTCACCTACGCGGGTCAAGTCGTCCGCATGCCCTGACCGGGCCTGCCCCACTCCCATCCACACGCCCTTCACGCGAGAGACGGAACATCACATGACCACGCACGAGTTGACCCTTGACGCCCTGACCGCCGAGGTCATCGCACTTGTCCAGCGCACCGCCCCCGACCTGGAGGGCGACATCGACGCCGACTCCAGCTTCGAGGAGCTCGGCATGGACTCGCTCACGCGGGTCGACCTGTTGGCCGCTGTCGAGAAGAACTACAGCCTCTCGGTGCCCGACGAGACGGTCGCCGAACTGCTGCGCGTGCGGGACGTCGTCGCCTTCCTCGCCACGGCGAAAGCAGAGGTCTGACGGTGGAACTTCACCACGGGGGGCGGACGGCGGAAGCCGTCCTCGACACACCGCTCCCGCTGTCGGTGGGCCAGGAGGGGCTGTGGCTGCTGCAGCGCCTGGCCCCCGACAGCGCGACGTACAACCTCGCCGGCGGGGCCCGCATGACGCCCGCGCCGGACCCGGAGATCCTCGGCCGCGCCGTGCGGGCCCTGACGGGCCGTCACCCGATGCTCCGCTCGCGCTACACGGAGACCGACGGACAGCCCTGCCGCATCGTCCAAGAGGTCGGCACACTGGGCGAGTTGACCGTGCGCGACATACCGGACGCCACGGACGAGGAGCTCGACAAGCTCGTCAAGGCCGAGGTGCGACGGCCCTTCCGGCTGGACACCGAGGGCCCCTTCCGCGCCGTACTGCTGCGCCGCCGCGAGGACGCCGTGGCACTCGTCGTCACCCACCACATCGCCACCGATGCCTTCTCGCAGTGGCTGCTGTGGCGCGACCTGCTCCACGCGTACGAAGCCTTCGTGACCGGCGAGGAGCAGCCCGGCTGGGAACCGCTCCCCGTCGCCTACGACGACTTCGTGGAGCGGGAGCAGGTGCTCCTGGAATCCTCGCGCGGCAAGCGGCAGGCGGAGTTCTGGCAGGAGGAGGCCGCCGGTTCGCAGGCCGCCGAACTGCCCACCGACCGACCCCGCCCCGCAGTCTCCTCGCAGGCCGGCGCGAGCCTGCTGCGCCGGCTGCCCGACCGGCTCTCCGACAAGGTGCTGCGCACCGCCGCACGGCGTGGAGTCTCCCCGTTCGCCCTCACGCTCGGCGCCTTCCAGGCGCTGCTGCACCGCTGGGGCGGCCAGACCGACTTCCTGCTCGCCTGCCCGGCGTCCACGCGCCGTTCGTCCGCCGCCGAGGTCGTGGGCTACTTCGTGAACCCGGTGCTCATCCGCGGCCGGTTCGACCGGGAGACCACGCTCGCGGAGGCGATGGACCGGGCGGCCGACCGGGTCCGGCAGGCGACCGCGCGCGTCTCCTACCCGTACCCGCTGGTCGCCCGCGACGCGGCCACGGCGGGCCCGCTCTACCGGATCTCGGTGACGATGGTCGCCACCGACCGGTTCGGGCCCGGCATGGGCGGGGCCGCCTCGGGCGAGCCGATGATCGTGGCGGGCATCGAGACGACGTACCTGGAGATCCCGCACCTGGAAGGCCAGTGCGACCTCTCGCTGGAGATCACCCGTGATGTGTACGGGCTGACGGTGGCCCTGCGCTACGACACGGACCTGTTCGAACGGGCCACCGCGGAGCGGCTGTTCGACCTCTTCGTACGGTTCGTCGAGGCGGCCGCGGACGATCCCGACCAGCGCGTCTCTCGGATCCCGCTGACCGACGACGCGGAACGCCAGGCGCTCCTCGCCCTCGGCAGCGGCGGCCCCGGCGGCACTCCGTGACCGATCGCACAGGGCATCCCGTGACCGACCACGAACCCGGCAGGAGTCCGCGGCCATGACGCCACGACCGGTGCTCGACGGCATCCTCGACGCCGTCGGCGACACACATCTGGTGGAGCTGGGCGGCCTGCTGCCCCGCTTCCCCTCCCGGGTCCTCGCCAAGCTCGAAGGGTTCAATCCGGGCGGCAGCGTCAAGGACCGGTCCGCGCTGTCCATGCTCCTGGGCCGGATCCGGGGCGGCGAGCTGATCCCCGGCCGGTCCACGGTCGTGGAGTCCAGCTCAGGCAACCTGGCCATCGGGATCGCGCAGATCTGCCGCTACTACGGGATCGACTTCATCTGCGTAGTGGATCCCAAGACCACCCGGCAGAACCTGGCGATCCTGCGGGCCTACCAGGTCACGGTCGACATGGTCACCGAACCCGACCCGGACACCGGCGCCTATCTGCCGGCCCGGCTCGCCCGGGTGCGGGAACTGGTGGCCGCCCTGCCCGGCGCGTACTGGCCCAACCAGTACGCGAATCCGCTCAATCCGCGGGCCCACACCCGGACCATGCGGGAGATCGCGGAGGCGCTGGACGGCCGGGTGGACTATCTGTTCTGCGCCACCGGCACCGGTGGAACCATGACCGGCTGCGCCGAGTACATCCGCGAACGCGGCCTGTCCACGACGCTCGTCGGCGTGGACGCGCTCGGCAGCGTGCTGTTCGGCGGTCCGCCGGGGCCGCGGCTGCTGCCCGGGCACGGCGCCGCCGTCCGCCCGGCACTCTTCGACCCCACGCTCGCCGACGAAGTGGTGCTGGTCTCGGACCTCGACTGCGTGGTCGGTTGCCGGACCCTGACGCAGCGCGAGGCGATCCTCGCGGGCGGCTCGTCCGGCGCCGTCACCGCGGCGCTGCGCAAGTTCGCGGACCGCATCCCGGCGGGCAGCACCTGCGTGCTGATCTTCCCGGACCGCGGCGACCGCTATCTCGACACGATCTACGACGACGAATGGGTGCGCCGCCAGTTCGGCGAGGTGAGCCACCTGTGGAAGGAACCGGAGCACACCATGGCGGTGGGAACATGCTGATCATCGGCCACCAGACGGTCGCGGGGCTCCTCGAAGGGCGCGAGAAGGAGGTCGTCGACCTCGTCGCCGACGCCTACCGGCGCCACGACGAGGGCCGCACCAGCCTGCCGCACTCCGTCTTCCTGCGCTTCCCCGACCGGCCAAGGGACCGCATCATCGGCCTGCCTGGATACCTCGGCGGCAGCGCGGACGGCGGCGAGGACGACATCGCCGGGATGAAGTGGATCGCCTCCTTCCCCGGCAACATCGCCTCCGGAGTGCAGCGCGCCAGCGCCGCGATCCTGCTCAACAACCTGCGCAACGGGCAGCCCGAGGCGCTCATCGAGGGCTCGCTGATCTCCGCCCAGCGCACCGCCGCCTCGGCCGCCGTCGGCGCCCGCACGCTGCTCGGCGGCCGCAGGCCCTCCGGGGTCACGCTCATCGGCTGCGGCGTCATCAACCGCGAGGTGCTGCGCTTCCTCGCTGTCGAACACCCGGGGCTCGACCAGCTCACGGTGTACGACACGGACCCCGACCGCGCCAGGCGGTTCACCCAGGACAACGCACGGCTGCTGCCGTCGGCCACCGTCCGCCACTGCACCACGCTCGACGAGGCGCTGGCCGCCCACGACCTGGTGTCCATCGCCACCACAGCCGCGACCCCGCACACCACGCTCGACGCCTGCCCGCCCGGCACGGTCGTGCTGCACGTCTCGCTGCGCGACGTGACGGTCCGAGCCGTTCTCGGCGCCCACAACGTCGTCGACGACCCCGATCACGTGTGCCGCGAGAACACCTCGATGCACCTCGCCGAACTCGCCACCGGAGGACGGGAGTTCATCGACGCGAGCATCGGCGCGCTGCTGCGCGGCACCGCGAAGCTCGACCCGCACCCCGGCAAGCCGCTCGTGTACTCGCCCTTCGGGCTCGGCGTCCTCGACCTCGCGCTCGCCCGCTTCGTGCGGGACCGGGCCCGCGCCGGCGGCCTCGGCAGCGAGGTCACGGACTTCCTGCCCGCGCCCGCCGCCTAGGCCTGCCTCTCGGATCGCGCCTGGGCCACGGAGCCCGGCACGCGCATCTGCGTTGTCGTCACTCGCCGACTCCCCCGCGCGGCTTCGCTCGCGCGGGGGACCCCCACCACGTCGACTCCCTCCTCCGCCTTGCAGATGCACGCACCAAGCCCCGCTCACCGGCAGTGGTGAGGCGCCGCAACCCGAAGTCGGCGCGATCCGAAAGACAGGCCCTGGCAGCCCGCCGTCGCCGCGCACACCCACCCCTCGCCTCGCGGGGCCGCCGCACCGCCGTACGTGATGACCTTCCCTGGAGAAGAGATGACAGTCCCGCTGCACGAACTCATCGCCCACCAGGCCGTGTCGACTCCGCTCGCCGTCGCGGTCGACGGCGCCCAGGGGCCGCTGAGCTACGAAGCGCTCGACCGGCGTGCCAACCGGATCGCGCACCTCCTCGCGGCCCGCGGCGTCGGCGCGGAGGACCGGGTCGTCGTCTGCCTGCCGCGCGGTCACGACCTGGTCGCGGCGCTGCTGGGCGTCTGGAAAGCGGGCGCGGCCTACGTGCCGCTGGACGCCGGGCATCCGCAGGAGCGTACGGCCTGGGTGGTCACCGACAGCGGCGCGGGCACGGTGGTGACCACCGCGGCCGACGCCGACGCGTTCGAGGAGCTGCTGCCCGGCGGCGTCGTGGTCCTCGACCAGGAGGCCGACACCCTCGCCGAACTCCCCGACACGGCACCGAGGGTGAGGGTGTCCGCGGACCATGCCGCCTACCTCACCTACACCTCGGGCTCGACCGGGCGTCCCAAGGGCGTGCTCGTGCAGCACGGCGGCATCGCCGGCCGCGTCGCCTGGTCACTCGGCAACCAAGGGCTGACGGCCGCCGACCGGGTGATCCAGAAGACGGTGCTCACCTTCGACGCCGCCGCCTGGGAGCTCTTCACGCCGCTCGCTGCGGGCGCCACGGTCGTCATGGCACCGACGGGCGCCGAGGCAGACCCCGCCCTGCTGGTGGCCACGGTCGCCGACTCGGGCGTCACCGTCCTCCAGGGCGTGCCGTCCGTGCTGCGCCTCCTGGTCGCTGAGCCCCGCTGGGCGGACTGCGCGGCGCTGCGTCTGGTGTGCTCGGCGGGCGAGGCGCTGGACGCGGAACTGTGCCGCCGCCTCGCGGAACCGGGCGGCGCCCGGGTCTGGAACACCTACGGCCCCACCGAGTGCTCCATCGACGTCACCGCGCAGCTCTTCGACCCCGAGCGGCACACCGAGGCGGTCCCCATCGGACGGCCCATGGACCACATGCGCGTCTACGTTCTCGACGCCGAGTTCGACCCGGTGCCGATCGGCGTCGTGGGGGAGCTGTACGCGGCGGGCGAGGGCACGGCGCGCGGCTACGCGGGCCGTCCCGGACAGACCGCCGAGCGCTTCCTGCCCGACCCGCACGGTAGCGCGGGCAGCCGCATGTACCGCACCGGCGACCTGGTGCGCTGGCGTTCCGACGGCTCCCTGGACTTCCTCGGCCGCGCCGACCACCAGGTCAAGGTGAACGGCGTCCGCATCGAACCGGCCGAGGTGGAGGCCGCGTTGAACGCCCACCCTGATGTCCGGGGTGCCGTCGTGGACGCCCGCGTCCTCGGCGAGGGCAAGCGGCTCGTCGCGTATCTGACGACGGGTCGCCGTATCCCCCGGGACGAGCTGCGCACCTTCCTGCGCGGCCGGCTGCCCGAGCCGATGATCCCCTCGCTCTTCGTGCCGCTGGACGCCTTCCCCCTGACCAGCAGCGGCAAGGTGGACCGTGGCGCACTGCCCGACCCGGTTCTCGAGCAGGCGCAGAGCGCCGAGTACATCGCACCGCGCACCTCCGCGGAACGACTCGTCGCGCAGGTGTGGGAGCAGCTCCTGCAGGTCGAGCAGGTCGGCGCGCATGACGACTTCTTCGCGCTCGGCGGCTCCTCACTCGTCCTCACCCGGCTCGCCGACGCCCTGCGCAAGGCATCCGGCGACGACATCCAACTGCGCGGCCTGTTCGGCGCGTTCACGGTCGAGGCGCAGGCCAAGCTCCTGGAGGACGCCCGTCCCGCCCTGCCCGGTGTGACGCCGGTCGGCCGCGACGAGCCGTTGCCGCTCTCCTTCGGGCAGCACCGGCTGTGGTTCCTGGACCGCATGCACCCGGGCAGCCCCGAGTGGGTGGCCCCGTTCTTCCTGCGGCTGCCCGCCGGTACCACCCGTGACGTCGTGCAGTCCGCCCTCGACGCGCTGGAGGCCCGGCACGAGTCGCTGCGCACCCGGTACGTCGTCGAGGGCGAGGAACCCCGCCAGGTGGTCGTCGCGCCGGGCACCGTCGAACTCCGTGTCGAGGACGCCTCCGAGGCGCACCTGGAGCGGCTGTTCGGCGAGCAGTTCGCCCGGGGCTTCGACCTCACGGACGGCCCGCTGTGGCGGGCGCTGCTGGTCCGCGTCCCGAAGGGCGGCCCCGTCCTGCTGGTGACGGCCCATCACATCGCCACCGACGGCTGGTCGACCGTCGTCCTCGACCGCGAGCTGCGTGAACTGTGCGCCGCGGCGACCGCGGGCCGCACTCCCGATCTCGGCCAACTCCCGGTGCAGTACGCCGACTTCGCGGCCTGGCAGGCGGACTACGCATCCGACATCTCGTCGTCGCGCGAACTGGACCACTGGAAGCAGAGCCTCGCGGGCCTGCCGGAACTCAGGCTCCCCACCGACCGCCCCCGCCCCGCGCAGCGCGACGCGCGTGGCTCCGGCGTCAGGTTCTCCGTGCCCGCCTCACTCGCCGACACCCTCACCGGCATCGGACGCCGGCACGGCGCGACCCCGTATGTGACGCTGCTCGCCGCCTTCGGCGCGCTGCTCGGGCGCTACAGCGGCCAGGACGACTTCGGCATCGGCAGTCCGGTGACCGGCCGGACCCGCCCGGAGACCCAGGGCACCGTCGGGTTCTTCCTCAACTCCCTCGTCATGCGCTGCGATCTGAGCGGCGATCCCACCTTCGCCGAGCTGCTCCAGCGGGTCCGGGCCACGGTGATGGCCGGCTTCGCCCACCAGGAACTGCCCTTCGAGCGCCTGGTGGACGAGCTGCAGCCCACCCGTGACCTCTCGCGCACCCCGCTCTACCAGGTCGCCTTCGACCTCCAGGACGAGGGCGCGACCTCGGTGGCCGCCGACGACGTCCTCATGGACGCCTTCCAGGGCGCCTGGCGCGTCGCCAAGACGGACCTCACCCTCTTCGTCTGGCGGCAGTCCGACGGCTCCCTGATCGGCGCCTTCGAATACGCCACCTCCCTCTTCGACCACGACACGGTCGAGCGGCTGGCCCACCACTTCGTCCAACTCCTCGAAGCGGTCGCCGTCGACGCGGACGCCTCCCTCTCCGCCGTCGACATCACCTCCGTCAAGGAGCGCCGCCTTCTCAAGGCGTGGAACGACACGGCGATTCCGGTGCGCGAGGTGTCGGTGCCGGACTTGATCGCGGAGCGGGCGGCCGAGTCGCCCGGTGCGGTGGCCGTCGAAGCGGATGGTGTCCAGCTGACGTTCGGTGAGCTGGAGGACCGGGCGAATCGTCTGGCGGGGGTGCTGCGTTCCCGGGGTGTGGGTGCTGAGTCGTCGGTGGCGGTGTTGCT
>NZ_JBITGS010000090.1:0-14192 GCF_044457265.1 Streptomyces sp. NPDC050564 | reverse complement strand
TCACCGCGCCGGCCTTGCCGAGGTCCGAGAGGCGCCGAAGTTGCGTGAAGCGGTCCGGGTCGCTGTCGCGGAACTCCTCCTTGTGCAGCAGGTCGACTCCAATCTCGCCCCAGCACCCCGCCTTCACCATGGGCCACCCGGCCCCGAGGCCGGGCCGCATGGCATCGGTCAGAGCTGAGGTCTCTAGCCGGTCCCCGCGCCAGTGCGGGAGGGACGCCGCCCGTGCCGTGGGCGCTGGGACAGCCTTGGGCCGGAAGGACCCTCGGAAGGGCCTGCCCGGCCCCTGGAACCCTGCTCTCCCCGGTATCAGGCTCGATGGGAGAAGAGGAATCCACGGGCATGCATTCAGGAGGTGCGGATCATGCTTCGACACGTCGCCGCGGGGATCGATGGCTCTCCGGAAAGTCTGGCCGCAGCGCACTGGGCGGCCCGCGAAGCTATGCGCCGAGGCGCGGCGCTGCGCCTGGTGCACGCATGGGAGTGGCAGCTGCGGCCGGCTCCGTCCGTGCCCGCGGACATGTCGCAGCGGTCCTGGGCCGAGGACATGCTGGCCCGGGCATCGGAGAGCATGCGGGCCGCGCACTCCGGCCTGCAGGTCATTGACCAGTCCGTGGCGGAAGCGCCGGTCGCAGCCCTTCTGTCGGCTGCCGAGCAGGCTGATCTGCTGGTTCTCGGCTCCCGCGGACTCGGCGGCGTCGCGGGGTTCCTGACGGGGTCGGTGTCGCAACGAATCATCGCCAGGGCACCGCATCCCGTGGTGCTGGTCCGGGCGGGAGAGTGCGTCGCCGACGAGCACTTCTCGGCAGTGGACGGGATTTCCCCCGAGGAGATACCCGAGACCCCCTACCGCGACGTCGTTCTCGGCCTCGACACCGACCGGCCCTGTGACGAACTGATCGAGTTCGCCTTCGACGCCGCCCTACGCCGTGGAGCCTCGCTGCGGGTGATTCACGCCTTCAGCGCCCCGTCGGGCTTCGCGGCGGTGGATAGGCTCGCCCCGGTGAACGGCCCGGAGCTGCTCGCCGAGCACGAGCACGCCGTGGTCGCGACGCTGCGCCCATGGTGCGAGAAGTTCCCCGAGGTAGTCGTCGCCGAGACCGTGACCGAAGGGCGTGCCGCCAGGGAGCTGGTAAGCGCCTCGACCGGTGCGGCTCTCGTCGTGGTGGGACGCCAGGTAAGGGAAGCCCGTCTCGGCACCCATGTCGGCTCGGTCGTACACGCCGTGCTGCACCACGCACCCTGCCCCGTTGCCGTCGTCCCGCACGTCTGAACAGCCCCGGAGGGTGAGAGAAATGACCCGGTATGTGTACGACTTCGCCGACGGCAGCCGTGACATGGCGGACCTCCTCGGCGGCAAGGGAGCGAACCTCGCGGAGATGACCCGGCTGGGACTGCCCGTACCGCCCGGTTTCACCGTCACCACCCACGCCTGCCGGGAGTACCTGGCCACCGGTGAGGAACCGGGGGAGCTGGGCGCCCAAGCCGCCCACATGCTGGCCGAGTTGGAGCGTAGGACAGGCCGTGAGCTGGGCGGACGGGACAACCCGCTGCTGCTGTCAGTGCGTTCGGGCAGCAAGTTCTCGATGCCCGGGATGATGGAGACCATCCTCGACATCGGCCTCGGCGACGAGTCCGTCCTCGGGCTCGCCAAGGCCACCGGCCGCGAGCGGTTCGCCTGGGACTCCTACCGCCGGCTCCTCCAGATGTACGGCCGTACCGTCCTCGGCATCGCTCCCGAACTCTTCGACCGGCGCGGGAGCAACGACGATCCCGCCCAGCTCGTCGAGGGCTTCAAGAAGGTGATCCGGGACGCGACGGGCGAGGAGTTCCCGCAGGACCCGGGCGAGCAGCTGTACCGGGCGATCCAGGCGGTCTTCCGCTCCTGGAACAGCGAGCGGGCCCGGCTCTACCGCCGCCGCGAACACATTCCCGATGACCTGGGCACCGCCGTCAACATCCAGGTCATGGTCTTCGGCAACCTCGGCCCGGACTCCGGCACGGGCGTCGCCTTCACCCGCGACCCGGCCACCGGCGCCCGCGGCGTCTACGGCGACTACTTGCCGGATGCTCAGGGCGAGGACGTGGTCGCCGGCATCCGTAACGCCGTACCGCTGGCCGAACTGGAACGGCTCGACCCGTCCTCGTACCGGCAACTCATCGACCACATGGGTACGTTGGAGCACCACTACCGCGATCTGTGCGACGTCGAGTTCACGATCGAGCGGGGCACGCTCTGGATGCTCCAGACCAGGGTCGGCAAGCGCACTGCCGAGGCCGCCTTCCGTATCGCCGAGGCGCTCGTCGACGAGAAGCTGATCGACGAGGATGAAGCGCTCGTCCGCGTCGGAGGGACGCAGCTCGCCCGCCTGATGTTCCCCCGCTTCGAGGGACACGCCGAAACGAAGCCGCTGGCGCACGGCGTCGCGGCCTCTCCAGGCGCTGCTGTCGGGGCGATCGTCTTCGACTCGGCGGAGGCGGTGCGCCGCGCCGCGACGAGGGAGAAGGTGATTCTCGTACGCCGCGAGACCACCCCCGACGATCTGCCCGGGATGGTCGCGGCCGAGGCCGTGCTCACCAGCCGCGGCGGCAAGACCAGCCACGCGGCCGTCGTGGCGCGCGGGATGGGCAAGGTTTGTGTGTGCGGGGCCGAGGAACTGACGGTGGACGTCGAGGCACGGACGCTCACCGCACCCGACCGGACCGTGCTCGCCGAAGGCACGGTGATCTCCGTGGACGGCACGGCGGGCACGGTCCACCTCGGGTCTCTGCCGCTCACCGACTCGCCGGTGGGCCGCTTCCTTGACACCGGGGAACGCGACGGTGCGTTGACGGACGCCGTGACCCGCACCCTCGAACACGCCGACGCTGTACGGCACTTGGGCGTGCGTGCCAACGCCGACACCCCCGAGGACGCGGCTCGCGCTCGCCGCTACGGGGCCGAGGGCATCGGTCTGTGCCGCACCGAGCACATGTTCCTGGGTGAACGGCGGAGCCTGGTCGAGGCGATGATCCTCGCCGAGGACGAGACCGGACGGTGCTCGGCCCTGGACGCGCTGTTGCCGCTCCAACGGGCCGACTTCGCCGGAATCCTGGCCGCGATGGACGGACTGCCGGTGACGATTCGGCTCATCGACCCGCCGTTGCACGAGTTCCTGCCCGACCGCACCGAGCTCGCCGTACGCGTCGCCACTCACCCGACCACGCACGACGAGCGCCTGCTGACGGCTGTCGAGCGGATGCATGAGAGCAACCCCATGCTCGGACTGCGCGGCGTGCGTCTGGGACTCGTCGTGCCCGGTCTGGTCGAGATGCAAGTACGGGCGATCGCCGAGGCCGTCGTGGAGCGGCTGGAGGACGGGGGAAACCCCAAGGCCGAGATCATGGTGCCGTTGGTCGGCACGGTCGAGGAGCTGCGGATCGTGCGGACGGCGGCGGAGCGCGTACTCGCCGAGGTGGCGGACGCCTCCGGGCTCACGATCGACTGTCCCATCGGCACGATGATCGAACTGCCGCGTGCAGCGCTGACCGCCGGCCGTATCGCCGAGGCCGCCGACTTCTTCTCCTTCGGCACCAACGACCTGACACAGACGGCGTGGGGCATGTCCCGCGACGACGTCGAGGCGTCCTTCTTCCCGGCGTATCTCGCCCAGGGCATCTTCGTCACCTCGCCCTTCGAAACCCTCGACCGGGCCGGGGTGGGCCGCCTGGTCCGTATCGCCGTCGAGGAGGGCCGCGCCACGAACCCTGGCCTGAAGATCGGCGTCTGCGGCGAACACGGCGGTGACCCCGACTCCATCCACTTCTTCCACGACACCGGCCTCGACTACGTCTCCTGCTCCCCGTTCCGCGTCCCGGCCGCCCGCCTCGAAGCAGGCCGCGCCGCCCTCGCGAACCGCGCCGACGGCGCGTCGGCCGCCACCTAGTGCCGCGTCAGCCAAGGTTTGCCCGTTGAGGAGCGGCGTCCGGTGCGTGCTCTGGGGGTCCCCCGGCCGAAGGCTGGGGGAGTGCCGGCCGGAAGTCCTCGTACTGGATGTACTTGGGCTTTCGGCCGGTGCGGCGAGTGGGGGCACCTCCCACGCCCTTACGGCAGTGGGGGAGCGTGCCGGGCGTCGCGACGGGGCGAACCTTGGCTGACGCGGCACTAGACAGCAGTGATCGAGGGAGGGACAGATATGACCACCCGTCATGTCACCGTCGGCGTGGACGGCTCGCTCATCGCCGTACGGGCCCTGGACCGGGCCGCCGAGGAAGCGGTGCTGCGCGGCGCCGTGCTGGACGTCGTGTATGCCGTGCCCGACCTCGACGAGGCCGGTCCCGTACTAGCGTCCGCGACGGCACGGGTGAACGAACGGTACCCCGGCCTGCCCGTCACGGCCTCGGCCTTCGAGGGCGGATCGGTCCAGGCGCTGGCGCGGCACGGTCGGGACGCGGCGCTCACCGTGGTCGGCACACGCGGTTCGGCGGCATCGCCGGCCTGCTCTTCGGCTCGGTGAGCCTGCGGCTGGGCGCGTGCACGCGCGGTCCGCTGCTCGTCGTACGGGGGAACCACCGGTCCGCAGGTCGCGACGAGGTGGTGCTCGGCCTGGAGAGTGATGCCGACGCGGACGCCGCGGCGTTCGCCTTCGCGGAGGCGGAGCGCCGCGGGGCCCGGCTGCGTGTGCTGGGCGCCCGGTCCCACCGGCACCCGGTGTCAGAGGTACCCGCCCCCGTGCCCGCAGACATGGGCCGGGGGACATGGGCCGGCGGATGCGGACCGTACAGGCCGTGCCCCGCTTCGCGATGACCGGGCTCCGGCAGCGGTACCCCCAGTCGAGGTGGAGACCAGCACGGTTCGCACCGGGCCGTCGCAGGCTTTGCTGGACGCGACGCGCGATGCCGCCGTCGTGGTCGTCGGCGCCCACCACCGCTCCCGCCGGCCGGGCCCACAACTGGGCCCGGTGGCCCATGTCCTGCTGCATCGTTCGCACTGCCCCGTCGTTGTCGTCTGATCGGACGCTCGGGCAAGGACATTTGGCCATCGCCGCACTAGTGCGCGGGCAGTGGGTGGTCTGTCCTCTCTCCGCGGCGGGCGAACTCAAATGCCCTGCGCAGAAAGGGCGTTGTCTGCCGGCATCATCGTCCGCGCCCGCCGCGAGGACCCGTCGCCACATGGGCCGACCGGTCCTGGGCCGGGACCAGCGGCCCCTGCCTGCGCAAGCTCCGAGTCCGGAGACTTGAAGTGCACCCCTTGAAGGAGGTCCGCACATGTCCCGCAACATCACCGTCGGCCTGGACGGCTCGCCCGAGAGTCTCGCCGCAGCCGACTGGGCTGCCCGCGAGGCGCTGCTGCGCGACGCGCCCCTGCGTCTCGTGCACGCGTGGCAGTGGCATCCCTATACGTACTCACCGCTGGCAGGCGCCGCCGTACCACCGTCCGAGGACGACCCGCGGCGCGAGTGGGCCGAGCGTCTGCCGCGGGAGACCGCCGCCCGGATTGCAGAACGCCACCCTCGTCTGTCGATCAGCGCCGAACGGATTCCGGAGCAGCCCGTCACCGCATTGTTGGCTGTCGCCGAAGACGCCGATCTTCTGGTGCTCGGGTCGCGGGGCCTCGGCGCAGTCGCCGGGTTCCTGGTGGGCTCCGTGGCACTCGCCGTCGTGGCCCGGACCGAGCGGCCGGTCGTTCTCGTACGAGCAGGTGAGCGCCACGAGGACGACCATCTGACCGGCGATGTCGTGCTCGGTCTGGACCTGGAGAATCCCGATGACTCCGTGCTCGGGTTCGCGTTCGACGCCGCCTCCCGCCGGGCGGCGGGCCTGCGTGTCGTCCACGGTTGGAGTCTGCCGCCCTATTACTACGGATACGGCGGTGCCCTCGACCCTCAGCTCAACGCGGAGCTGGGCGCACAGGTACAGCACCGGCTGACCGAGGTACTGCGGCCGTGGCGAGATAAGTTCCCCGGCATCGAGGTGAACGAGCAGGCCGTCATCGGCAGCGCGGGATCCCATCTGGTCGACGCTTCCCGGGATGCCTCACTGGTCGTCGTGGGCCGTCGCAACCGTCGTACGCCGGCCGGTTCTCACATTGGACCCGTGACACAAGCCGTACTGCACCACTCCGCTGCCCCGGTCGCGGTGATTCCGCACGACTGACCATCCAGACCATCCGCGGCGCTCGCATGGGCCCCGGGGTTGCCACCCGGGGGCCCGTGCGGTGATGGAAGCCTGTCACCACCGCGGTGATCACGGCTGGTCCAGTGGGACCGTCGGCTCCGAGCCGCCCATGTCGAGGCGGAACGGCGGGTACGTGTCCGTCATCAGGGCCGCGTACGCGGCGACTCGCAGCACCCACCGGATGAGGCCGAGGATCAGGTCGTACAGATCCTTCGGGTACTTCTCGGTGAACGCCAGGATCACAGCGGCGATGACCGCCAGCACGGTGATGAGTCCGCTGTCCCACCAACCGTGGTGGACGCCGCCGAGGAAGAAGCCGATGACGATGTAGTGCGGGATGGCCAGGAGCCACCACTTCACCAGCACCAGACCGCGGGAGAGCCGCTCCGGATAGGCGATGTCCAGCCGCGCTGGGTAGTCCGGTTCCTCGCCCAGGCTGAACGGTGGATACCTGTCGGTGCCGAGGGCGCCGTACGAGTAGTAGGCGACTCGCCAACTCCACCGCAATACACCCAGGTTGAAATCGAAGAGCGGGCGCGGGTAGCGCTCGGTGAACAGGATGGCGAAGAACGCGATCACGCTCACCACGGTGAAGGCGATCCAGAGGAAGAACAGCACCACGTAGTGCGGGATGGCCAGGATCCACTTCACCAGCCACAGCCACCGGGACAACGGTGCGTCGAGACGTGCGTACACCCGGACCGGACGGTCCGGGAATCCCACCAGAGTCGTCATGGTGATCAGCTCCTTCACCCCGGCGGGCAAATCGCCGGGTCGGGCTCAAGACCAGTCTGACCATTTCGCGAGCGACGTCGCGAGGGCCCTGTGGACCCGTCCTGGGAGGACGGTCGACCTACGTGACCGGCCATGTGCGGTGCGCGCCGGAGGGGCGACCAGGACGAGGCCGCCCTGCGAGGTCGGCTTCACTTGGACGGTCGACCCATGGACGGGGTCAGCCGCTACGGGTCATGTGGTCTTGCGTCCCCCTGAGCTCCGAGCTGGTCCCACTCGCGGCCCCATCGGTCGTAGCGGCGCTGATCGAGCCGCCATTGCGCGACGCGGCCGGCGGCGAACGTCAGGCCGGCGAAAGCGACTGCGGCTCCGGCGCCGAGCGCGCCCGCCTCCAAAGCCGCCTTCGAGGCGGTCGGCGGCTCCGTGGTGGGCTGCCCCGCGTCGTTCAGCCAGACCACGACCTGCGATCCGGCCCGGTGTCCCGAGCCCACCAGGGCCCGGCCAGTATGGGCGGAGCCGTCCGACGCCGTCCAGCGGACCTTCGCCCGGACACGGTCATAGGTTGTGCCTTCCGCCGTCGGCACAGTCCGTGTCGTGCTCTCGACGAGGACGGCTCGGACCGAGTGCCGCTCGTGGCGCAGCTGCCGGAAGGACTCGTCGGCGGCATGGCCTGCCATCACGCCGATCACGGTGCCGCCCAACGCGATGACGGTCCAGACGACCAGAATGAACCACGCCTCGATGACGTCGTCGTGCCGTCGCAGCGGATTGCTGCGCCACCGCCACAGCAGCTGCCTCACACGCTTTGTCCTGCGCATCGCACTGCACCTCCTCGTCATCGAGGACAGCAACGTGACATCCGGCAGTGAGTGGCGGCAGGGGCCGACCGGACGGCATCACTGGGCCGTCCGGAGCCCGCTCGCGTGGGGCGTTGGGCCGGTCAGCCCGAGTTGGTGAGGAGAGGTCGGCTTGGTGCGCTCACGCGCAGGCGTCGGTCGGTTCGAACGGGACCGCTCGGTCCGGCGATGGGGACCGACCGGCCCATGTGAACAGCATCTGCCACGGTCAGGCTGGACATACAAGGTCACGCACCTTCAGGACGGCACCCGACGCCGTTCCCGCGACAGCCGCCGGGGCGCTCGTAGCCTTCGAGGTCGACCACATAGACGAGGCGCTCAGCCAGGGCTGGAGCGTGCTCGTACGCGGCCGTGCCCGAGCCGTGCGGGAGCCCGACGCCGTGGAACGGCTGGAGGCGCTTGCGTACAGCGGTCCATGGGCAGGCGGCGAGCGTATCGAGCCCGTCAACACCGCCGGGCACCGGATCGAGGTGCGGTGACCCCGGTCGATCGCAGGGCCCGACGGGCGGCCACTCTCCGGCCGTCCTGGACCGATGGGCCCTCGCCTCCGTACCCCGCAGCCCCACAGGATGAAACGCGTACCGCTGTACTGCGTGAAAGTGATCTCCGTGATGAACCCCAACGACGGCTTCCGTGACCTCGACCGACAAGAGTGCCTCCGTCTGCTGGAGGGTGCACCGATCGGCCGCATCGTCCACACGCGTCACGCCTTGCCCGCGGTCCTGCCGGTCAATTTCTGCCTGGACAACGATTCCGCGGTACTGCTGCGCACCTCCGCCGACTCGGAGCTGGCCTCTGCCGTCGATGGCGTGGTGGTCGCCTTCGAAGCGGACGAGGTGGACGTGACGACCCACTCCGGTTGGAGCGTCGTGGTGACCGGCCGCGCCACGGTGGTGACCGACCCCGCCGAGCACGCCCGGTTGTCCCTGAGCGTTCCGCGCCCGTGGCTGGCTGTACGTGAGGAAGTCTTCATCCGCATCGAGTCCGAGTTGGTCAGTGGCCGTCAACTCGTGGGAGGACGCACGGTCTACGGGGCCGACCTCTCCTCCTGAAGGCTGTCCCTGTCCCGGCCGGGGCCGATCGGGACGACACGCCGGGACCAATGGCCCCGGCGGCGGGAAAGGTGGCCACTCACCATGAGCGGGCCCGCGCAGAAGAATCGTTCACGGATCGCCCCATCCGCGGTAAACCGCGCAAGGAGCACTTCGCCCGCCTCCCTTGTCTTCGACCACGCGGAGAACCGGCTGCGCACCATCAAGGCCGTACTCGCCGCCCCTTGGAGGACTGAACCATGCGCATGGTCATCGCCCTCGGCGGCAACGCTCTGCTGCACCGTGGCGAACACCCCGACGCGGCCGTCCAGCAGGCGAACATCGACCGGGTGACCACCGCGATCGCCGCCCTGGCCCACGAGCACGAGATCGTCATCACTTACGGCAACGGCCCCCAGATCGGCCTGCTCGCCATCGAGAGCGCCGCCGACTCTGCCCTCAGTGCCCCGTATCCGCTGGACCTGCTCGGCGCCCAGACCCAAGGCATGATCGGCTCCCTGCTGGCCCGCACCCTTCACAACGCCCTGCCCGGCCGCCGGATCGCCGTGCTGGTCACTCACACCCTTGTTCGGGCCGACGACCCGGCTTTCGACCGTCCCACGAAGTTCGTGGGCCAGGTGTACCCCTACGAACTGGCGGCGTTGCTGGCCCGTAAGCGTGGCTGGCACATTGCCGCGGACAGCAGCGGTTGGCGCCGCGTCGTCCCCTCTCCGGCGCCCGAGCGGATTGTCGAGACCGAGACCGTCCACGAACTGCTCAGCAGCGGCACTCTCGTCATCTGCGCAGGCGGTGGAGGCGTCCCCGTCGTCGCCGACCACGACACCGGGGCGGTGACGGGAGCAGAGGCGGTCATAGACAAGGACCTGACGGCGGCCCTGCTCGCCGAGGACCTGAAGGCCGACTTCCTGCTCATCCTCACCGACGTGCCGTGTGTCTACGACGGCTACGGCACTCCCCACCAGCGGCCCGTCCTGGGCGCCACACCCACCGAGTTGCGCCGGCGCGGCTTCCCGGACGGCTCGATGGGCCCCAAGGCCGAGGCCGCCGCCCGGTTCGTCGAACGCACCGGGGGACTGGCCGCGATCGGTGCCCTGGACGCGGCGTACGAGATCGTCCACGGCAGGTCGGGCACGCTCGTCAGGCCGGACCTCCCTGCCGCGTGAGCGCCTGTGCCCAGGGGGCCGAACGGCCCCGGCCGGAGGCCGGACGGCGGGGGCATGGGCACTGCACGGCCCTCCCGGTGGCCATCGCGTCACACAAGTATCGAAAGGGAGACATTCCCGTGCGGAGCAGAGGGAGAGAACCGGCGATGACAGCGACAGTGACGGTCGGAACGCGCGCGTCCGAGGCATGGCGCGGTTTCGCCGGGACGCAGTGGCGAGAGCGTGTCGATGTACGCGACTTCATCCAGGCCAATTACACGCCGTACGAAGGTGACGCGGCCTTCCTGGCCGGCCCGACGCACCGTACGCGGGAGGTCTGGGAGAAAGTCAGCGCTCTGTTCCCGGAAGAACGGCGCAGGGGCATCCTCGACGTCGACACCAGGACCCCTTCGACGATCACCTCGCACGCGCCCGGATACATCGACCGCGAGCGGGAGCTGATCGTCGGCCTGCAGACCGATGCCCCGCTGAAGCGCGCGGTCATGCCGAACGGCGGCCTGCGGATGGTCGAGAACAGCCTGAAGGCGTACGGCTACGAGCCCGACCCCTTCGTCACCCGCGTCTTCGGTACCTACCGCAAGACCCACAACGACGGTGTCTTCGATGCGTACACCCCCGAGATGCGCGCCGTCCGTAAGGCAGGCATCATCACGGGGCTGCCCGACGCGTACGGCCGCGGCCGGATCATCGGCGACTACCGGCGGGTGGCGTTGTACGGCACGGACCGGTTGACCGAGGCCAAGCGCGCCGAGCGCGCGTTGCTGGACGCTGCGCCGTCGACGGAGCACGTCATCCGCGACCGCGAGGAACTCGCTGAGCAGATAAGGGCGTTGGGCGAGCTCACGCGGATGGCGGCCACCTACGGCTGCGACGTCTCCCGCCCTGCCACCACCGCCCACGAAGCCGTGCAGTGGCTCTACCTCGGCTACCTCGCCGCTGTGAAGGAACAAAACGGCGCCGCGATGTCCCTGGGCCGCACCTCCACCTTCCTGGACGTCTACATCCAGCGGGACCTGGAGGAGGACTCGATCGACGAGCCCCGCGCCCAGGAGCTGATCGACGACTTCGTGATCAAGCTGCGGATCGTACGCTTCCTGCGCACGCCCGAGTACGACACGCTCTTCTCCGGTGACCCGACCTGGGTGACGGAGTCCATCGGCGGCCTCGGCGCGGACGGCCGCCCCCTGGTCACCCGCACCTCTTTCCGCTTCCTGCAGACCCTCTACAACCTCGGCCCGGCGCCCGAGCCCAACCTGACGGTGCTGTGGTCGCCTCGGCTGCCGTCCGGCTTCAAGGAGTTCTGCGCCAAGGTCTCCATCGACACCAGCGCCGTCCAGTACGAATCCGACGAGCTGATGCGCCCTTGCACCGGTGACGACACGGCGATCGCATGTTGCGTGTCGGCGATGGCGGTCGGCAAGCAGATGCAGTTCTTCGGCGCCCGGGTCAATCTCGCCAAGGCGCTGCTGTACGCGATCAACGGCGGCCGAGACGAGATGAGCGGCGAGCAGATCGCCCCCGAGGCGCCCGCGCTGACCGGTGAGTATCTGGAGTACGAGGAACTGTCGGCGGCCTACGACCGCATGCTGGACTGGCTCGCGGGGACCTACGTCAACACGCTCAACGTCATCCACTACATGCACGACAAGTACGCCTACGAGCGCATCGAGATGGCGCTGCACGACCATCCCGTGCACCGCTTCATGGCCTGCGGCATCGCGGGCCTGTCGGTCGCCGCCGACAGCCTGTCCGCCGTGAAGAACGCGCGGGTGAAGGTGATCCGGGACGAAACCGGTCTGGCCGTGGACTACGCGGTCGAGGGCGACTTCCCGGCATACGGCAACAATGACGATCGTGCGGACGCCGTCGCCGTCGGGCTGGTCGAGTCCTTCATGGCCAAAGTGTGCAAGCACCCTGCCTACCGGGACGCCGAACACACCCAGTCGGTGCTGACGATCACCTCGAACGTCGTCTATGGCCAGCACACCGGGAACACCCCCGACGGCCGGCGCGCCGGGCAGCCCTTCGCGCCCGGCGCCAACCCCATGAACGGCCGCGACCGGCACGGGGTGGCCGCCTCCGCGCTCTCCGTCGCCAAGCTCCCGTACGAGCAGGCCCGTGACGGCATCTCGCTGACGACGACGATCACCCCGGAGGGCCTGGGGCACGCGCCCGGCGAGCGCGTCGGCCACCTGGTCGGCATCCTCGACGCGTACATGGCCTCGGGTGGCTTCCATATGAACGTCAACGTCCTGGACCGGGCCATGCTGGAGGACGCGATGGAACACCCGGAGAAGTACCCGGAGTTGACCATCCGGGTCTCCGGGTACGCCGTCAACTTCGTCCGGCTGACCCGCGAGCAGCAGCTCGACGTGATCAGCCGCACCTTCCACGGAACGCTGTGAAGCCCGTGACGACCGGCCGGATCCACTCCTGGGACCTGTCCACCGGCGTGGACGGTCCCGGGACCCGGTTCGTCCTCTTCGTCAACGGCTGCCCGCTGCGCTGCCTCTACTGTGCCAACCCCGACACCTGGCACATGCGGGACGGCCGCGAAGTCACCGCCGACGAAGTGATGGCGGAGATCGACAAGTACCGGGTCTTCGTCACGACGGCCGGGGGCGGTGTGACGATCACGGGAGGGGAGCCGTTGCTCCAGCCGGCCTTCACCGCAGAGCTTCTGCGCCGCTGCAGGGAGGCGGGACTGCACACGGCCCTCGACACCTCCGGCTTCCTCGGCGCCCGCGCCACGGATCAACTCCTCGCCGATACGGACCTGGTGCTTCTGGACATCAAGTCCTTCGACATCCCTACGTACCGGAAGCTGACCGGCGGAGAACTGGCGCCCACGCTCAGCTTCGCCACTCGCCTGGACCGCCTCGGCATCCCCATGTGGATCCGCTATGTCCTCGTCCCCGGCTGGAACGACGACCCGGAGGCCGTCGCCGGGCTCGCCCAGTTCGTCGCCGGACTCGGCAATGTCGATCGGGTGGACGTCCTGCCCTTCCACAAGCTCGGCGCCGCGAAGTACGAAGCCCTGGGAATCCCTTTCCCGCTGCGGGACAACCCGGTTCCCGATCAGACCTTGACGGAGCGCGTGCGTAAGCAATTCCGGGAGCTCGGGCTCGTCGCGTACTGAGCCTGAGCGTACCTGGGCCCATGCGAGGCCCCTCGGAGGCGGCGTTCGCCATGCCGCCGGAACCGCCCCAGGAAGGGCATGCGACTATCATGCCTGGCCTCTGATCGACACCGAGGGGAGCACGCAGTGCAGGACGCGGCGGAGACCGAGGAGCTCGCTCTGCGCGCGGCCGCCGGTGACGGGGCGGCGCTGGACGCGTTGCTCCAGAAGGTCCAGCCCGAGGTCGTACGGCGCTGCGGGCGCTTCCTGCCCTGTCGCGAGGACGCCGAGGAGGCGGCCCAGGACGTCCTCCTCCAGGTGTCCCGGAAGATCACCACGTTCGAGGGCCGCAGCCGCTTCAGCACCTGGCTGTACACGGTGGTCGCGAACTGCGCCCGCCAGAAGTACCGCGAGCTGAAGCGGCGCGCGGCCGAGCAGCCGGTCGTCATCGACGCGTCGCAGCATGTCGATCCGCGCACCACCAGCGTCATCGCCGGATCCCGGGTCGACCTCCTGGAGGCGCTGGAGCGCCTGGAGCGGGAACACCCGCATCTGGTGGCGCCGTTGGTCTACCGGGACATCTGCCAGCTGGAGTACGCGGAGGTGGCCGAGCGGGTGGGCATCCCGCTCGGCACGCTCAAGTCCCGTCTGCACGAGGCACGCAAGCAGGTCAGGCCCTGGCTGACAGAAGCCTCTTGACGGAGCGTCAACTTACCTTCCTCATGTGGAAGTTGCGACGCACGGTAAGAGCTTTCTGAGAAGTCGCCGAAGGGTCTCCCGGCGGCCGTGATCTTGTGTGTACTGTCCACCCTTGTGTGGAACGGCAGTTGTTCAACGGCCGTTCTACGCGCGCAGATCGACGCCCGCACCGCCTCTTCCACAGTCCCCCACTCATGGAGGAAAGCCGGATGCTCACCCCCACAAAACCCCGCCACAGACTCGCCGTCGCCCTGACCGCGCTCGGCGTCCTGCTCACCGGAGCCGCTCTCCAGACGTCCACCGCGTCCCCTGCTCACGCGGCGACCACGCACCGCATCCTGTTCGACAACGGCCACGCCGAGACGGCGGGCAACGCCGACTGGATCATCTCCACCAGCCAGCCCGACCCGCTCGGCCA
>NZ_JBITGS010000089.1:0-14297 GCF_044457265.1 Streptomyces sp. NPDC050564 | reverse complement strand
CTACGAGCGCAAAGCCGAGCACTTCCTGGCCTTCACCAGCATCGCTTGCACACTCATCTGCTACCGCAGACTCACCAAATGAGATGACTTCTTAGGCGACGACGCGGAGCTTGGTGTTGGTGCGCTGTGAGACATCCCGCAGGGCCCGCCATGCCTCTTCGGGTGGGATCTGCCCGAGGACCACCAGAGCGCCCACTTGGTCGATCACGGCGTGCGAGGTAATAACGTGGTGGAGCTGCTCGTTTTCCGCCCGGAGCCGTTCGTACTCGCTCGCGAGGTCGGTGGTGGGTTCTAGCAAGCGGCGCCTGGAAGCCGCGAAGAGTGCCATGAGGTCACCCGGTCGATCGAACGGGGGCAGGGAACCCTGTGCAACTCCCCCGCCTGCATGGAATTAGTTTCCCGCACGCAGCCTGCACCTGCGACTCAAATTCCTGCCGGTATGTTCATTGCGGCTGGGTGGGACGAGCTCTCCGCCAGCAGTGAGCGAAGAACCCCCGGCGGGGCACGCTTTCCGACCCCGCCGCGAGCGGGTACCCCTGATCCCCGGTCCAAGCCGCCAGGCAAGATCGTCTGACTCGTCAACCGACGTGGGCCGGAGGCCTCGCCGTGGCGCAGGGATGGGCAGCCGTGCACGGGCACTTCCCCCCGCCACCACGGCGGTGTGGGACGACGGCCGCCCCATCGGGTGTGGGCCAAGGACCAGCGCGCAGCAGCCCACAAAGCGCGTGAGAACTCCGAACGGCGCGCGTACGGGGACACAGCCGTCACGGGAACTCCGGAGAGCTGCCACGGAGCCGTACCTGCACCTGGCCGTCGAGCAGCGGCAAAAGCCCATGTCGATCGTCATAACCGCGGGGCAGCGAGGTGACTCCCCGCAGTTCGAGGTCGTCCTGGGCCGTGTCCGGGTTCCTCGCCTGGGGCCCGGCAGGCCCCGCACCCGGCCGCTGCGGGTCCGTGCGGACAAGGCGTACGCCTCTCGCAAGAACCGCGCTTACCTGCGACGACGCGGCATCCTCTGCACCATCCCGGACAAGGCCGACCAGGCCCGCAACCGCACGAAACGCGGCTCCCGTGGCGGTCGGCCGCCGAAGTTCGACGCGCTCGACTACTGTGAGCGGCACGCGGTCGAGTGCGGTATCAACCGTCTCAAAAGGCACCGGGCCGTGGCCACGAGGTACGACAAGCTGGCGGTTCGCTACGAGGCGACCGTCCTTGTCGCGGTCATCAACGAGTGGCTGTAACCAGGCGACTCAAGATGGGAAGCACGCCCCGCAGGTCGTCGTCGTCCACCGTGACGGTCGCCGCCTCGCGCGCTCCTGCCGACGCGTTGAACGCCACGCTCAACCCTACGGATGCGAACAGTGGCAGGTCGGAGCGGCTGTCTCCGACTGCCCCGCACGAGCGAGGAACCAGCCCCAGCTCTCGCGCCTGCGCGAGGGCGAAATCTCGTTTGCCGTACTCGTCGAAGTGACGGGTGACCCGCCCTGTGAACCGGCCACCTGCGGTCTCCAGCCGGGGTCCGCTGAACGCGTGGAAGCCGAAGCGGTCAGTCAGGTAGCTGCCAACTGGCGACCAGGCGAGGGTTGCCAGTACGGGCACCAACCCGCTTTGCCAACACCAGGCCACGGTCTCCGTGATGCCCGAGACCAAGGGAAGCCCGTCGAGCCAGCCAGAGACCTGATCTTCGTGAACCCCCGCCCAGCCGGCGGCATCCAGCTCGGAGACATGCCGATTGTCCACGGCGCCGGAGGCGTAGGCATCCTCGGCCTTGGCCAACTCATCCCGATGGCCAAGGAAGTCGGCCAGAAAGACCGACGAACTCGTACCGGGGACGAGGGTGCCATCGACATCGAAGAACACGGCGCCCGCGTGATCGGATGAGAACACTGGCCAAGGATGCCACTACCGCGCGAAACGCCAGATCGGGGGGGTGCCCCCGCCTACTTCCGATACACGCCCTAGCAGCGGCCTCGTCCCGCCGCGTGCTGCGCCTTCCCATTTCACTGCCGGGAGCTGGCCTTGCCTCCTCACGGAGCTCCGCCTCGTCGGTAAGCCCTACCGCAGAGACGCAAGATCCGACGGACCTCGTCCGAAAAGCACCCCTCCCGTAATAAGGCGCGGACAGATAGTCCAAGCTCGGCGGCTGTGGCGCTGAAGCGCTTGACATGGCTGATTCCACAGAATGACGGTCTGGCACCTGCTCTGGGTGCAGCACATCGACGCCAAGATCGCGGCGGTTCGGGCGCCACGGGCCGAACAGGAGCGCCGGCCACCTCCGCCGGACTGCGTCGTCGAGCTCGGCATCGGCAAGTCGCCCGTCCAGCTCCACGCCGGGGACTGCCACTTGCCCAGTCCCCGACGCCGCGCCACCTCGCACAACGAGGCCCACCGACTGCCTGCACGCCTGCACCCACCGCCGGCCCCACATCCGGCTGAACGTCCTCGACTTACCCCCGCAGCACCCACGCCGCCCGAACGGCCGTACGAGAGCGCCCGATATGCTGCGTAACAGGCGACTCACGAAGATTGCCTGGAACAGGACACCCCCGATGACCACTCCCCCGCCCCCGATCACCGAACCCGACCCGTCCGCACTTACCTGCCCCAGCGACAAGATCGCCCCCTGTGCGGTCTGCCAGCGCAAAACCCACAAGTACGGCTCCGGCGGAAGCCCGCTCTGCCAATGGTGCATGGCCTCCGTTCAGGCGGGCTGGGGCCCCGGCGTGCGCTTCACCAGCACCCGCAGCTAGCTGCACCAAGCGGGACGGCACCGTCAGTTCTCGGACGGGATACGGGCAGCGATCTCCCGCGCCAAACGGTCCGCCTCCGGCGAGGAGGGCCCGCCGTCCTGCGCCACGGTCAGCAGCAGGCTGAGCAGATCATGTGCCTCTTGCAGAGTCAGCAGTGCCAGCCGCTCCACGGTGTCCCCGACAGGCGCGAAGTCGACCTCGTCGATATCAAACTGATCGTCGGTCATCCATGACCAGCGCAACACAATGCTGGTCAGGGCCTACCCGCAGCTGACGGAGATCGTTCCCCGAAAGGAGCTTGATCGTTTCCCGCCGCCCAGGTGGGCCGACGCGAACCGATCACTATCGGCGCGTACAAGCGTCGCTGACCGCGAGAGGAACCGTCGCTGGGTCTCCAGGGGAGTAGTGACGTGGCCGAGCCGGACGTCCCAGCAGCCACCTCGCCAGGTGAGAGAGACCGCGGACAGGGGCGGCACAGCCAGATGCCAGAAGGCTCTTGCCGGTACGGCCAGAGCATGAATGAGCGCGGCCCGGACAACGGCTGCTTCGGTGATGGCCACTGCGTGGCCCGTGCCGGGCGCCCTGCTGCTCAGCCAGTCCGCTGTTCGGCGACAGAGCTGGCGCACGGACTCACCTTCGTGTGGCACGGCATCCGGGTCCGTGAACCAGGCGTTGAACCCGTCGGGATCGGTTGCGGCGACGTCGTCGACGGTGCGACCGCACCATGTGCCGAGGTCGAGATCGCGCAGCGCAGGCTCGGACGCTGCCACCAGGCCGAAGACGTCCGCGGTCTGCGAGCAACGGATCGACGGCGCCCGGACGGCCAGCCCCTGGAGAGGAAGCGCTGCTCCCGCGGCGCCGGCCATACGCACGCTGCGCTCGCTCAAGGGAGCGTCACCAAGGAGTGGATCCAGGGTGGCGTCACCGCCTGTCGGTGGTCTTCTAAAAGTGGACCAGTCTCCGACTTTGAGAATTGACCCCCTTCCGGGGTCTGGCTCGTTGAGTCAGGCCGGGAGGATGGGTGATCGACGTGGAGGACTGGGCGGAGATCCGCCGGTTGCACCGGGTTGAGCAGATGCCGATCAGGGCGATCGCGAGGTTCATCTGGGGATCTCACGGAACACGGTGCGGCGGGCCTTGAACAGTGAGGCGGCGCCGAAGTACCAGCGGGAGCCGCGGGGTTCGATCGTGGACGCGGTCGAGCCGCAGATCAGAGAGCTGCTGCAGCGGTTCCCCGAGATGCCCGCGACGGTGATCGCGGAACGGATCGGCTGGAGTCGCTCGTATGCGGTGGTCAGGAGGCGGGTTCGTGAACTGAGGCCGGTCTATCGGGCCGCGGACCCGGTGTCGCGGACCGGTTATGAGCCGGGTGACCTCGCGCAGTGCGACCTGTGGTTCCCGCCTGCGGAGATCCCGCTCGGCTTCGGGCAGACGGCGAGCCCGCCGGTGCTGGTGATCGTGGCCGGCTACTCGCGCTGGATCATGGCCAGGATGCTGCCCACCAGGTCCGCGGCCGACCTGATCGCCGGGCACTGGCGGCTGCTGACCGGGCTCGGGGCAGTCCCCAGGGCTCTGGTCTGGGACAACGAGGGCGCCGTCGGGTCATGGCGGGGCGGGCGTCCTCAACTGACCGAGGACTTCGCGGCGTTCGCCGGTCTGCTCGGCATCCGGATCATCCAGTGCCGCCCGGGAGACCCGGAAGCGAAGGGGCTGGTCGAGCGGGCCAACGGCTATCTGGAAACGTCGTTTCTGCCCGGCCGGGTGTTCGCCTCGCCGACCGACTTCAACATCCAGCTGGCCGACTGGCTGGCGAGGGCAAACCGGCGCATCCACCGCACCCTGCAGGCCCGCCCGGCCGACCGGATCGATGCCGACACCGCCCGCATGCTGCCGATCCCGCCCGTCGATCCGCCGGGCTGGTGGAGATCCAGCCTGCGGCTGCCGCGCGACCACTACGTCCGCCTGGACACCAACGACTACTCCATCCACCCCCTCGCCATCGGCCGTCGCATCGAGGTCAAGGCCGACCTGGATCAGGTCCTGGCCTTTTGCGAGGGCATGGAGGTCGCCCGGCATGCCCGCTGCTGGGCCCGCCACCAGTCGCTGACCGACCCGGCCCATGCAGCCGCCGCCGCGGCCGGCCGGGCGGCAGCCCGGCAGAGGTTCACGCCCACCGACGAACTCGAGGTCGAACAAAGGCTATTGGAGACCTACGACCGCATCTTCGGCGTCATCGACGGCGGACTGAGCACCGGCGAAGGAGTCGCGTGATGGCCTCCACCAGCACCAGCAAGGGAGGCAAGACGGGCGGCAGCGGCCGCGACGTCACCTCCGAACTGATCTATCTGACCAAGGCGTTGAAGGCTCCGGCCCTGCGGGACGCGGCCGGCCGGCTGGCCGAGCGGGCCCGGGCGGAGGAGTGGAGCCACGAGGAGTATCTGGCCGCCTGCCTGCAGCGGGAGGTCGCCGCACGCGACTCGCACGGCGCCGAGGGCCGCATCCGGGCCGCCCGCTTCCCCTCACGGAAGTCGATCGAGGACTTCGACTTCGACCACCAGCGGTCGATCAAGCGGGAGACCCTCTCTCATCTGGGGACCCTCGACTTCGTCGCGGGCAAGGAGAACGTGATCTTCCTGGGGTCGCCCGGGACAGGGAAGACCCACCTGGCCACCGGCCTGGGCATCCGGGCCTGCCAGGCCGGCCACCGGGTCGCGTTCGCCACCGCCGCCCAGTGGGTCACCCGTCTCGCCGAGGCCCATCAGGCAGGCAAGCTCAGCGACGAACTCACCCGGCTCAGCCGGATCCCGCTGATCGTGGTCGACGAGGTCGGCTACATCCCCTTCGAACCCGAGGCCGCGAACCTGTTCTTCCAGTTCATCTCGGGCCGCTACGAACACGCGTCCGTGATCGTGACCAGCAACAAGCCCTTCGGACGCTGGGGAGAGGTCGTCGCTGTGATCCCCTTCGCAGATCCAGCTCCGCTCGTCCTCGATCGCGTGCACGGCGGCCCAGGAGTGCCCGAAGGGGGTGGTCCGGACCCAAGACCCGCTCGCGGTCAGCCAGCACTTCTTCCGTGGCGGCGACGGCCCCGATCACATCCCCCGCTTTCCCACGCCACTCAGCAAGATTGCCGCAGACGGTGAGGGTGTCGGGGTGGTCCGGACCCAGCACGAGCCGCTCGCGGTCCAGCAGTTCCGCGTAGACGTTGACGGCCCCGGCCGCGTCCCCCGGCTTCCCCGCGCCAGTGCGGTTTGGATGTGCTCCTGGCTGCCGGATGGGCGGCGGCCGGCTGGTTCGTGCTGCCGCTGTCGCGCGGTGCCCGCCGCCGCTTCCGCCCCGCCCTCGGCCACACGCCCGCCGCTCAGTTGCAGGTCGCACATGTTCCGGCGAACGATGTCGGTGATCACCGGGCGCGAGCCGGGCTCCGAAGTCGCCCTCGGCCTCCAGCTGAAGCACGCCGCCCACCGGGCACTGGCCAACTGGCACCACGCAGGCAACGCGCAGATGGACACCACGTGGGCCAAGGAGTTCGACCAGCAACACGAGTACGCCGCCGCGCTCCGGTTGGTCGACCTGCTTAGGGCCCGCCGGACAGGCGAGAAGGTCGCGGTCGGGCCCGGCGCCGACCGGCTGCATGCTGGCCTGGACACGGTCATCTCGACCATGAACGAGGACCCCGTCCTACGGGCGCAGATCGCCGATGAACAGGCCGAGGCCGCCCTGCTCGCCACCCAGTTCGGCAACCTCCACCTGAGAACCGTCAACGACTGCATGTTCGTTGCCCCGCAGGCCGAGTGCCAGACGAGCTGCCCGCCGATCAGCGCGGCACGGCCCCGCTGATTGGCGCCTGCCAACCCGACCGCTGCCGCAACTCCGTGATCACCCGACGACACGTACCGATCTGGATCGCCGAGGAAGACGACCTCACAGCCAGAGCCCAAGAACCCGCCCTGTCACCACCCGGCCGCGCGGCCGTCCTGATCCGTCTCGCCGACGTCCAGCGCATCACCCGCGCGCTTCGCCAGGAAGGAGTCACCGTTCACCGAGTTTCTACGAATCTCGGTGATTCGCCCATTGCTGGGCGAAGGTCCCTGTCTCACTTAATACCAGGAGGTATCAATGCGGGGTAGACGCTTCGATGCCACCGGCCCCGCGGGACGGGGTCTTACGGTCGGCTCCACGTCCGTTTTGTGTCTCCGGGCCACTCCCGGCGACATGCCGCTTCACGAGCGCGGCGAGGTTCAGTGCCGCGTTCTCGTCCCGGTCGAGGACGAGTCCGCAGTGTTCGCATACGTACATCCGTATCCGCAGAGGCAGTTTGGGTGTCACTGCCTGGCATCGGGAACACGTCTTGCTGCTGGGGAACCAGCGGTTGGCCACTTCGAGCGTTCCGCCGTTCCACCGGGTTTTGTAGGCGAGTTGACGCCGGATCTCGCCGAACCCGGCGTCGGCCACGACGCGGGCGAGTGTGCGGTTCTTGAGCATGCCCGAGACGTTGAGGTCTTCCACCACGATCGTGCCGTACTCGCGGGCCAGGCGGGTGGTGAGCTTGTTCAGCGCGTCCCGCCGCAGGTTCGCGGTGCGGTAGTGCACCCGGTTGCGGGCCGCATCCGCGCGCTGCCAACGCTTCGAGGGCTGCTGCCCGGTGCGCCGGTCAGGGCCCAGGCGGCGGGCGACCGTACGGGACAGACGGCCGAGCTTGCGACGCGCGGTGTCGTAGTGTTGGGGGTTCTCGGCCCTCGGGCGGCCATCGGAGAACACCGCGAGGTGCTTGATGCCCAGGTCCACGCCGATCACCGCCCCCGCGCGGGACGGGGTACCCTCGGCGCGCTCGACTTCACAGGTGAAGGACACGAACCAGCGGCCCGCTGCGCGGCGGACGGTCGCCGACTTCACCACCGCCGTGCCGGCCGCGATCCGGCGGTGCAGCTTCCGTGTGGACTCATGCGTCCTGATCGTTCCCAGGACCGGGAGCGTGACATGCCTGCGGTCGTCTTCCAAGCGGATCGTGCCGGTGGTGAACCGAACCGACGGCGTGGTCTTCCGCCTGGACTTGTAGCGAGGAAAGCCCATCCGCGGGCCCTTGCGCTTGCCGCGCTTGGAATCGGACCAGTTCTTCAAGGCCCGGGCGAGCTGATCCAGCCCGGTGGCGTACGCCTCCTTCGAGCACTGCGCCCACCACGGCGCCACGTCGGTCTTCGCTGCGTTCCAGGCCTTGCGCATGGAATACATCGACCAGCCCAACGACGGCGTCAGATCGTCCTCGGCCATGCCGTAGGACCGTTCCGCCTCCCGCTGCCCGAGGTTCGCTTTCACCTGCGCGATACCCCAGTTGAATGCCACCCGGGCCGCACCGGCATGCCGCAGCAGCGCGCCGACCTGACCAGGCGTCGGGTCCAGCGCAAACCGGTAGGCATGCGTGACGATCACCCGATCAGGCTACCCGCCGCCACCGACAACACCCCAACCAGCACCAGAAGTTGAGAAACGCCGAGATTCGATGACGAAGCCCACAGCAGTTACGAACCCCCCGCCACCAGACCCCGCTTCCTGATCCGGCCTGATCCAAACGAAAGACCCAGCCGTCACCCCTTCGCCGAGTGGATGCCGGGCGCGGAAGGCCAGACGACAACCGGCCAGCACACGGTCACTTGAGGATCTCAAGCAGCCGGTCTGCGAGAATCGCGGCTGAATGGGGGTTCTGCCCGGTGATGAGGTTGCGGTCCTCCACCATGTACGGCTCCCAGATCGGGCCGCGACTGAAGTCGACGCCGATCTTCTCCTTAAGCTCGCTCTCCAACAGCCACGGTGCCCTGCTGGCCAGTCCGACGGCCTCCTCCTCCTCGTCGGTGAAGCACGTGACCCTGTAGCCCTTGAAGGGCGACTCCCCGTGGATCCTGGTGGCCAGAATTGCGGAAGGGGCGTGGCACACGATGGCGAGTGGCTTGCCCGAGGCGAGCTGCGCCGTCAGCAGCCGGCCGGCATCGGCGTCGAACGCCAAGTCCGCCATCGGACCATGACCACCGGGCAGGTACACCGCGTCGTAGTCCTCGAGGCGGACGTCCGACAGCTTCAGGGGACGCCGCAGCACCTCGGCGGAACGGATGATGGCTTCCAGCTCGAGGGCCTCTTCCTCACCGCCCGTCATCGAGGGGCGCAGGCTCATCATGTCGACGTTCGGGATGGCGCCGCCCGGTGTCGCGACCACCACATCATGACCGGCCTCCGTGATCTTCTTGTACGGCATCGCGAACTCTTCGGCCCAATACCCTGTCGCGTGCCTGGTGCCGTCCTTGAGCACCCAGTACGTCGCCCCGCTCACGATGAAGAGGATTTTCGCCATGGCACCTACCTCCTAGCCCCCTGAACCGCACGAACACGCCAGGGGTGGATGGAGTTCCGCTCAGACACATACTCGACCGAGGCATGTGACGAGCTTTCTCACCAATTCCACGCGCGGCACCACGATGCGGCAAATCGGGACGGGATCGGGCCTCGACGATCGCCAGGCGCGCCCTTGACACCCGTGAGCAGATCGACTGGATCCGTCGCCGTAGCGCCGCAGGGCCACGAAGCAGTGCACCGGTGCCTGCCCCCGGCGGGGCGGTCCGTGGAAGATGCCGTGGGCGAAGCCGCCGCCCACCGATCCGGTGGCCGAGAAGGCTGCTCATCGCCGCCGAAGGCCGAATTTCACCAGTGCCGCATCTGACGCACGCGAGGCGTCATGTGTGCCGTACCTGTGGTTGGCTGTCTCCGAGTCCACACCAGGGAAGACGACTCCCGTCGAAGCATGCGCGGGAGGACGGACCCATGATTGGTTGGGCACGGCCCAGAGACGGCCCGGCGGGCGTCGGCGCCGGGGTGGGGTGGTCAGTAGCGGGCGCCGATGGGGAACGGGATGGCGTCGAGGTCGGCGAGGTCCGCCGGCCGGGGACAGGTGGACGTCTGCGGCGGCTGCGTCGGCTGTGACGTACTTGAGCCGACCAGAAGGCCCGCGCCACCCGCCGTAGCCGCAAGGCCACGGCGGGGCGGGCAGGTGGCGCAACCCTGCCGCAGCAGCGGCAGACGGAAACGAGAGACCGTCCTCAAACCGAAGCCCTCACGCTCTGGTGATGTGACGGACCTTCCGGGTCGAAAGACCCGGAAGGCTGAGAGCTGACTACGCTCAAAGCAACGGCTTTGCCTGCCGCAGATGCGCCACGGCGTCACCGAGCAGGAACCGCACCCCAGGCACCGAGACGAACCTGCCATGGGCACACTGCTGCTGGGTGGGGGAAATGTCGACGGTCTGGGAATCGCAGCGCGGTTGCGTAAAAAATGAGGCCGCCCGTACAACGGACGGCCTCGTCAGGGCTTCGGGCCACGCTCAGTGGTTGCGTGGGAACCCGAGGTCCACGCCCGCCGGGGCGTCGGCCGGGTCGGGCCAGCGGGAGGTGATGACCTTGCCGCGGGTGTAGAAGTGCGTGGCGTCGTTCCCGTGCATGTGGTGGTCGCCGAAGAGTGAGTCCTTCGAGCCGCCGAAGGAGTGGTAGCCCACGGGGACAGGCATCGGCACGTTGACGCCGACCATGCCCGGATCGATCTCCAGCTGGAACCGGCGGGCCGCGCCGCCGTCCCGGGTGAAGATCGCGGTGCCGTTGGCGAACGGCGAGTTGTTGATGAGGTCGACGCCCCCCTCGTAAGTGTCGACGCGCAGCACGCACAGCACCGGGCCGAATATCTCGTCCCGGTACGCCTTCGCCGTGGTCGGCACCTTGTCGAGGAGCGACACGCCCAACCAATGGCCGTCCTCGTATCCCTCGACGCTGTAGCCGGTGCCGTCCAGGACGACCTCGGCGCCATCTGCCGCCGCGCCCGTCACGTATGACGCCACCTTGTCGCGGTGCGCCTTCGTGACCAGCGGGCCCATCTCGGAGGCCAGGTCATTGCCCGGTCCGATCTTGATCTTCTCGGCCCGCCTACGGATCTTCTCCACCAGCTCGTCACCGATGGAGCCGACGGCGACGACGACCGAGATGGCCATGCAACGCTCGCCCGCTGAGCCGTACCCCGCCGAGACCGCCGCGTCCGCCGCCGCCTCCAGGTCGGCGTCCGGCAGGACGAGCATGTGGTTCTTGGCGCCGCCCAGGGCCTGGACGCGCTTGCCGTTCGCGGAGGCGGTGGCGTGGACGTAACGGGCGACCGGGGTCGAGCCGACGAAGGAGACCGCCTTCACGTCCGGGTGCTCAAGGAGACGGTCCACGGCCACCTTGTCACCGTGGACGATGTTGAAGACGCCGTCCGGCAGGCCCGCCTCGGCCATCAGCTCGGCGAGGCGAAGCGATGCCGACGGGTCCTTCTCGGACGGCTTCAACACGACCGTGTTGCCGCACGCGATGGCCATCGAGAACATCCACATCGGGATCATCGCCGGGAAGTTGAACGGCGTGATGCCCGCGACGACGCCAAGCGGCTGCCGGATCGCTGCCACGTCGACCCCGGTGGAGACCTCCGTGGACAGCTCGCCCTTCAGCTGAACGTTGATGCCACAGGCCAGGTCGACGACCTCCAGGCCTCGCGTCACCTCGCCGAGCGCGTCGCTGTGCATCTTGCCGTGCTCGGCGGTGATCAGCTCGGCGATCTCGTCGCGGTTCATGTCCAACAGCGCGCGGAACCTGAACAGGATCTCGGTGCGCTTGGCGAGCGACGTCTGGCTCCAGGTCCGGTAGGCGTCCTTGGCCTCCGCGACGGCCGTGTCCACCTCGTCCACGGCCGCGAAGGGGACCTTCGTGGTGACCACGCCGGTCGCCGGGTTGGTCACCGGCCCGTACGTGCCCGACGCGCCCTCGACGGTCTTGCCGCCGATCCAGTGGTTGAGGATCTTCGTCATGCCCCATAACTCCTTACACAGATTCAGCGATAGCGCCGGCGGCCAGTATCAGATCGCTCATCAAGTCCTCACGAAGGGACCGCCTCGATCGCCATCTCGTCCGCATTGTCACTCACAGTGGTCTTGCCTTTGCGTGCCCGTCGGTCCGCCACGGGGGCCGGGGAGGCGAAGAGGTCCTCCATGTTTGGTCGACCGAGCCCGGGTCGTGCAAGTACCGCTCGACGTTCGTCCGCAAGCCATTCGTTGAGGCCGAATTCCAGCCCATACAGCACCGGCTGTCCGGCGCGGAATTGCGACACCACGGTGTGAATCGCCTCCTTTCCCCATTCCATTTCCATACGACCAATGGCGGACGCGGGCCGCCTGGCTGATATCCCCATCCCGCGGGCGCCGCTTCCACCTCGCGTCCGCTGAGCAACCCATCCGACCGCCTCGCGCCCCCGACGCTATGACATTGGGGAAGACGAGAAAGACAAGCGAATATGCCATAACGGCGGCACATGAGGACATGGCATCAAGCCGGCAGCCTTTGCATGGAATGCCAGCCGCCCGGCCGCGTCGGCGATGTCGTCGGGGCTGGCAAAGACCCGGTGGAGCGACGTGAGTGGCCGGCGCGAGAGCTTGATACGCGGGTTGGCGCCGAACACGGAGTAGGACCAGCCGGTTCCCTCTTCCCAGTGGAGGCGGACTCCGCCGGTCCGGCTGACGTCCCAGGTCAGGACGATGTACATCCGCTCGCCGTACTCGCGTCCGGTACGGCCGGCCCGGACGGTCCCCGGCGGAATCCCGCAGCGGGTCAAAGCGTCGTCGACGGCCCGCACGTACGACCAGTGCGGCAGCAGGCACGGCGGAATCAGCCCGGGCGGTTCGAGCAGCATGAGCCTCACCTCGGCTGGGGGCGAAGCGCACGGGGTCAGGACGCGCGCCGAAAGGACGCGGTGGCGGCCGGGCCGACTGCGACACCGTTCTCGGGCCGGTGGGTTCGCGCTGCGCCAGCGCCTGTGCCTATGGCAGCGTCTGGGTGGGCGTGGAGGCCGTGTTCTACGGTGGGGCTGCCTGCCCCGTATCGGCAGTGGATCCATACGCGGTCGTGGGGCGGGGCCGGAGTTTGGCGGCCACCATTGCGGCGAATACGACGGCCCAGACCGCTGCGGCGACCCAGACCTCCCAGCGGCCCACGCTCGTCATCCACGAGGTTCCGGTCGCGCGTCCCAGTTCGTGTGTGGTGACCGCGTACATACCGATCGGGAAGACGAGGTTCCACCAGCCGAGCTCGTAGCGCAGCGGGATCCGGCGCAGGGCATGCCGCCATACGCCCAGGGCCAGCAGGAGCGGGATCAGCCAGCTTGAGAACGACCACAGGACGACGGACGACCCGACGATGAGGGGACGCGATAGCAACGTGCTGCCCGGCGGAAGTGCGATCAGCCGCACTCCGGCGAGCACGGCGATCGCCGCCGCTCCCATGAAGATCCAGACGGACGTCATGAGGCCTTCCGGCTGGACCGGCCGGGCCAGCAGTCTGGCCAGTACGATCGCGGCGGTCAGCAGGTACTGCATCAGACCGACGGCCCAGCACACCACCGCCAGTACGGGCAGCACGTGGCCCGGGATCACCCGGGCCAGCGAGGCCGCCGCGACCGCCACCGACTCCGATCCCACCGCCCACAGGAACCAGGTGCCGTTCACCTGGTCGAGCGACGGGCCTCGCTTCAAGGTGGTGATGAGCGCGAGTGGAATGCCGTAGTCCAGCACCACCCACCCCAACGTCCCGGACGCCAGGAACGCCGCTGCCGCTGCAGTGTGGCCGTCCGGCACAAGGCGCGCGGCCAGCACGTTGCAGGAGATGGCGAGGGTGAGGAAGGCGAAGCCGCGCGGCCCGAGGAGATCCGCGACGAACAGCTGGCGTCGGCGCAGCAGCCGCCAGCCGTAGGCAGGCACCAGTACCGCGAACCCGGCTAGGGCCACCCAGAGCAGTGCGGCGGAAGCGGTGCCGGCGCCGTTGACGTACAGGGCCGTGGAGACGATGCCGGTGCCCATGACGAACGCGAGTGCTCCCGCGTTGAGGTTGGTCACTGCGGCGGAGACGGCTGCGCGGTATCCGGGCGGTCGGGGACTGGGGTCGGTACGTCCGGGCTCGGGATGGTTGGCATCAGGACGCCGTGCATCGCCATGGTCGGGGTCGGTGAGCCATTCGGCAAGGACCGCGACGTGGGCGTGGTCCATGTCCTGGGTGGCAGTCAGCAGGGTGAGGCTGCTGCGTTCGGCTATGTCTCGTAGTCGGACAGCCGCCTGCCGGTGCCCTTGATCGCCTAGTTCGGTGAGATAGCGGCGGCGGAACTCACCGAATTGCAGAGGGTTGTGGCCGTACCAGCGCTGCAGCTCGACGGATGGGGCGACATCCCGCAACCACTCGTCGAGCGGTGCGCCCCGCCGGCGAATGCCCTCCGGCCAGACCCGGTCGACCAGCACCCGCTCGCCGACTTCGCCGTCCTCGGAAGGCGTCTGCTCATAGATCCTGCGGCAGGTGATCTGCTTGGCCATGACACGCCCTCCGGCCGCTCTTGCGGTAGAAGCATTTCAGTCTACTGAGCTCTTCGGATTGTTGTCGGCTGGTGGGTGAGCGTGAGTCCGGTGCCTGCAAGGCAGCCGTCGATCAGGTCGGGGCGGAGCTGGAT
>NZ_JBITGS010000088.1:0-14746 GCF_044457265.1 Streptomyces sp. NPDC050564 | reverse complement strand
CCCGGGGGGGCGGCCGCGTTGCCCCCCCGGTGGGGGGCCGGCCGGCGGGGGGCGCCCCGCGCGGGGGGGGCCCCGGCCCCCCCCCCCCCCGGGGGGGCCCCCCCCCCGGGGGGCCCGGCCCCCCCCACGCCTGCGTTGACGGTGCCACAGCCGTCCCCGGCGCGCTCGGTGGGCGGATGAAGTCGCCGCAGGAGAAAGCGATTTCGTCCGCGCGGGGCGGCGTTACTGTAGGCAGCCGCCATGGGGCGAGCCTCGAAGATCATGGCCCCAACGTCGTGCTTTACGGGCAGGTCCACAAACGGTCCACAGACTGCCCGACTCGCCGGAAGCTTACGGGGCCGTGATCACTCGCCCCATGGCATCTCCAGCCCAAAGTCTCGCAGCCAACCTCTCAGCACCGTCGACCACAGGCCGGCGGCTCTCCAGGATTGCGCGAGGGAAGCCCCGAGTGTTCTGAGCATTGATGCAGCAGCGACAATGCCGCCATGCTGGAACCCTTCATGAACGTCGGTGGCGGACCCGAAGACGGGCCGTATAGGTGCCCCTGCTGCGGCTACCTCACCTTGGCGGAACGCGGGGGCTTCGAGATCTGCCACGTCTGTTTTTGGGAGGACGACGGTCAGGACGAGCACGATGCCGATGAGGTCCGGGGTGGCCCGAACGGTTCGCTGAGCTTGACCAAGGCTCGGGAGACCTTTCGAATCAGCGCCCCAGCGATTCGGCGCCGGCATGGACTTGCCCTCTCGTGGGCCTCCTAGGATCGGTGACCGTGACGGACACAGGCGACGAACTCAGCTGGCTGCAACAGTGGTACGCAGCCCAGTGCGACGGCGACTGGGAGCACGAGTGGGGCGTGCGCATTGCGACGCTCGACAACCCGGGCTGGACAGTGGACATCGATCTTGAAGAGACCTCACTGGCCAGCCGGACCTACGCACGGACAAACCTGCGACGCAGCGACTCCGACTGGGTGATGACGAAGGTGTCGGACGACGTCTTCCAAGCGTCATGCGGTCCGCTCAACCTCGGTGAAGTGCTGCGCCTGTTCCGGCAATGGGCCACCTCGGCGGTCCAGGAGTCGTAGCTCAGCAGCGATCACCCCGTAGATGCGCAGCAGGAACGCCGTGATCGGCTTGCCTCCGTCTTCGGGGACCAGTTCAAGGTCCAACGCGTAGATGGCCTCGTCGGCTTTCAAGGCCGCCTCTGTGTCTCTCCGCTTCCAAGCCGCCCGTGACGCCTCGATGAAGGGTCTAAGGAGCGGTCAGCAGGTCGAAGCCTCGAAGCGGCAGTCACAGCCCGAGTACGAGCTCACCGACTCACACCAGCCCCGATGACCTGCACGTTCGAAGATGAAAAACGCTGCTCACTGGACCACGTCCGCCGCCACCGCTGGACCGAGCGCACGCTGACCCGTATCTCCCTGGCAATCGCCGAACTCAACTCGCCCAAGGCGAACCGCTCGGCGGCCATCAGCCGGATGCCTTCACGGAACTGCCGACGTTCATCTGTCGGACCCCGCCAGGCGCGTACCTCATGAAGACGGCGTACCGCGAGGATCAAGCACTGTCATCGGCTACGACAACCCGAATTCAAGCTCAGTCGGTGCCGTGCGGAACCTCCGGACGATGCCCTCCGGTAAAGCTCCGCTTCGGCAGCCGACGCAGAACAAGGACCATGGCGGTGTCTGTCAGTTGTGCCCGCGCCCGCCGTTCAGACGTTCCAGCACAGCACGCGCCATGGCTTCCTCGCCCTTGGCATTCGGGTGTGCGGGGGCCGCCGGCGAGGTCGGTCGCAGGGGCTCGATCCAGCGGTCCGCGGGCGCCTTGCACATGTCGTGACCGCGCGTGGGCCCGTAAGTGTCGACGTACTCGGCCCGGTTCAGCTGCGCCACCACGCGGAGCATCAGGTTGAGGCGCTTGGTGAGGTCGCGCAGATAGGGGAAGTCCTGGGCTGCGAAGGGCACTTCGGGGGCGCAACCGCTGCCGTCGTCGGGCAGGAGATCCGGGTAGCCGACCACGAGCACGCGCGCGTGCGGTGCCCTGCTGTGCACGGCCCGGAGCACACTGGCGACCTTCGGCGCCGTTTCCAAGATGTTCATCGTCAGCTGGTCGACCCCGGAGGAATTGTAATGGCGCTGGCAGGGGTTACCCGTCGGATCCTTCGCAAAGAGCTGGGCACACGTGCCGATGATGGAGCTGAAACCGATGTCGTTGCCGCCGATCTGAACGGTGACCAGGTTGGTGTCGCGTCCCAGGGAGTCCAACTGCGGGACGTTCGTGCCCTGCGGCTTCCACATGTCTTCCGTGGTCGCTCCACTGCAGCTCACGTCGGTGAAAGCGGTCGTTCTTCGCTCCACCGCGACCAGCGAGGGGTAATTGTGGTCGGAGCGGGCGCAGTTCGCGTCCACCTGCTGCGGGATCCCCGGCCCCGAGGTGTAGGAATCGCCCAGGGACACGTAGCGCAAGCCGCGGGTGAAACCCCCACCGTCCGCCGCGGCGGGTGCCGCGGAGGCGACGGCCGCAACAAGGAGGGCACAACTGCCGACCGCTGCCCGCATGGCGGTCGCGAGTCGGTGACCGGGCGTCGTGGTGCCAGGTTGCGTACGCTGCTCCATCAAGGTCCTCCCCTGAGTTCGAGACAGCTTGCGGCGCCGAAGCCAGGTCCCGGCCCTCAAGCCCGACTGGGTCTGTATACAGGCCAGTTGGTTCTTGCGGCCAGAGGTAGGAAGCCGTCGTCTGGCTCCCCGTCACCGTGGCGGCGCAAAGCTCCCTACACTCGCCCGCGTCGTGGCCGACGCCGGGTTCGGCGAGATCCGGCGTCAACTCGCCTACAAAACCCGGTGGAACGGCGGAACACTCGAAGTGGCGGACCGCTGGTTTTCCAGCAGCAAGACGTGTTCCGGATGCCGGGCAGCGACACCCAAACTGCCTCTGCGGATACGGATGTACGTATGCGGACACTGCGGACTCGTCCTCGACCGGGACGAGAACGCGACACTGAACCTCGCCGCGCTCGTGAAGCGGCATGTCGCCGGGAGTGGCCCGGAGACAGAAAACGGACGTGGAGCCGACTGTAAGACCCCGTCCTGCGGGGCCGGTGGCATTGAAGCGTCTACCCCGCATTGATACCTCCTGGTATTAAGTGAGACAGGGACCTTCGCCCAGCAAGGGGCGAATCACTGAGATTCGTAGAAACTCGGTGAACGGGAGGGAGGGACGAACCGGGGCTCGCTAAGGCCCCCGGGCCGGCGGGAGGCGGCCGCTCAGCGGCTCTTTCGGTGGGCGTGTGCTTCGGCCAGCAGGAGGTAGCTGCTGGCAGTCCAGGTGTAGGCGCGGTCGCGTAGGCCCGTTCCGGTGAGGGCGTCGAAGTTCTCGGCGAAGCCGTGGGTTTCGCACAGGGTGCGGAAGCGGGCGCTGATGTCGTCCGCGAGGCGCTGGTGGCCGGCGCGGCGCAGGCCGTCCTCGACGAGGACGGTGGCGGGGGCCCAGATCGGGCCGCGCCAGTAGCCGTCGGCGAGGTAGTGCGGTGAGGTGGGCAGTTCGGTGGCGAGGCCGTGCGGGGTCAGGTGGGCCGTGATGTGGTCGGCCAGCGCGCTGCCGACCTCGCCGGGCAGGTGCTCGCCGAGCACGATGGGCACCAGGTCGAGGAGGCTGGCGCTGCTTGAGGTGTCCCCGGTGGCGACCGATCGGGCGACGAACCTGTCGCCGGTCCAGAGCTGGTCGAGCAGCGCCGTCTGGGTCTGCTCGGCTGTCACCGTCCATCGGTGCGCTTCGTCTGGCTTCCCCAACTCCGTTGCCAGGGCGGCGAGTTCGTGCAGTTGGAGGACGAGGAAGGCGGCGAGGTCGGCGGTGACGATCACGCGCTCGGGGTCGAAGGTGGTGGCATTGTCCCAGCCGCTATCGTTGCCGTGCTGGTAGTGGGGCAGTTGGGCGTCGGGGGCTCTTCGTGCGGTGAGCCAGAAGTCGGTCCAGCGCTCCAACCGGGCGTATGTCTGGGTCAGTTCGGCCTGACTGGGAGGGGTCGGCAGGCGGCGGCGCAGGTGGCCGAAGGCCCAGCCGTGGATGGGTGGCTTGACGAAGTTGTACAGGATCTCGGAGTGGGTGACGGAGTCGGGCAGGGCGCCGCTGTCGTCCTGGCGGTCGAAGGGGAGGTGGTACTGGTCCAGGGCGAGTTCGGGAGAACCGGGCGCCAGGGCAAGGGCGTTGAAGCAGTGGTCCCAGCTCCAGACCTTGTCCATCCAGTGCTTGGACATCAGCACGGCGGGCCGGGTGACCAGACCGGCCGGGCGTACGGTCGCCGACCAGAGGACGTAGGCGGCGAGTTCGGCGGCCGGTGTGGCAGACGAGCGCCAGGGGGCCACCGCGTCGACAAAGTCTGCGAAGGCGCCCCGAACGGACTCCACGATGTCGTCGAAGGTCGCCGAGGACGCGTACGGCGGGCGGGAGGTGTCGAGTTCCTCGATCGCGATCTCCCAGGTTCCGTCCGCCTGCGCGGTCACGGTGAGACCGCGGTCGCTGCTGCTCAGGGCCTGATCTCCGGCCGTGGCGGCGATCGATCCGGACAGCACGCTGACGCGGTAGCGGCGGCCGGTCTCGTACGACGTGAACACGTGCGCGTCCGCCGCCGGGTCGTGGAAGAAGTACGTTCCGCTGAACGGGGTCAGGGTGTGCGCGGCGGCGAGGACACTGATGCCTAGGCTGCGCCCCCGCAGACGGACGGTGTCCGGGGACTCGTAGGCGAGGTCGACGTGCCCGCTCTCGCCGATCCAGCCGAGCAGGCCGGGCGTCGCCTCGACCCGGGTGGCGGCCCGGTCTCTGGTGGCCGGGTCCACGGGGATCAGGCTCAGGACGGCGTGCATGCCGTTCTGGTGCGAGACGAGGTGGAGGTCCTCGGCGTAGGTCTTCTCCGCCACCACGGGCGAGATGTCGAACCAGGATCCGTAGGTGCTGAACGGGATGTCGTGGACGGAGAAGGCCGGGCCGGACGAGGCGGCGGTCATGGGGAGTGACTCGTTTCTGGAGCAGGAGGCAACGTCGACTGACGCACGGAGGGGTCAGCCGTCGTGGTGGGGGCGGGGGACTCAGTCCTTGACCGCGCCGGCGGTCACGCCGGCGGCGACGTAGCGCTGGGCGAGGACGAGAATCACCGTGGCGGGCAGCGAGGCCACGACCGCGGTGGCCATGATGGCGTTCCACTGCTGGTTGTTGTTGCCGATGTAGTGGTAGATGCCGAGGGTGATGGGCTCATGGGCGCCTCCGTTGACCAGGGTGCTGGCGAAGACGAAGTCCGACCAGGACCACAGGAAGGCGAACAGCGACACCGTGACGACGGCATTGCGGCTCATCGGCAGCGCGACCGACCAGAAGGTCCGCAGGGCCCTGGCTCCGTCCATCTGCGCGGCCTGGAGCAGTTCGCCGGGGATTCCGGACATGAACGCCGTGAAGATCAGGACCGCGAAGGGGACGGCCAGGGTGGAGTCGGCGACGATCAGGCCGGGGAGGGACTGGAGCACGCCCAGCTGGAGGTAGATGGCGTAGAAGCCCATCGCCATGATGATGCCGGGGATCATCTGGGCGGCCAGCAGGACGAAGCTCAGGATGCCGCCGCCGCGCGGGCGCAACTTGGCGAGCGCGTAGCCGGCGGGGGCGGACAGGACGACGGTCAGCGCGACGGTGCCCAGGCCGATGACGAGGCTGGTGCCGAGGTAGGGCAGCTGCTCGCCGAGGACGGTGCGGTAGCCGGCCAGGGTGCCGTGCAGCGGCAGCAGGTCCGGTGGGCTCTTGCGCATGTCCTGGTCGCGGGTGAGCGACACGTTGAGCATCCAGTAGACCGGGAAGAGCATGATCGCGGTCAGCACGACGCCGATCGTGGTCTTGCCCCATGTACGCCTGCGGCTTCGGCTCATGACAGCGCCTGCTTTCTCTGCACCCGGACGTAGACCAGGCCGAAGACCAGCGCGGCGACGACGAGCAGGTTGCCCACGGCCGCGCCCGGGCCGAAGGCCGGCAACAGGTTGCCGAAGCCAAGCTGGTAGGACCAGGTGGCAAAGGTGGTGGACGAGTCCGCCGGGCCGCCCTTGGTCATGATCCAGATGATGTCGAAGACCTTGAGCGTGTAGACCAGCCCCAGCAGCAGGGTGATCGCGGATACGGGGCGCAGCAGCGGGAAGGTGATCCGCCAGAACCGCTGCCAGGCGTTCGCCCCGTCGAGGGCGGCGGCCTCGTACAGACCGGCCGGGATGGACTGCAGGCCGCTGTAGAGCACGACCAGGTTGAACGGGACGCCGATCCAGATGTTCGCGATGATCACCGAGATCAGCGACCAGGACGGCGAGGTCAGCCAGTTCAGCGGGGCAATACCGAGAGTGTTCAACACGGCGTTGACCACACCGGAGTCGCTGTTGAGCATCCACGACCAGGTGGAGGCCGACACGATCAGCGGCAGCAGCCAGGGCACCAGGAACAGGGCGCGCAGGGTGGCCGACAGCGGGAAGTTCTGATGGAAGAAGACGGCGAGGGCGAGTCCGATGGCGTACTGGAAGACCAGGCACACGGCGGTGAAGAGCGCGGTGTGCAGCAGGGCTGGGGCGAAGGTCGGGTCGTCGAAGACGGTCCGGTAGTTCTGCAGGCCCGTGAACGGGGCGTTGCCCTGGACGAAGGAGCGGACGGTGTAGTTGCGCAGGCTCAGGTCGAGGTTGCGGTAGAGCGGATAGGCGTAGAAGAGGGCGAGGTAGACGGTCACCGGGGCGAGGAATCCCCAGGCGGCCCACTGTGTGGAGGTGGGCCGGCGGCGTTTCCCGCTGCGGGGCGGGGGCGGGGCGGCGGTGGCCGCCCCGTTCCGGACGCCCGCGGACCGGTGATCCGGCGGATGGGTCCTCTGCTTCATGGGACTCACGTCACTTGGCCGCGGCCTGCGCCGAAGTAAGCGCGTTCTTGGGCGACTTGGACCCGCTGAGCGCGGACTGGACGGCCTTCCACATCTGCTCGGAGATCTTGGGGTACTTGGTGCCCAGGTCGTCACTGGTACGGCCCTTGGCCGCCTTGACCGCCTCCACCCACGGCTTCAGTTCGACGTTCGCGGCCACCTGCTTGTCCTGGACCTCGCTGGTGGGGGCCACGTAGGACAGCGTGGTGTCGGTGTTGTAGAGATTGTCGGTGCTGGTCAGGCAGGTCGCCAGCTTCTGTGAGGTGGCGTAGCGGCCGGTGTCCTGCTGGACCGGGAGGGTCATGAACTCGCCGCCGGTCGGGGCCGAGGCATTGCCTCCGGTGGTGCCGGGAATGGGCAGCACCCCGTAGTCGAGGCCGGCCTTCTTGGCGTTCGCGAGCTGCCAGGTGCCGTTCTCGCCGAACGCGTAGTCGCCGCTCGCGAACTCCTGCCAGCTGGTGGTCTGGGTGTTGTTGAGCACCGAGTTGGGGGCGTAGCTGTTCTTCAGCCAGTCCTTCCACAGGGTCAGCGCGGACACGGCCTGGGAGGAGTCCAGTTCGGTCAGCTTGGCGCCCGATCCCCAGAACCACGGCAGGAACTGGAAGCTGCCCTCCTCGGTGCCGATCGCCGAGAAGGTGATGCCCTTCTTACCCGCCTTCTTGACCTTTTCCAGTGCCGCCGTCAGCGACGTCCAGTCCTTGACCGAGGCGATGTCGACCCCGGCCTCCTTTAGCACCTTCTTGTTGTAGTAGAGGGCGAGGGTGTTGGCGCCGATGGGCGTGCCGTAGGTCTTGCCGCCCGACTGTCCGGCCGCCAGCAAGTTGGGGTCGACCTTCGAGGTGTCCAGCTTGTTGTCCGCGGTCGTGGTGAGCACGCCCGCCTCGGCCAGGGTCGACACCACCGGGTTGTCGACGATGAGGACGTCCGGCGAGTTGCCCTGCTGCGCCGCCAGCAGCGTCTTGTTGCCCAGGTCGCTGGTGTCGAAGCCGGTCCGCTTGATCTTCACTCCGGCCTTGGTGCCGCACTGGTCGAGCAGCTTCACCCAGGCCGAGCTCTTGTCGAACTGCGGGTACGGGTCCCAGATGGTGTACGTGCCGCTGCCACCGCCCTTGGTGTCCGTGCTGCCCGAGCCGGAGGAACAGGCGGTGGCACTGACGGCGACGGCCAGGGCGGTCAGGGCCGCGGCGGTCAGACGGCGCTGTCTGGAGGAGCTGTTCATCGCAGAGGTTCCTTTGTTTTGGGCATGCGGGTGCCGAGGGCACGGGGTGGCGAGGAGAGACGGGCACGGCGAACGGCACTGTTGAGCGGTTCGAGCGTCCGGTGAGGTGAGGAGATCTACGTGACGTGAAGAGGGTTACGTCGGTGCGGTCAGGGTGTCGTGCCTGTTCCGGCGGGCCCGGTGCTGGCCCGCAGAGAGATCGGGGGCGCGAGGAGGTGGTGCCGGGGCGGCGCGTCGGGATGGTCGAGCCGCTCCACCAGCAGGTCGACGGCGCGCCGGCCCATCTCCTCCGCCGGTACGTCGGCCGCGGTGAGCTGCGGGGTCACCGTCTCCGCCCAGCGGCCGGCCACAACCCCGGTGACGGAGAAATCGCGCGGCACATGGCGGCCCGCCTGGGCGAGCCCCCGGTAGAGGCCGCCCAGAGCGGCCTCGTTCAGGGTGACCAGGGCCGTGGTGGCCGGGTCGTCGTGCAGGATCTGCTCCAGGCACGCCTGGCCCGACGCCGCGTCGTCTCCGCTGCAGTATGTCCGCACGGTCAGCCCGCGTTCGGCGGCGGCCTTGGTGAAGCCGTCGAGGCCCCGCTGCGCGGACTCGTAGCCGGCCCGCAACAGCTGCTGGGGACGGTTGACGAAGGCGACCCGGCGGTGGCCGAGGTCTGCCAGGTGGTGGACGCAGGCCGCCGCGAGCGCGGTGTGGTCCAGGCTCACCCACCAGCCGCCCTCCGGATGAGCGGTGCGGCCGATGGCGACGGAGGGGAAGCCGAGGGCGGCCAGGTGATCGACCCGGTCGTCCTCCAGCCTGATCTCCATGAGGATGGCGCCGTCGACCCGCCGCTCCCCCAGCAGTCGCTGGAAGGAGCGGTCGCTGTCCACGCCGCTCGGGGACAGCAGCACGTCGTAGTCGTAGGCCGCGGCGGCCTCCACCACGCTGCCGATGAAGTCCAGCTGCATCCCGGTGTAGTGATTGCCGGCCGGCGGGAAGACCAGGCCGATGGTGCTGGTCCGGCCGTTGGCCAGGGCGCGGGCGCTGGCGTTCGGGCGGTAGCCCAGTTCGTCGATGACCTCCTGGATCTTCCGGCGGGTGTCGTCCGAGACAGGGCGCTTGCCGCTCAGCGCATAGGACACGGTGCTCCGCGAGACACCGGCCCGCCGGGCGATCTCACCGATGTTCACGGGGGACTCCTTCGTCGAACCGGTTCGCTTGCGACCCGATCGTCGAACCGGTTCGCGTGAAGTGAAGGTAGGAACAGACCGAGCACCTGTCAACACCCCTGACGACACTTTCGCACCCGTCGGAAGGTCCGGATTTCTTCGTGTCCAGGGGATTGCTGGCCGGGATTTCCGGTGCTAGCTTCCCCGAACCGGTTCGATGAAGTGATCCTTCCGACGACCGTGGACCCGTTCCGCCCCCTCCTCGTGAGCGCGGAGCCGTTGTCTCCGCCGGTCAGACGAGCCACCTTATTGTCGCGACGCCCTGATCGAACCGGTTCGACGCATGCCGATACTCAAGGATTGAGGACGCAATCCATGCCATCCGCTGACAGATCAGCCCCGCGCCGGGCCCCGGCCGCCATGGCGTTGGCTCTCGGTGCGGGCCTGCTGGCGGCACCGGCCGTCCCCGCGCGGGCGGCCGACACGCCCCAGCCCGCCGCCCACTACACCTTCGACCAGGACGACCTCGCCTCCGGCCAGATCGCGGACAGCTCCGGCAACGGCCTGACGGCGACCCTGGTGAACGGCTCCACCGCCCAGTCCGTCGCGGGCACGGACGGCGGCAAGGCGCTGGCCCTGCCCGGCGGGGCGCCCACCTCCGACGGCGCGTACGTCCGCCTGCCCCGCGAAGTGCTGGGCGACGCAAGCGACTTGACGGTCTCGGCCCGCGTGAAGTGGAGCGGCGACAAGTCGTCCTGGCAGCGGATCTTCGACCTGGGCACCGACACCACCAAGTACCTGTTCACGACGCCGTACAACGGCAGCGCGCTGCGCACCGCCGTGACCACTGGCGGCGGAGGCGCGGAAGCGCAGGTCTCCGGCTACGCGCCACTGCCCGCCGACGCATGGCGGACCGTCACCGTCACCCTCGACACCGCCACCCACCGGGTCACCACCTACCTCGACGGCGTGGCGGTCTCCTCCACCGCGACGACCGTCAAGGCCAAGGATCTGCTGGACAGTTCGGCCACGGCCGCCGGCTACATCGGCAAGTCCTTCTACCAAGACCCACTGCTCAAGGGCGCGATCGACGACTTCACGGTCTGGCACTCGGCGCTCACCGCCGACCAGGTGGCGGGCACGGTCGGAAACGTGCCCACCCTCGATCAGCTCTCGCAGACGTCCTTCGAGGTCCGTACGACGACCGGGACGGCTCCGTCCCTCCCATCAGCGGTCCGCTCCTCTTTCTCCGACGGCTACGACCGCGACACACCGGTCACCTGGGACGCCGTACCGTCCGAGAAGTACGCCCAGCCGGGCACCTTCACGGTGGCCGGAACCGCTGCCGGACGCGCGGTGAAGGCGACCGTCACCGTGGTCCGCGAGGGAGCCCTGACCGTCGACCTCGGCTCGGACACCGGCAAGTTCCACGGCGGCGCCTCCGGCACCCTCTACGGCGTGTACGGACCGGACGTCCCCACCAACAACCTCATCGAGGGCATGGGCCTGCGCACCGTCTCAACGAAGGCGCAGGACGGCCCGCAGCACCCCGGTGCCGACGCGCTGGAGGTGGTGAAGCCGCTGGCCGACTCCACCGACGGCGACGTGTACATCTACATGACCGACATCCACCGCGGCTTCCCCTACGAGTGGCCCGGCGACACCCCCGCGGAAAAGCTCAAGCTCTACGACGCGAAGATAGCCAAGCAGGTCGACCAGGTCCTGAAACTGCCGAAGCAGTACCAGGACAACATCGTCTTCGTGCCGTTCAACGAGCCCGAGGGCAACATGTTCGGCACCGGCGAGTGGAGCTACGACAAGGTCAGCTGGCTGAGCGACCCCAAGGACTTCTTCGCCGCCTGGGACGAGGTCCACAACCTCATCAAGGGCAAGATGCCCGACGCCCGCATCGCCGGCCCCAACACCAGCGTCCTGTTCGACCAGGTGAAGGGATTCCTCACCCACACCCTGGCCGCCGGCACCCTCCCGGACGTCATCACCTGGCACGAGCTGAGCCACCCGGAGGCGGTGCGCGAGAGCGTCGCCAAGTACCGGGCCTGGGAGAAGGAGTTGTTCAAGGGCACGGACCGCGAGGGCACCCAACTCCCCGTCAATATCAACGAGTACGCCTTCAACTACCACACCTCGGTCCCCGGCCAGATGATCCAGTGGGTGTCCGCGATCGAGGAGTCCAAGGTGGACGCCGACATCGCGTACTGGAACATCGACGGCAACCTCTCCGACTCCGCGGTGCAGTCCAACCGCGGCAACGGCCAGTGGTGGCTGCTGCACTCGTACGCCTCTATGAGCGGGCACACGGTGAAGGTGACCCCGCCGTTCCCGGGCGAGAACTACACCATGCAGGGTGTCGCCACCCTCGACGAGAAGAAGAAGCAGGCCCGGCTGATCCTCGGCGGGTCGAACGGGAAGGGCCACATCACCTTCGCCGGCGTCCCCAAGAAGGTCTTCGGGGATCAAGTCCACGCCTGGGTGCGCGAGATCGAGTGGAGCGGGCAGGTCGGCGACAACTCCGGCCCGAAGCTGCTGAGGGAGCAGAACCTGAAGGTCGGTGACGACGGCACCGTGGTCGTCGACTTCGGCGACGGCGCGCTGCCGAAGCTGAAGGAGTCCTCGGCGTACGAGATCGTCCTCAGCCCGGCCGGGAAGGCGAAGGGCACGCAGTCCGCGCCCGTGCGCTGGCAGGGGTCCTACGAGGCGGAGGACGCCGCCCACACCGGCTCCGGCTACTCCAAGAACGGCCCGGAGGGCTCGACCGGCGACGTGTCGAAGTTCTACACCTCCGGCGGCTACGACGTCGGGGGCCTGCGCACCGGCTCGAACGTCACGCTCGACTTCGCCGTGGACGTGCCCGAGGACGGCACCTACGACCTGAGCGTCTTCGCCAACTCCCTCAACACCTTCGACAAGGTCAAGGAGCAGGGCCCCACCAACGTCTTCCTGCGGGTGGACGGCAAGGCGGACAGCGAGCAGGAGCTGTACCTGCCGCTCGGCTACAAGTGGGTGGTGTGGGACCACACCGACACCAAGGTCCACCTGCCCAAGGGCAAGCACACCCTGACGCTCGCCGCGAAGAGCCTCGACGGCAAGCGCGTCACGAAGGGGGACGCCATCATCGATCGCCTCACCGTGTCCCTGCCGTCCGCGTCGGCTGCCACCCAGGTCTACGAAGGCGAGCTGGCCTGGACGGGCGGCGGGGCGCGGCACGTCTACGACCTGCCGAAGCGTGCCGGAACCCCCGCCACCGGCTCGGGCGCGGTCCGGCTCGCGAGGAACCAGACGGCCACGTTCTGGTTCTACTCCCCCGCCGACCGCGAGGCCACCCTCGGGGTCGACACTCTCGGCGACGCGGACGCGCGGCTCTCCGTCAACGGGCACGACGTACTGCACGTGACCAAGGGGCGCCACAAGGTGGCCGTCTCCCTCTCGGGCGGCATCAACAAGGTGACGGTGACCGGCGGTTCGGACGCCACCCTCGTCGATCGCCTGACGGTCACGCCCACCGACGGCACGCTCAAGGCGCGTACGTACGAGGCGCAGGACGCCAAGCTCGCGGGAACGGCCACGCCGACCCCGCTGTCCCTGGCGACCGACGGGACCGCGATCACCGGGATCGGCGGCGACCCTGGCAACAGCAACACGGCGACGTTCACGGTCGCCGCGGACAAGCCGGGCCTGTACGCGCTGCGCATCCGCTACTCCAACCCGGAGCAGTCAGAGGCCACCCACTACAACCCGGACCCACTCGCCCGCCACGCCGACATCACCGTCAACGGCGGCACCACGCAGCGCGTCGGCTTCCCCCACACCTTCCACCAGAACAACTTCTGGGAGCTGACCGTCCCGGTCACCCTGAAGAAGGGGCGGAACACGATCGCCTTCAGCTCCGAAGAACTGCCGAATTTCGACGGCACCACCTACGCCTCGGACACCTTCCCGGGAGTGCTCCTCCGCTCCCGCTACGCGCCGCTGATCGACCGGATCGCCGTGGCGCCGTACGCACAGGAGGTGCAATGAAGTCACCACCAGTGGCGGCACCGTAACGGGCCACGATCAGGGTTGCCCCACCGCGCCCTACGGACTGTCCAGCCACGGATACGCCCGCCCTGCCAGCGGTGCCGCAAGGAGCCTCGCTGGCTCCGTCAAAGTCGACCAGCCCGGGATAAGACACCCGGATCACCGGCAGGTGGACATCCATCTGCCGGTGACAGCGTCAGCGGCAGACAGGGGGCAGGCACTGCCCCAGAGCACCACCACGTCGGGGCCGGGAGCATAGATACTTCTTCACTCGTTTCAGGTACGAAGAAGCAACCAGATCGGTTAAGTGAGGCCGTAGTAGACGATCCTGACGGCAGCGACGGACGCGGCAGAGATCGTTCCCATGAGGTCGCGGAGGGCAGAATGCGGCCGTGAGCAATCAGGACAGCGGCTCGCCTCAGGCCAACAGGCTCTGCTGCCTGAGTCCTTGATCGACGGCATGCGTCAGTGATGGCAGCTCTGTGACCGTCACGCCGACGCGCGGACCACGATCCGGCCGGGTACCTGGGCCAGGCCCTCCGGGTCGATGCCGAGGGCGGCTCGGGCGGCGAGCCGGCCGAGGACTTCGGCGTCGATGTGGACGGTGGTGAGCGCGGGCGTGGACAGGGAGCCGTACTCGGTCTCGTCGAAGCCGATCACGGCCACGTCCTCGGGCACGCGCCGTCCGAGGTCGCGCAGGGCCGTGAGGGTGCGCAGCGCGATGTCGTCGTCGAAGGCGGCCACGGCGGTCACGTCCGAGTGGGCTGCCAGGAACGCCTCGACGGCGGCCGCGCCGGCCGCGCGTGGTCGCGGGACGACGAATCGCTCCAGGGGCGGAAGTCCCAGACGCCGTGCGGCCCGAGCCGAAGAGAACGAACAGCCGATCCAGGACCTGGGGGCGATCTCACCGCAGGGAGAGGTACAGCGCACGTCCCGCAGAGCGGTACTGAGTGCCGTGGCGGCCTCGGCCGTCGCCGCCACACCGCTGCTGGCAGCGGCGCCGGCCGCGGCCGCAACACCGGTGAGCGGCTCCGACGCGGCCTTGTCGCTCGTCCTGCTCGGAACCAACTCCGGGCCGCCGCCGCTGGCGGGCCGGTACGGCATCTCGTCCGCCCTGGTCGTGAACGGCAAGACATACGTCGTGGACTGCGGCCGTGGAGCGGTGACCCAGTACATGCGCGCGGGACTGTCGATGCCTTCGCTGGCCGGTATCTTCCTCACCCATCTGCACGCCGACCACATGGTCGACTACTACTCATTCCGTTGCTTTGAGCGTAGTCAGCTCTCAGCATTCCGGGCCTTTCGACCCGGAAGGTCCGTCACATCACCAGAGCGTGAGGGCTTCGGTTTGAGGACGGTCTCTCGTTTCCGTCTGCCGCTGGTGCGGCAGGGGTGCGCCACCTGCCCGCCCCCGCCC
>NZ_JBITGS010000087.1:0-14769 GCF_044457265.1 Streptomyces sp. NPDC050564 | reverse complement strand
ACATCCAGCTCCGCCCCGACCTGATCGACGGCTGCCTTGCAGGCACCGGACTCACGCTCACCCACCAGCCGACAACAATCCGAAGAGCTCAGTAGCGGTAGTTCGTTAATTCCGGCGGTTGGTGTGGGTTGACGACAGGTCGGGTTGGCCGTAGGCCGGTGGAAGGAGGAGTCAACTGCCTTGCTGGGGGCTGAAGATGACCGCTCGCCGTCCGTGTCCGCCCGCGCCGGGGCCGTTGGAGGAGTACGCCGCCCGGTTCGACGACCTCTTCTTCAGCCTGGCCCAGCGGCGGGGTTTTCGCGAGTACCTGACCGGGCTGCTGGCGCCGCGGGAGCGGAACAAGACGATCACCTGCCTGGCAGGGGCGGAGCCGGTGGCCGGTGCGGGGATGCCGGGGGTGCAGCGGCTGCAGTTCTTCCTGTCCGAGTCGCCCTGGGAGGCCGAGCTGGTCAACGACCGGCGGCTTGAGCTGCTGCGCGAGCAGTCGGCGACGGCTCCGCACGACGGTGGGGTCATCGTGATCGACGATTCCGGGGACCGCAAGGACGGCACGGCGACCGCGCATGTGGGCCGGCAGTGGCTGGGCCGGTTGGGCAAGACGGACAACGGCATCGTCACGGTGACCACGGTGTGGACCGACGGCCGTGTGTACTACCCGCTGCACGCGACTCCTTACACCCCCGCCCACCGCTTCGCCCGCGGCCGGTCCGACCCGGCCTTCCGCACGAAACCTCAACTGTCCGCTGCTCTCGCGGCCCGCGGCAAGGAGGCGGGCTTCGGCTGCCGGGCGGTGGTCGCCGACTGCGCCTACTCCGTCAGCGACGACTGGTACCTCGCACTGCGCGAGGCCGGCCTGGCCTACGTGGTCGCGCTCAAGCCGCACCGCGGCACCTGGGCTCCGGTCGACCAACCGCACACCCCCATCGAAGCCGCACACGCCCTGAAATGGCGCGATGCCAAACATCCCGGCGACTGGACGCCCGTGGAGCGTCACTTCCGCGACGGGCACACCGAGACCTGGTGGGCCGCTGACGCCCGCCTGGCCGGCTACGGTCCCGACTCACCCTGCCGGCTGGTCGTGGCCACCACCGACCCGGCCGGCCTGCCGGAGAAGGCCACCTGGTACCTGGCCACCAACCTGCCCCACCCCGACGCACCACATGCCACCACCGGCCCGCACCCGCCGGCCGACCTCGCCGAGATCGTCCGCCTCTACGGCCTGCGGCCGTGGATCGAGCAGAGCTACAAGCAGGTCAAGGACGAACTCGGCTGGGCCGACTTCCAAGTCCGCTCCGACCGCGCCATCCGCCGCCACCAGACCCTGGTCAACTGCGCCTTCTCCTTCTGCTGGGACCAATGGTTCGCCCCACCCGGACCCCTGGATGCCACCGCGCCGGACCCGTGCCCCAACGACGGGCCAGAGAGGGGGACCTACCGAACCCCACCGGCCCCAACAGCCTTGCTGGCCCAGGGCCTTACGCGCCATCCGTTCCTGGCTCACCCCCGCCATCACCCTCAACCGATGGTGGCGAGCCTGGACGGACAAGGACCCACCCTCCGAACTCCAGGCCCTGCTCGACACGGTCACCACCGGACACGGCATTGATCTCTACTGCCGGATTTAACGAACTACCGGTAGGCGAAACGGCCGCCCGGCGGCGGGCCAAAGTGAACAGGCCGGGGACATCCTCGTCCAGCCAGCCGCGCTCCACCAGCCGCTTCAGTTTCGACCGCGTGCCCTCGATCTTCCCGGTCTCGGCCGGCAGTCCGATCCTCGGCACGATCTGCTTGGCGCGGACCGGCCCCGGCGCGTCCGCCACCACCTCCAGAATGTCCCGATACAGCTGCGGCAGGACCTCCGCCCCCATCCCCGGCTGCCAGTTCGGGACGGTCAGCACCCCGATCACCCGCCGCTCGACCCCCGCATACGCAGACGCCACCGGCTCACCCACGGTCGGCATCGATACCCACCGCCGACTTCTCCGGGGTCATCTCCGCGAGCACCTCGGCGACCATCTCCCGCGCGATCCGCAACCGTTCCAGGCTCTCCCGCGCCAGATCCAGTCTCCCGGACAGCTCGGCGAGCTCGGCTTCGAGCTCCTCCACCCGCACCCGGGCAGCCGCCTCGCGCGCTTCCAACTCCTCGAACAGCGAGCCCATCCGCTACCCCTCCTCCACCACCACGGTAGAGACGAGCAGCCCCGAGCACAGCCCCGCTCAGCCTTCCTTCAGCTCGACCTTTCCCTTCAGAGGAACCGCACCCATCTCTCTTCGTGGGTGCGCAACTTCGCCCGACGCTGCGACGGTACGGTATGCGGCAGTCGATCGCGCGTTCTACGATCGCTGACCAACAAGGGGGTTCCATGAAGCACCGCCGCCCGCGCCCACGTCGTAGAGCGATCGCCAGAGCGGTCGGTTCGGCGGGTGCGCTGGCCGTCGCGCTGGGTGTGGGGATGACGCCGGCGATGGCCGCCGGGAATGCGTCCAAAACGCCTACGGCCACCGGGTTCTCGCCCGACGATCCCGACCCGAACACGGACTGGGCGCCCCAGAACGACGAGGCGCCGCTCTCCCAGAAGTCGGCAGGCGCTGAAGCGTTCACGTCCAGCCGCACGGCCGCGTCCGCTCTGCAGCTCAAGATGCCCGCGCCGACCGGGCCGCACAGCGTGGGCATGGTCGGCCTGCACCTCGTCGACTCGTCCCGCACGGATCCGTATGTGGGCGGCAAGCGCGAGGTGATGGTGTCGCTCTGGTATCCGGCCACCGCCACGTCCGGGCACTATCAAGCGCCGTGGCAGCCGTCGATCTCCGGGGCCCACTTCCTCGCCTCGCGCGGACTGTCGCCGCAGCAGGTAACCCTGCCGAAGACCGCGGGCCATGTCCTCGCCCCGGTGAAGACCTCGCTCGGCAAGCTGCCCGTCCTGCTGTACTCGACCGGGCTGCACTCGGACCGCGCCATGGGCACCGCGCTCGCCCAGGATCTCGCCAGCCGGGGCTACCTCGTCGTCACCGTGGACCACACCCACGACGCCAACGAGGTGCAGTTCCCCGGCAACCGGCTCGAGGTCAACAGGATGCCGTCGGGCACGCACTCCTCCGACACACTCAAGGTGCGCGCGGCCGACATCAAGTTCGTCATCAACGCCCTCGGGAAGATCAGCAGTGGCGGCAATCCGGACGCCGGCCACGCGACGCTCCCCGCCGGGCTGGCCCAGTCGGTGGACACGTCCCGTATCGGGATGTTCGGCTGGTCGCTGGGCGGCGCGGCGGTCGACACCGCCATGCAGCTCGACAAGCGCATCGATGCCGGTGCCAACCTGGACGGCCAGTTCTTCGGGACGGCGCCGAGCAAGGACCTGGACCGTCCCTTCATGCTCTTCAGCTCGGGCACCCACAACCGCAACAACGACGGTTCGTGGCGCACGCTGTGGTCGCATCTGAAGGGGTACCGGGTCGACATCAAGCTCCATGGCGCGGCGCACCTGTCGTTCAGCGACCAGGAGTGGATGGTGCCGCAGGAGGCGGGCCTGCTCGGGCTCTCCCAGGCTCAGCTCCAGCAGCAGTACGGCACGATCGACCCGAACCGGGCGGTCCAGGTCCAGCGCGTCTACCTCGCCGCTTTCTTCGACCAGGAGCTGCGTCACAAGCACAGCACCCTGCTCGGCGGGCCCGCCGACAAGTACCCGGAGATCTCTTTCGTCCGTTGACCGGACAAGCTGTCCGGGCATGCGAAGGGCCGGGCCCGTTCGCGGGTCGGCCCTTCGCATGTCGGGGGTGGCGGTCTCGCATGGGTCGCCGCCGCCCAGGGGTTCCGTCAACTCGTACGACACGTTGGGCGAACATGTGATGGTGATGTGACAGTCGGGGGCTAGGATGTTCGCTCCATCGAACATTTGGGCGCTCGGCGCCAGTTGAGGAAGGATCCGCTCCCCTGCCCTCCGCACCCCGAGCGCCGCGCCGACACCGCATCCGCCGCCGCGCCGATATACCGATGCTTGGCGGGGTGCGCCCGCCGATAGCCTCACTTGTCGTACTCCTGCTGGTGGTCGCCGCCCTGACCATGATCGGCATCGACGGCGTCCGCGCCGCCCCCATCCCGCAGGCCGTGCTGAACGGGGAGCAGCAGATCGCCGCGGACACCGCCCAGTCGCTGCGTACCGCGATCGACGCCGAGGCGAGCACGGTACGCCGTGCGGCGGGCGCCTCCGCGGCGACGAGCACATCGACCCCCGCGACCACGCTCAAGGCGCTGACCTCTGCCAGAAAGACGGTTCTCGGCGACGCACTGCTCGACCGGCACACCGGCAAATTAGTGGCGGCCGGCGGCAAGACAGTGCCGCTGGCCGGGGTGAACGCCAGAACGGCATCTGGGCACGGGGCGATTCCGCCCCGGCTGGTGACGTCGGGCGGCACGCCGCAACTGCTGTACTTATCCAGGCTCACGCTGCCCGCGCAGCAGGAGGACCCCGACCAGGACCACTGCGGCATGTACATGGGCCTCGACGACCAGGGCCGACACCGCTTCTACTCCAGCCGCTCCGCCGCCAACGGCCCGACCATGGGCGACATGTCCGGCCACTCCCTGCTGGACGGCGCCGACTTCTACGCCCGCGGCTTCCGCGCGGCCCGCCGACTGTGATCCCCCCGCCCGTACACCGCCGCCTCACCTGACCTGCTGATCCGAGGACCACCGCCATGACCGCAATCCCCGCCGCCCGGCCCACCGGAGCGCACCGAGGCCGCCGGAGGGCAGGCCGCAGCTCCGGCCTGCCGGAAGACGCCCGGCACTGGGAGCGCCCGGCGCTCGCCGCGGTACTGGTCGTCGCCACCGTGCTGTACTCCTGGGGTCTCGGGCACGCCGCGCTCCACCCCTTCTACGGCGCCGCGATACGGTCGATGGCCGGCAGCTGGCGTGCTTTCTTCTTCGGCGGGCTCGACGCGAGCGGGTCGATTAGCATCGACAAACTGCCCGGTGCCTTCTGGCCCGACGCCGTCTCCGTCTGGCTCTTCGGCCCGCACACCTGGGCAGCCGCGCTTCCGCAGGTCGTCGAGGGCGTGCTCACCGTATGGCTGTTGCACCGGATCGTGCGGCCCTGGGCCGGTCCGTTGGCCGCGCTGATCGCCGCGCTGACGCTCACCCTCACCCCGGTGACCGTGGTGCTCAACCGGGCCACCATCCCGGACACCGCGCTCACCCTGCTCCTGGTGGCGGCCGCCGGCGCGCTGCAGAAGGCGGTGCGCACCGAGCGGCTGCTGCCGCTGCTCACCTGCGGGGTCTGGGTCGGGCTCGCCTTCCAGGCGAAGATGCTGCAGGCGTGGCTGGTGTTGCCGGTTTGTGCCGCGGTCTACCAACTCGCCGCACCCGGAACTCGGTTGAAGCGGGCGCTGCGCGTCATGCTGGCCGGAGCGGTCGCGCTGGCGGTCTCCTGCTCCTGGGCGCTGATCGCCTGGGCGACACCGGCCGCGAGCCGCCCGTACCTCGACGGCACGTCCAACAACGATCCGTTCACCCTCGTCTTCGGCTACAACGGCCTGAGCCGCTTCAGCAGCGACTCCACCGCGTTCGGCTCCGTCGCGGGCACCGCCGCCAGCCGCACCACGGGCAACACGGGCTGGGACATGCTGATCAACCACACGGTCGGCCCGCAGGTCGCCTGGTTCCTGCCGCTCGCCGTGCTCGCCACGGTCCTGGGCGTCGTCTGGCGCGCCGGGCAACCGCGAACCGACCTGCTGCGCGCGGGATTTGTGATGTGGGGTGGCTGGCTGGCCGTGCACACCCTGGTGTTCAGCGCCTCCAACGGCAACCACGCCTACTACACGGCCGTCATCGCCCCGGCGCTCGCCGCGCTGGCCGGCGGCGGGCTCGCGCTCTTCCGATCGGAGTACGAGGCGAGGTACGAACCGGTGCTGGCGGCGGAGCACGAAGCGGGCGGCCGGCGGCACCTGGCCCTGCCGGCGGCGATCGTGCTGACGGTGGTGTGGGCGCTGGTGCTCGACTGGCCGACCCGATTCGTCTCCTGGCTACTGCCGGTCGCCGTGATGCTCGCGCTGTGCGGCGTGGTGGGCCTGTGGAGCCGCGGACCGCGCACCTCCCCGCGGATGATCCACGCCGCCCTCGCCGCCGGGATCGCGGCGACCCTGGTCGTACCGGCCGGTTGGGCCCTCTCCGGCCTCAACCCGCTCTATGCGGGCGCCGTCACCTCGCCGATGGCCGGCCCGGTCGGCAAGTCGTACTACAAGCATCCCCGCCACGCTCCACGAAGGAGAGGGCTCGACCGGCCCAACGCCCGCGATACCGCCCTGCTCGACTACCTCACCACGCACCGCCACGGCGAGAAGTACCTACTCGCCACCCAGGCCGCCTACACCGCCGAGCCCTTGCTGCGCGCGAAGTCCGAACCCATCCTCGTCATGGGCGGCTTCACCGGGAGCACCCCCTTCCCCACCGACCAGCAAGTCGGCAACCTCGTCGCCACCCACCAGCTGCGCTATGCGCTCCTCACCACCCAGCGCCCCACCACTTCCGCCACCACGTGGGTGAAGTCCCACTGCACCCGCATCCGGCCCACCGCCTACGCCCGCCGCACCGACGGCAGCTTCTTCCTCTACGACTGCACCCCCCAGCAGTGAGGCGACGCACCCGAAGCCAGGAATCGTGGTCAACGGCCGAGTGCCGACGGCCCAACACAGCTACCGCGCCGCCCGCAAGGAACCCCTGTGCAGGCCCACGCCAAAGCGCGCCCGTAACTGGCTGTTCTCTATCCGCTCGCTTTACAGACCCGCAGGGTTCGAACAGCGGCCTGGTTCAGGCGAGTTGGCCGGTGCGAGGGCATGGAAGAAGGGCTTTCCTAGTGCGTCGAGATGTGCAGCGAGATGCTCGCGGGTGCAGCTCTTCCGTAGGGAGCTTTGACCTGCGTGGTTGCTGACCGAGGGTTGGTTGCTCGATCGTCGTGGTGTCGGGTGACCGGATTCCGGGGGTGGCGGCGATGGTGTCGTGGCTGGAGGAGATCGAGCGGCGAGAGGCTGCCACGCGGGAGGAGATCGGTGAACTGCGCGCTCGGCTTGAGGAGTTGACCGAACGCCTTGCCGAGCAGGAGACGGTGCTATCCCGTCTGGAGATCACCCGGGAGACGATGACGGAGATCCTGTCGGGCGGCGAGGCGGTCACGGAGCCACGGGCCGGGGTCGAGTCGGGGGAAGCCGGAGTGGTGGAAGCGTCGGGGCAGCCGGCGATGGAAGAGGAGAGCCGGTTCTTCGTGCTGATGGCCTGCTCCACCTGGACCGATCGGCCCGACCTGCGCGCCGAGTGCCTCCAGGGCTACGGCCGCAACCTCACCGTCGAGGAGCAGCACGCCTTGAAGTGCCTCGCGGCGATCGACGCGGTGAGCTGCCTGGTCTGGGGACCGAAGCTCGACGACCCCCACCTCACCGCACGCGGACGGCGCACCCTGGACCGGCTGATGGCGGGGGTGTTCGCATGACCGCACCGCACAACCAGATCGACTCCCCGGCCGCCGGCGCAGCAGACGTCAGCGGCGAGGCGGCGTCCCTCCCGGCCGCGCGGACGGGCCCTCCGCAGCCCTCGGCACCGCCGGAGCTCGACTACAACGGGCGCAAATACCGGCGCGCGATGGACGACGCCACCTTGTGGGACATGGCCCGCCGCATCCCCGCGGCCCTGATCCATACGGCGCGCCTGGCCTGGAACGTCGACCGGCGCATGGCCCTGACGATCGTCGTATGCCAGCTGCTGTCCGGCATCGGCGCGGCTGTGATGCTCACCGCCGTCGCGAAGGCCCTGCCGCAGCTGATGGTCGACGAACTCGTCGCGACCGAGGGGAGTTTGCTCGGCGAGCTGTACGCCCTCGCCCAGGACCGCTGACCCGCGGCCCCCAGCAGAGGTCCACGCGGGGCCGTGCAGCCGGCGCGGCCCCGCCACTCCCCCGACGCCAAGGAGCGCCATGCACAGCACCGAGCCCGAAGCCGTCAACGCCCGCGCCTGGACCACGTACGGCACCCACCATCTGCAACGAGGCACCGACATCCCGGAAATCGACCGCATCTCCTGGGGATTCTGGCCGACCGGCCCCGGCGCCGAAGTCCTTGGCGACCTGACCGGCCTGCGCGTCCTGGACCTGTGCTCCGGCCTGGGCAAACACGCCGCCCACCTGGTGCGCGAGCACGGAGCCACGGTCGACGCCGTCGAAGCATCCGCCAGCCAGCACGCACGCGCCCTCGCCCGCTACGGCGACCTCCCGGGTCTCACCCTCATCCACGCCGACGCCGTCGACCACCTGCACCAGGCCGAGCCCTACGACGTGATCTACTCCATCCACGGCTTCGGCTACATCGACCCCCATCGCCTGCTGCCCGCCCTCCGGCTGGCCCTGAAGCCCGGCGGGCGCCTCGCCTTCTCCGTCTTGCACACCAACTCCCACGGGCACGGGCCCTCTTCGAGCGTCACGCCGCGCGCGGAGATCCTGCCGCTCGCCGGCGGCCAGGACCAGACTGTCGAGATGTGGGTGCTCACCCCGAAGCTGTGGGAGGACCTCTGCGTCGACAACGGCCTCCTCATCGACGGGATCGACGTACTCGACGCGCACGAGGACGACAATCCGGTCTCCGTCCGCTTCTACCGCGCGCACAGCCACGCCTCCGCCAGCAGCCGGCCGCGCACGACCCGCCCGCCGGAGCCCAACGCCGCGCTCGGGGTCGGCGCGATCCTGCACGGACCCCGCGGACTCCTGCTGGGAGTCCACCGCCGCGGGACCACCGAGCTCCCGGGCGGGACCGTGGAGCCCGGCGAATCCCTGGAACACGCGGTCATCCGCGAGCTCTACGAAGAGACCGGCTGCCGTGCCCGCGAGGAGGACGTCGTCCTGCTCGGCGTGCTCGTGGACCAGGTAGGCCCCGTCGTACGCACGACGGTGCCCGCGGTCGTGACCCAGTGGAACGGTGATCCGGCAACGCAGCCGAACGAGAGCGTGGGCGACTGGCGCTGGCACCCTCTCGACCGGCTCCCGAACGGTCTCTTCATCCCGAGCGCCCAGTGCCTTACCGCCTGGCGGCCGGAACTCGCGATCAACCACCCGGTGGCCACCTTCTACCCGTTCGCCAGCCCTGCCAGATCAGCGTCTGACTGCTGTACCGAGTCGCTCGGCCAGAACGGTTGAGACACCTGGGTGGCCGAAAAAATCTCAGTTGATCTGGAACCTGGCGTCTGAATACTGGCTGTCGTCTCAGTTGATCTGGACTGCTTCCGTCGTTTCGAACTGGATTAGTGGAAGGGCCTGCGAGATTGACCATGCACGATGACCAAGTGGACGTGACCACCGACATCGTTGCGACCTTGATCCAAGAACAGTTCCCTCAGTGGAGCGGCAAGGCGATCCAACTCCTGTCGTCGACCGGGACGGTCCACGCCATCTTCCGCATCGGGGACGACCTCTCCGCGCGTTTCCCGCTGCGTCTGACCGATGCCGCGGAGGCGCTGGCGGTTCTGGAATGGGAAGCCCAGGCGAGCGCGGAGCTGGCACAGGTGTCTCGGTTCCCCGTTCCGGAACCCGTCGCCCTGGGAAAGCCTGGAGCGGGATACCCCATGCCGTGGTCGATCCAGACATGGCTGCCGGGAACGGTCGCCTTCGATGCCGACCCGAGTGGGTCGGACGCTTTCGCCGAGGACCTTGCGGCCTTCATCGCAGCCCTGCGGGACGCCGAGACGCGGGGGCGGCGTTTCAGCGGCGAGAACCGTGGCGGCGTTCTCGCTCACCACGACGACTGGATGGCGCAGTGCTTCGAGGAGAGCGAGGGGCTGCTCGACGTGCCCCGGCTGCGCCAAGTGTGGAGCCACCTCCGGGAGTTGCCACGCACGGCTGCCGACGTGATGAGCCATGGTGACCTGATTCCCGGCAACGTACTGGTCGCGGGAGACCGGCTCAGCGGCGTACTCGACACCGGCGGCTTCGGCCCGGCCGACCCCGCGCTGGATCTGGTCAGTGCCTGGCACCTGTTGCAGCCAGGCCCGCGGGAAGTGCTCCGGCAGACACTGGCCTGTGACGATCTGGAGTGGGAGCGCGGCAAGGCATGGGCGTTCGAACAGGCCATGGGTGTTGTCTGGTACTACGTCGAGAGCAATCCGACGATGAGCAGAATGGGGCGCCGGACACTCGACCGCATTTTGGAGTCCGACTAGGTTCGCTAGCAAGGAATCCGAAACGACTGGGTTCGCTGTCAAACGCCTCGATTGGATGACAGCGGACAGGACGCGAGCTGGCCGACCGGCCCGCAGACTCCGCGACCGGCATTCCGTCACCTGGCGAGCCGCATTTCGTCGGTAACCCAGGGGACGGACCGGTGACGTCATCCATGCCTATAGCAAGGGCTGGCAGGACGGCTCCACCTACGACCCGCCCCTGGTGCCCGACATGCCACCGGCAGGCCTGCTCCGACTGCCCGGACCGCAGCACCACGAAGAGGCCCACCGTGCCGTCGAGAAGGGCATGGCGCTTCCCGTGAGGCGGGCGGAATTGTCCGATGTCGTTGCGCCCGGTGGGAGCAGCGGAGGTTTCTTCTGGGTGGAGGGAGACATCGCAATGCGCGGTTCGCAGTCTTGGTGCAGACGTGTCGCGTGATCAGTGCGCGACGTGCGATGTCCCAAGGAGTGCCGACCTGATGAGCCAGCCCGATGCCGCCCCCGTCTCCCAGCCGCCGGACTACGCGGTACTGGGACTCTCTGCCGCTGGCGAGGTCGAGGCACACTGGGTGACCTCGGAGGTCACGCACGTCCTCGCCCACCTGCTGGGCTGTGAGCGCGCCGGCCTCCACGGACTGGTGCTGGAACTGGGTGAGGACGGTTCCACGCTTCTTGAGACACGTGAGGTCACGACGCGGGCGCTGGCGACGTCGCCGGGCCGTGAGGGTCGTCAGGCGACAGGGGTGCGGGATCCTCTCACTGTGGCGGGGAGTTGGTTGGCAGGCGTCTTGAGCGCCGCGGTCGGGTCGGCTCCGGGGACAGGCGTCTCCTCGTGGGACGCGGCTGCGGCGAAGTGGGCCGCCTACTTCCGTCATCTACCTCCCTCCGAGGTCATCACCCGCGCTGGCCTGGTTGACCAGGCGGGCTGGGAGCGGTTCCGCGCCACGGCGGCCGAACTCTCAGAGTTGCTGCGGCACATGAACAGCGTCGACTCGGACTCCAGCATGCCCGCCGCGGTACGCCCATTTTCCTACTACTTGATGGGGTTTCGGCGTCTTCATGCGGCAAGCAACGCAGTTCCCGAGCTGCGGCAGGCGGCGGAGTCCTTTCTGCTGGAGACGATTCGCAGTAGCCGGGAAGCGGCGGAGGTCGCCGGCTTCGTCGGGGCCTCAAGTGAGGACATGCATGCATGGGCGCAGGACCGGTTCGACGGCGACCCGGAGGCAGCGGCTGCGGCTCAGACACGTGCTGTCCAGTGGCGGGCCAGGAGACAGCTGAACTCGGCCGACCAGCACACGGCGTCGATGTGGCAGGAACAGCACCCGAGCGCTCGAGGGGATCGGCGCCTGTGGGACACGCGGTCTGCGCAGCACGGCCTCAGGGCAGGCCCCGCAACCAGGCCGCGTGGCGAGCGGAGCGGGCGAGCGCGGGTCTACAGATCCAGGCTCGGTACGCCTTTTGGGCCTACCTCGCTGACCACGAGGCAGAGCAGACAGCGCCCGATCCGGTGCGTCGCGGCCCTCGCCGCGACCGGTGGCTCCAGCACCACGCGGAGGCAGAGCGACTGGCCCTCGCGGCCTACGTGTCCGTGGATCATGCAGCCGCCGATCTCGATCAGGCCCTGATCAGGGTGGGTACGGCTCTGGAGACAGGCAAGTACGGGTTCGCCGAGTTCGCCAGCGAGTGGACCGCCCTGCAACAGGCTTCGGGAGCCCTGCATGCCCTGCATCCGGAAGCGTTCTCTGGGGCTGCCGGGCCCGCTTCTGACTGGGGGCGGTGGCAGAGGTCCGTTCCGGCGCTGTATCGGCTCGTCGTTCTCGACGGCGAGCCGGAGGACGGGGTGACCAGTGAGCCTCTCGCCGCTGCCCTCTGGTGGCTGCGCAGGGATCGGCCGGGGAGTCGAGTCTCGCTGTCCTGCTCGGACACCCTCGGCCGGTGGCAGGCTCTTACAGTGCACCGCCTGCTGGAGCGGGTTCGGTACGCCGAGTTGAGCACACAGCAGCGTGCTGAACTGGATACCGCGCTCGCTGTCTGGCTCCTGGAGGATGGTGAGCAGTCCGAGGGCGGTGCCGACTGGCATCGCATGGGCCGACGGTGGTCCGAGGTGCTCATGGGGCGGGCCAGGCCCGCCGGGCGGATCTGGTTGGCGCGTTGGATGGACAGGGACCAGGTGACAGCCACGGTGGCGGTCTGGTCATCGGGTAATGCGCCGGACTCCGGCAGCAGGTCGGCCAGCTTAGCGTTCTTACCGGCACCCGCCGTTGCGCAGGCCAGGGAGGCACCCGGTGCGCGGTGGCTATCCGAGCCAGACGATGTCGATGACGTACAGGCGTCCGGCCGGGCGGTTGATCCAGTAGACGGCGGTGAGATGTCCGACCGCGGCCGCCCGGACGTCCTCGCCTTCGGGGTCGCGGCTGTCGAAGGGCGGGAAGGACCACGGGTCGCGGCCGGCGATGTCCATCACGTCGCGCAGCATGGCGCGGGCGTGCTCAGGCAGGTGGTCCAGGACGGCCAGCGCCTTCGGTGACAGGCGGGCGGGCCACGGCGTATCGCTCACCGCCGGTCGCCGAGCGCGTCGGCCAGGGCGACGCCGTCGGAGTCGTCCCTGCCGGAGGCCAGGAAATCGGTCACCGCGGTGACCGTCTCGAGGCGGGCCTGCCAGGTTCGTACGACGTCGTGCAGCGGGCTGAGGCTGTAGGAGTGCCGGGAGTCCTCCAGCGCCCGCGACCAGTCCTGCTCGAACGCCGGCACCCACGTAGCCGCGCGCGTGCTGAGCCGGAGTTGGGCGAGCAGCTGCGCGGCCGCGGTCGGCGCGATCGGCGCCGACGGGACGGGAGCGTGATCGGGCTGGGCGCTCATCGGCTCCTCCAAACGGGTCTCACTGCCACGGTACGCGCCAACGCCCACCGCCATCCAGACGATCCGTCAAAAGCCGCTGGTCACGACCAGAGTCGGGTTTGCGCGTGCTTCCTCCCGTGCCGCCGTGTCACGCGACCGTTCGCACGGTAGTGCCGACGACCTCCGCCAACTCGCCGGCGGACTCGGGGGTCAGACGGTAGAACGCCTGAAGACTGGCCGAGCGTTCGAGCCGGCCGTCCACCACATGTTTCAGACCGCGGGTCTGGCCTCGGCGGTTGCGCCAGGTAAGTCCCGCCAGGAGATTGCCGGGGATCGGTGTATCGAAGCGTACGGGCGTCGCGTCCACGTGCACGGGCACAGCGCCGCAGCCGCCAGCGCCGAGCATCGACCAGTCGCCGTGCCCGGGAAACGCCGGGTCCTGCCACGTCGCGGGGGCGGTGCCACAGCAGTCGCGCCGCTCCATGTCGATCACTCGCATCCGGCTCACCACGAACACGACGCACCGGTTGACATGCAGCGCGTACACCTCGTCCCCACCACGGGCACCCGACCAGGCGGGCAGGGAGGAATGGACGCCGCTGAAGGCGACCGGCGGCCGCTCGCCCACACGACCCGCCCTGCGCAGAGCACGGCACGTGTCATGGGTCCACAAGACGGTGAAGGCATCAGACATGCCGTGATCCTATGAACGAGGACTGACAGCTCGTCGCGCTGGGCTTGCCCGGCATCCAGCGCACAGAGTTGGGCTACTCGCCGTGCTCCTGCTCGGCTCGGGCCTCCGCCGCACAGCGTGCACAGTCGGGGCAGCGCTTGGGCCAGCCCTCGGGCGGCACGATGGCAGCGTGCGCGCCCGGGTGGCCGCACGTTCCGCACTCCACCATGGCAATCACCTCCCTTCACTAATTGATCCTGTTCTCACTCGAAGTTGGACAGGACCGATACGGCGGGAAACTTGTGGGGCCGCTGCTGAGTCGTCATGCACGTGAACAGCGAACTGCTCAACACAGCGGCCGGTGCCGTCGGTGCCGTCGTGCTGGTGTTCATCGGTGGGTGGGAGAACGACCGGCGTACGCGGAAGAGGGAGGCACGGAAGGATGCCGCGGCTGACCGCGCAGCGCTCGAGGCTCAGGCCAACGAGCTGGTGACGGCCGTACTCGCGCTCAAGGTCGCGGGAAACACGCACGATCACCTCTGGGGTGGCCGGGGAGCGAAGGCCCGGGTCGTGCTGCGTGCCCTGACGAGGGCGGAGCAGCTGCTCTCGTGTCCAGCAGGCGAGGGACGGCCGCGGTGCCGGCACTTCTCGAAGAGGCGGGCCGCGTGGTGGAGCGCTGGGACAACGACAGCGCGGTGTCCGCGGCGGGACTGGCCGCACCCCTGAGCCGACTCGGGGCAGCCGTCGCGCCGCTCCTGAGGCGTGAGGAGCCGGGGCTCGCGGCCTCAGCCGACGAGGTGTTCATGGCGGCCGCGGAGAGCTACGGAGATGACGACCGTATGGGACGGGCTCTGGAGGCCTTCCACGCGGCGCTGCGCCCTGCTCTGGCACCTCCCGACGCTGAGGGGCGTCGTCGGGCCCTGTGGCGCCGTGGGCCGGCCGAGTAGCGGCTCCTCCGGCCCGTGTTGGTAGTTACTGAGCTCTTCGGATTGTTGTCGGCTGGTGGGTGAGCGTGAGTCCGGTGCCTGCAAGGCAGCCGTCGATCAGGTCGGGGCGGAGCTGGATG
>NZ_JBITGS010000086.1:0-15115 GCF_044457265.1 Streptomyces sp. NPDC050564 | reverse complement strand
GTCGGCGTCGAGGACAACTTCTTCGATCTCGGCGGCCACTCCATCAAGGCGATCGCCCTGGTCGGTGCCCTGCGCGCCGAAGGCTTCGAGGCAGCCGTCGGCGATGTGTTCCGCCACCGGACCGTGGCAGGACTCGCGACAGCGCTGCGCGCCAGTGCCGGTACGCCCGCGGCGGAGCCCGCTGTCGTGGCACCCTTCGGCCTGATCCCGGAGGAGGACAGGGCCAAACTGCCCGAGGGGCTGGCCGACGCCTTCCCGCTGGCCCAGGTGCAGCTCGGCATGCTGGTGGAGATGCTGGCCGACGACGGCCTGAACAAGTACCACAACACCACCACGTTCCGGATCAGGGACGGCCGGGCCTTCGATGCCGGTGCGCTGGAACAGGCGGCGAGGGCGCTGGTGGAACGGCACGAGATGTTGCGGGCGTCGTTCGCGCTGGAGGGCTACTCCGTACCGCTGCAGCTCATCCACCCGAGCGCGGAGATTCCGGTCACCGTGCACGATCTGCGCGGGCAGGACGAGGAGAGCCAGGCGGCAGCTCGTCGCGAGCACGTGGTCGGGGAGCGCGCCGCCACCTTCGACCTGGAGCGCCCGCCTCTGCTGAGGGTTTCGGCACTCGTGGAGTCGGACGAGGCCTGGTGGCTGTCGGTCAGCGTCTGCCACCCCATCACCGAAGGGTGGAGCCACCGTTCGCTGCTCAGCGAGGTCGTGGAGGGCTACCTGCGGGTGCGCGGCGGCGAGTCGCTGCCCGCGCCGGAGCCGCCCGCCGTGCGCTACGCGGACTTCGTGGCGGCCGAACGGGCCTCCCTGGAGTCGGACGAGGACCGCGGATACTGGCGTGGTGTCATCGAGGGCCACGCCAAGTTCGAACTGCCCTCGGGCTGGGGCGGTGACGAGACGCCCCGTCCTGCGCACACCGTCCGCGTTCCGCTCGCCGACCTCGCGCCGGCGTTGCGCGCCGCCGCGAGCGACACCGGCACCTCGCTGAAGGCCGTTCTGCACGCCGCCCACCTGAAGGTGATGAGCCTGCTCACCCCGGAGGAGGCCTTCCACACCGGACTCGTCTGCAGCGGTCGCCCGGAAATCCTGGGCGCGGAGCGCGTCTACGGCATGTACCTCAACACCGTGCCGTTCGCCTTCCGGAGCGGCGCGCGCACCTGGCGCGAGCTCGTCCGTCAGGTCTACGACCAGGAGGCGGCCCTCTGGCCCCACCGTCGCTTCCCGATGCCCGTGATGCAGCGCGAACTGGCCGACGGATCCCGCCTGCTGGACGTCCGCTTCAGCTATCTCGATCTCAAGGACGCCCAGGCCGAGTCCGACATCGTCGACGCGGACTCCGGAATGGGCGAGGGCGCGACGGAATTCGGCCTTGCCATAGCGGCCCGTGCGAGTGGTCTGCTCCTCACGGCCGATCCCCGCCGCCTCACCCCGGCCGCCGTCGACCGGCTGGCGTCGATGTACCGGGCCGTCCTGGAGGCCGTGGCCCAGGACGTGGACGGGAGCGCGGAGTCCACGTATCTGCCGGGTGGCGAACGGGAGTTGGTGCTTTCGTCCTGGAATGACACGGTGACGCCGGTGCGTGAGGTGTCGGTCTCCGAGCTGATCGCTGAGCGGGCGGCCGAGTCGCCGGGTGCGGTGGCGGTGGAGGCGAAGGGGCTGCGTCTGACGTTCGGTGAGCTGGAGGACCGGGCGAATCGTCTGGCGGGGGTGCTGCGTTCCCGTGGGGCAGGTGCTGAGTCGTCGGTGGCGGTGTTGCTGGATCGTTCGGTGGATCTGGTGGTGGCGTTGCTGGCGGTGTGGCGGGCGGGTGCCGGTTATGTGCCGCTCGATCCGATGCTGCCGCGTGAGCGGGTGGAGGGCATGCTGGCGGATGCCGGGGTGTCGGTTGCGGTGACGTCGGCCGCGTATGTGGACCGCTTCACCGTGGATGTTGTGCGGGTGGATGAGGATCACCCCGAGGCGGGGTGGCTGCCGTCGGTGGATCTGGATGCGCTGGCGTACACGATTTTCACGTCGGGGTCGACGGGTCGGCCGAAGGGTGTGCAGGTTACGCATCGCAGTCTTGTGAATCATGTGGACTGGGCGGTGCGGGAGTTGGCTTCGTGCGGTTCGGGTGGTGCGCCGGTGTTCTCGTCGGTGGCGTTCGACCTGGTCGTGCCGAATGTGTGGGCGCCGTTGGCGGCCGGGCAGCGGGTGTGGCTGTTCGACGGTGAGTTGACGGAGCTGGGGCGGGAGTTGGCGGAGGCGGGCCCGTTCTCGTTCCTGAAGCTGACACCTGGTCACCTGGACGTGATCGGTAGCCAGCTGAGCGACAACCAGGTCCGTGGGCTCACGACACGGATCGTGGTCGCGGGAGAGGCTCTGCCCGGTGCGCTCGTGGAGCGCTGGCGTCAACTCCTCGGCGCCGGACGGATATTCAACGAGTACGGCCCGACCGAGGCGACCGTCGGCACCTGTGTCTTCCCGATCGAGGCGCCGTTCGACGGTGTGGTGCCCATCGGCCGACCCCTGCCCAACGTCCACATGCGTGTCCTGGACGCCGAGCTGCGTCCCGTGCCGGTGGGCGTCGTGGGGGAGTTGTACGTCGGCGGCCTCGGCGTCGCGCGCGGCTACACCGGTGACTCGCCGCGTTCGGCGGAGCGGTTCCTGCCCGACCCGCACGGCGAGCCCGGCACCCGGATCTATCGGACCGGTGACCTGGCGCGCTGGCGCGCCGACGGCGCCGTGGAGTTCCTGGGCCGTATCGACGACCAGGTGAAGGTGCGCGGCTACCGCATCGAACTCGGGGAGATCCGGGCCGCGTTGATCGCCCACCCGAAGGTCTCCGACGCGGCCGTGACCGTCACCGACGACCAGCGACTGGTCGCCTACGTCGTCGGTGGAGCCGACGACCTCCGCGACGCCCTGGGGTCCGTGCTGCCCGAGTACATGATCCCGTCGACGTACATCGAGCTGGACAGCATCCCGCTCACGGCGAACGGCAAGCTCGACCGGCGTGCCCTGCCGGATCCCGAGGCCGGCGCCGCGGACACGTACATCGCCCCGCGCAGCGAGGTCGAGGAGAGCATCGCGGCCATCTGGGGTCAGGTCCTCGGCCTGGACAAGGTCGGCGTCGAGGACAACTTCTTCGACCTCGGCGGACACTCCATTCTCGCCGTACGGCTGATCTCGCGGCTGCAGACCGAGTACGACCTCGACCTGCCGGTTCGGGTCGCCTTCGAACGCCCCACCGTGGCGCAGCTCGCCGTGGAGATCGAGGACCGGGTGCGGGCCGAGATCGACGCACTCCTCACCGACGCCCGCTGAACCTCGCCCCACCTCCCGTTCCAAAAGAGCCCCACCAGAAGGGACCCCCATCGCCATGGGATCCGCGCGACACCTCATCTCCATCACCGACCTGACCGACGACGAGCTGCGCGGCATCGTGGCCAGAGGCGTCGAATTCGCCTCGGGAGCACGGGCGAAGACACTGGACGGCGCCGTCGTCGGTGTCTACTTCCGCCGTACGTCGACCCGGACCCGTACCGCGTTCACAGCCGGGGCGCTGCGCCTGGGCGCGCAGACCGTGACGTTCGGGCCCGGTGATCTGCAGACCAACACCGGTGAGACCAGCGAGGACACCGGGCGGGTGCTCGCCGCAATGCTGGACCTGCTGGTGGCCCGGACCGCCGACGCCACCGCGGAGCTGCGGACCTGGGCGGCCGCCGGGGACATGTCGGTGGTCAACGCGATGAGCGCCGAGGAGCATCCGACCCAGGCGCTCACCGATCTGACCACGCTGCAACGGCACTTCGGGCGGGTGGACGGCCTGCGACTGCTGTACGTCGGCGAGGGCAACAACAGCGCCGCCGCTCTCGCGCTGGCCCTCACCCGGTTCCCCGGCACCGAGCTGGAGCTGCGCACGCCGCCCGGCTACGGGGTCGCGCCCGAGGTGCTCGCTCAGGCGGCGGAGCAGGCGGTCCGCAGCGGCGCGAAGGTGATCGAGCGGCACGACATGAGCGCGCTGCCGGCCGACCTCGACGCCGTCTACACCACGCGCTGGCAGACCACCGGCACCAGCAAGCCGACCGAGGACTGGCGCGAGGTCTTCGCGCCGTTCCAGGTCACCCGGGCGCTGTGGGAGTCCAGCCCGAAGGCCGTCTTCCTGCACGACCTGCCCGCCCACCGCGGCGAGGAGGTCACCGCCGAGGTCCTCGACGGGCCGGCGAGCATCGCTTTCACGCAGGCCACGCACAAGCTGCACAGCGCGATGGCGGTCCTGGAGTGGTGCTGGGCGGACGGACGATGACCGGTACGGAACTGGAGACGCGGGACGGCGGCGAGGAGAAGCTGCCGCCGCTGCGCAGCAACGGGCGGTTCCGGCTGCTGTGGGGCGGTTCCGCGCTGTCGGTCATGGCGGAACGCTCCTCCACCATGGCCTTCACCCTGCTGGTGCTCTGGCACACCGGGTCGAAGAGCGCCGCGGGCCTGGTCGGTTTCAGCGCCCTGCTGCCGATGCTGGTCATGCAGTTGCCCGCCGGTGTGCTGGTGGACCGCTGGGACAGACGGCGGGTGATGCTCGTGTGCGTGGCGGGCCGGGCACTGGCGATCGGGTCGGTCGCCGTCTCGCTCGCCGGGGACGAGGTACGCGTCTGGCACATCGCGATCGTCGCCTTCGTGCAGGGCAGTCTCACCGTGTTCTACCAGCTCTCCGAACGGGCCGCCGTGCGCGGGGTCGTACCGCCCCAGCAGGTGTCCACCGCGATGGCGCAGAACGAGGCGCGCTCCCGCGCCGTGAACTTCGTCGGGCATCCGGCGAGCGGTGTGATGTTCGGCCTGTCGGCCTGGGTGCCCTTTCTGTCCAGCACCGGGCTGTACTTGATGTCCCTGCTGACGCTCGCCCGGTTGCGGATCCCCCACAACAAGCACTCGGGCAAGGCCAGGAGCGCCCGCGGAATGCGCGAGGAGATCTCCAGCGGACTGCGCTGGGTGTGGCAACGCGCCTACTTCCGCTCGGCATTGCTCATCATCGCGGGCAGTAACCTCGTCTTCCAGGGGCTCATCCTCACCGTCGCCGTCATGGTCAGGGAGCAGGGCAGACCCGCGAGTACAGTCGGCCTGATCATGGCGGCCGGCAGCATCGGCGGACTTCTGGGAGCCTTCAGCGGCGGGTGGCTGAGCAGGCGGCTGCCGATGCGACGCGTGATGATGTACGCGCATATCGCCTGGGCCCTGATCATGCCGGGAACGGTATTTCTGTTGCATCCCGTGACACTTGGGATTCTCTTCTTCATAACGTCGCATATAGGAGCCGCTGTTACGGTCTCCGGTATGTCCCATCAGGTGCGCATCACGCCGGACGCCATGCAGGGGAGGGTCGGCAGCGTCGTCATGCTCCTTGTCTCCGGGGCGAGTTCGCTCGGCGCGCTCGGCACTGGCTACCTCCTCGAAGGTGTCGGTACGCGTGGGACACTGGCCATCGCATCCGGAGTGATGGCCCTGCTCGCCGTGGTGGCGACCGTCGTGTTCACCCGCCCCGGGGCGGAGCGCGAAGACCGGAGCGCCCAGGACGAGGCGTCCGGACCTCAGCAGGAGCTGACGGCCGGTCCCCCCACCACCATGACGCTACGGAGAATCGATGGATGACGCAGTGCGGCTGGTGTCGCTCACCAAAACCTATGGCTCGGGCAGTGGCGCGGTCAGCGCGTTGCGCGAGGTCGACCTGTCCTTCCCGTGCGGCAGCTTCACGGCCGTGATGGGGCCCTCGGGATCCGGCAAGTCCACGCTGCTGCAGTGTGCTGCCGGACTCGACCGGCCCACGTCCGGGCGGGTGTTCATCGACGGCACCGACATAGGCGGTCTGAACGAGACCCAACTGACGGAGTTCCGCAGGGAGTCCACCGGATTCGTCTTCCAGGCGTTCAACCTGCTGCCTTCCCTGACCGCCGCACAGAACGTCGGGTTGCCGCTGCGGCTGGCCGGCCGCAAGCCCGGTCGGCAGACCGTGCTGCGGGCGCTCGCCCAGGTCGGCCTCGAGGACCAGGCCGGCAAGCGGCCCAGCCAGCTGTCCGGTGGTCAGCAACAGCGGGTGGCGGTGGCCCGCGCGCTGGTCACTCGTCCCGCCGTGCTCTTCGCGGACGAGCCCACCGGCGCACTCGACATCACCACCGGCCGTGAACTGCTCGAAGTGCTGCGCAAGTTGGTGGGCAGCCCGGTCACGGGCGGCCAGGGTGCCGACGACCCCGAGCTCGACGAGCCCACCACCATCGTGATGGTCACGCACGACCCGAACGTCGCCGCGTACGCGGACCGTGTGGTGTTCCTCGCCGACGGCGCGCTGGTCGGCGAGCTGGTCACGCCGACGGCCGAGGCGGTCGCCGCCCGCATGACCGATCTGGCGGTGTCGTAGTGCTCGGCATCGCCCTCCAGACCCTTCGGGCGCGCTGGGTGTCGTTCCTCGGCACCATCGTGGCGCTCGTGCTCGGCGTCGCGCAGGTAGCCGCCATGGGCGTCCTACTGATGACGATGCTCGACCTGCCCGACCGCCCGCCCGAGCGGTTCGCCCAGGCCTCGGCCGTGGTGCTGCCCACCGACCCCGACTGGGACCCCGCCCATCACGACCTCGGCGTCCGCTCGCTGCCTGAGGCCGAAGGCGTCACGCAGGACCTGCTGAACCGGGTCTCGGCCACCGGGGAGACCGTCGTCGACCGGGCCTTCTACGCCCAGCTCCACGACGGCCCGAAGAACCAGGTCGGCCACCCCTGGGCGGTCGCTCGCTTCGGCGGCTACAAGCTGACGAGTGGACAGCAGCCCACCGGGGACCGGGAGATCGTCGTCCCCTCCGATCAGGCGCACACCGGCGAGAAGGTCACGGTGATGACCGCCGCCGGAGTCTCCACGTACACGGTGTCCGGCACGGTCGCCCCGGTCGACTGGGAGAACGCGGTGTTCTTCGGCGACGCCGAGGCCGCCCGGATCTCCCCGCGCATCCAGGCCCTGGTGGCGCTCGGCCCGATCGATCAGGTGCGCGGCGTCGTCGGCAAGGATGCCGAAGTCCTCACCGGCAAGGACCGGCACAAGGCCGATGCCAGCGAGGCCGAGGACCGGGAGACCCTCGACAACACCATCACGCTCGTCCCGGTGATGGCCTCCGTCGCGGGCACCACCTCCGTCTTCGTCGTGGCGTCCACCTTCGCCTTCGCCGTCATCCAGCGCCGCCGCGAGGTCGCCCTGCTGCGCACCGTCGGCGCCACGCCCAAGCAGGTCCGCCGCATGGTCCGCGGCGAGGCCCTGCTCGTGGGCACGCTGGCCTCCGCGCTCGGCACGGCCCTTGGCCTGTACGGGGCGCAGTTGCTCACCGACATGCTCATCGACCTCGACATCTCACCGCCCTGGTTCCGTGTACGGCCCTCGCTGCACTGGACGGTGACCGCGCCGCTGGCCGGCGCGTTCCTCGTCGGAGTGTTGGTGGCGCTGTGCGGAGCGGCCGCCGCCGCGCACCGCGCCGGACGCGTACGACCCGTCGAGGCGCTGCGCGAGGCCGCGGTCGACGACTCCGGGATGACGCCGGGCCGTCTGCTGATCGGCGCCCTCGGCGTGGGCGGCGGCGTGGGACTGGCGGCGTGGATCGCCGTGGGCAAACCGGCCACGATCCTCTCGCCCAACACCTACGTCACCGAACTGCTGGTCCCCGTGCTGGCCGCCGCCGTCATCGCGCCTCTCGCCATCGGCCCGCTGGCCCGCCTGCTGATGTGGCCCTTCCGCAACTCCGCCGGGCCCACCGCGATGCTGGTCCGTGAGAGCGTGCTCACCTCACGCAGGCGTACCGCCGCCACCGCGGCACCCATCCTGCTGACCGTCGGCCTCGCCCTGTCGCTGCTCGCCGCCACCGACTCGCTCGGCGCGGCCCGCGACCACGGACTGCGCAACCAGGTCGCCTCCGAGTACGCCCTCGCCCCCGACGGCACCCCGGGCATCAGCCCCGAAGTCGTCGACCGGGTCAAGAAGATCGACGGCGTACGGATCGCGGCGCCCCTCCTCACCACCGTCTACACCCGCGACGAGGACCGCTACGACGAGAACGACGGCATGATCGTGGACACTTCCGCGCTCAAGCGAACCATGGACCTCACCATCACCCAGGGCTCCCTCGACAAACTCGACGACAACAGCATCGCCGCCCCCGACCTGTGGGGCTGGGACGCCGGCACGTCGCAGAAGATCCTCCTCGGCGACGGCGAGGAGGCCACGCTGAAGGTCGCGGCGGTCTACAAGGCCATGCGCGGCGAGGACGTCGCGTACCTCCCGGAACGCTTCGCCCCGTCCGCCGCCTACGCCCGCGACGGCCTGGCCCGCCGCGCGTACATCACCCTCGATTCCGGTACGGACAAGGCAGCCGCCACCGCGGCCATCACGAAGGCGGTCCAGGGCACGGGGGCACGCTTCCTGACCCGCGACGAGCTGGTCGCCTCGGAGAGCGCGTACGCCCGCCACCTGATCGAGGTTCGGCAGCGCTCGACAGCCGTGATCGTCGTGCTGTTCTGCTTCATCGCGATCCTCAACACCCTGCTCATGGCGACCTCCGACCGGCGTCGCGACCTGGCGGTGCTCCGCCTCGCGGGGGCCACCCCCAAGCAGGTCGTACGGTTCTTCGTCGCCGAATCGCTGCTGGTGGCCGGCATCGGCGTCGTCCTCGCGCTGCTCGCCTCCGCCGTCAACATCGCGGCCCTGTGGGCAGCGCTGCTCCAACTCTTCGGGACGACACCGATCGTGGCGCCGTGGCTCGTGGTCGTCGGCATCGCCGCCGTCTCCACGGTGCTCGCCGTCATCGGCACGGTACTGCCGGTCTCGGCGGCGCTGCGCTCCCGGATCGTCCAACTGGTGGGCGCCCGCGAATGACATCGTCCAACTGGTCGGGCCCCCGCGCATAACGCGGACGCTCCTCCCCCGAAAGACCGCGCGCGGCCTGGTCCCTCCCCCCGTGGGGACCGGGTCGCGCGCTTTTCCATGCCCGCCGGCCACCGCCGTGCGTGCCTGCATGCGTACGACAGTTCGCGTAGAGGCGCGGTATAGGCCCCCACCGGAAGCTGACGGCGGATCCGGGTTCGTATCCCGGTCCGCTGTCCGAACAGACCTCCGAGAGGGAGAGCCGACATGGCTGACGAGCAGACCGACGACCGCGTGTACCGGGTGGTGCTCAACGACGAGGAGCAGTACTCCATCTGGGCCGCGGACCGGGACCTGCCCGCGGGCTGGCACGCGGAAGGCACCGAGGGGACCCGGCAGGAGTGCCTGGACCGCATCGAGGAGGTCTGGACGGACCTGCGCCCGGCGAGCCTGCGCCGCCGCATGGAGCAGGCCACCGCCTGAGAGGCGTCCGCCCGAGGCAGCGCCCGAGAGACGTCCGCCCGAGCGGCCGGCGTCCCGGACACGTCCGCCTCGAGGCGCACGCACACGCACAGCACCACGGCCGAGAACCGAAAGAAGCACACGGTGGGGGAGGAGCGCTCAGCATGAGCACGGGCGGAGTTCGTACGGGCCAGGAAGCCGGGGACCAGCGCGAGGAACTGGTGCGCGCCCGGCTCGCCGGTGCCCGCCGGGGGCGGCGCGCCGCACTGCGGCGGGCGGACCGGGACGGCCCTCTGGCCCTCTCCCACGGCCAGCAGCAGATGTGGTTCCTCAGCCGCCTCGACCCGGACAGCTGGGAGTACAGCGTTCCGGTCGTCCTGCGGCTGCGGGGACCGCTCGACGCGGAAGTGCTGCGCCGCGGCTTCGAGTCGCTGCACTCCCGGCACGAGATCCTGCGCACCCGCTACCGTCTCGACGGCGCGGAACCGGTCCAGCTCATCGACCCGCCCGGCCCGTTCGACCTCCCGGTCGACGATCTGACGGGACTGGCCGACGCGGCGGAGCGGGAGCGCCAGGCGCTGAGTCTGGCCGAGGCCGAACCGGGCCGCCCTTTCGACCTGGAACGGGGCCGGCCACTGCGCGCCCGGCTGATCCGTCTCGCGGACGACGACCACATCCTGGCCGTGGTACTGCACCACGTGGCCTGCGACGAATGGTCCGTCGGCCTGCTGCTCGGCGAACTCGCCGTCCTGTACGAGGAGTTCGCGGCAGGCAGGCCCGATCCGCTCTCCCCGATCGACTTCCAGTACGCGGACTACGCGGCCTGGCAGCGCTCCCGCCTCGCCGACGGCGCCCTCGACCCCCATCTCGCCTACTGGCGCGAACAGTTGGAGGGTGTCACCCCCCTGGAGGTACCGACCGACCGGCCCCGCCCGGCCACCCGCAGCTGGGCCGGCGACGCGGTGCCCGTCACCCTGCCCGCCGAGCTCGCCGAACGGCTGCGCGGCCTCGGCTCGGCGCACGGCGCCACCCTCTTCACGACCCTGCTCACCGGCTACCAGGCCCTGCTGGCCCGCTACACCGGACGCACCGACATCCCCGTCGGCACCGTCGTGTCCGGACGTGGCCGCCCCGAGCTGGAGCAACTCGTCGGCTACGCCATCAACACCCTGGTGCTGCGCGGCCGCTGGCAGGGCGACCCCTCGTTCCGCACCCTTCTCGACGGCGCCCGCGCCACGGTCCTGGACGCCTTCGACCACCAGGAGTACCCCTTCGCCCGGCTGGTCGACGAGCTCCAGCCGGAACGCGATATGTCCCGCACCCCGCTGTGCCAGGTCGCCTTCACCCTGCACCAGGAGCGCACCGAGGCCTTCCGTCTCCCCGGAGTGTCCGCCGAACCGCTGCGCGCCACCTCCCGCGTCTCCCGTTTCGACCTCACCCTCCAACTGGGCGAGCGGGCGGACGGCTCCGTGCTCGGCACGCTGGAGTACAGCACCGCGCTCTACGACCGCGCCACAGCCGAGCGGCTGGCCCGCCACTACGTGCGCCTGCTGGAGTCCGCCGCCACCGACCCGGACCGCGCCCTGTCGCTGCTCGACCTGCTGGACGACACCGACCTGGCCGTCCTCGCGCCCGCGCCGCGCCTCTTCCCGGCACCCGAGCGGTGCGTGCACGAGCTCTTCGAGGAGCGGGCCGCCGCCACCCCGGACGCCACGGCGGTCGTCCTCGGCGGACAGCGGCTGAGCTACTCCGAGCTCGACACCCGCGCCAACCGGCTCGCCCACCACCTGCGCGAACTCGGCGCGGGGCCGGGAGAGTTGGTCGCCGTCAGCCTGGACCGCGGCATCGACCTCGTCCCCACCCTGATCGGCGTCCTGAAGTCCGGCGCGGCCTACCTTCCGCTGGACCCCGAACACCCGGCGGAGCGCCTCGCCTACACCCTCAAGGATGCCGGCGCCCGGATCGTCGTCACCTCGGACGCCCACGCCGAGCACCTCGCCGCCGCCCACGACGGCCGCCTGGTGAATCTGGAGGGTGAGCACGACACCGCGGCCCTGGCCGCCGCGCCCACCACCGCCCCCGCCTCCGGCGTCCGCCCCGACGACCTGATCTACACGATTTACACCTCGGGCTCCACCGGCCGCCCCAAGGGCGTCGGACTCACCCACGCGAACGTACTGCGCCTGTTCACCGTCACCGAGGAGCACTACGGCTTCGACGAGCGCGACGTCTGGCCGCTCTTCCACTCGTACGCGTTCGACATGTCGGTCTGGGAGCTGTGGGGCGCCTTGCTGTACGGAGGCCGCCTGGTCGTCGTACCCGCGGACATCGCCCGCTCCCCGGAGGACTTCCTGCGCCTGCTCGCCGACGAGCGGGTGACCGTCCTCAACCAGACCCCGTCCGGCTTCCGCGGCCTGGTCGCCCTCGCCGCCGACGCTCACCCGCTGGTCGACGAACTCGCTCTGCGCGTCGTCACGTTCGGTGGCGAACGCCTGGACATGCCGGCCCTGCGCCCGTGGGTCGCACGCCGTGGCCTCGACCGTACGGCGCTGGTCAACATGTACGGCATCACCGAGACCACCGTGCACACCACCTACCACCCGGTCACCGAGGCCGACCTCGCCGCCGACCACGGCAATGACGTCGGCGTACCGCTGCACGACCTCCAGGTGCAGCTGCTCGGCGGCCACGGCGAATTGGTGCCCATCGGCGTCTCCGGAGAGATCCATGTCGGCGGCCCGGGTGTCGCCCGCATGTACCTGGGCCGCCCACGGCTCACTGCCGAGCGCTTCCTACCCGACCCGTACGGCCCGCCCGGCTCCCGCCTCTACCGAAGCGGTGACCTCGCACGCCGGCGCCCCGACGGCGGTCTGGACTACCTCGGTCGTATCGACCACCAGGTCAAGATTCGCGGACATCGCATCGAACTCGGGGAGATCAAGGCCGCGTTGACGGCCCACCCGCTGGTGCGTGACGCGGTCGTCGTCGCCCGCGAGGACACCCCCGGGGACAAGCGGCTCGTCGCCTACATCGTGCTCGCGGGCGAGGCCGTGGTGGCCCCCAGTGAACTGCGCGCCCTGCTGGGCCGCACGCTGCCCGCCTACATGATCCCCACCGCATTCCTGGCCCTCGGCAGGATCCCGCTCACCGTCAACGGCAAGCTGGACCAGGCCGCGCTGCCCGCGCCCGACCGGGGCGCCCTCGCCGTCGGACGGGCCCATGTCGCTCCGCGCACCGCCGCCGAGGAGCGGATGACCGGGGTCTGGCGCGAGGTCCTCGGCGTCGACCGGGTCGGCGTCACGGACAGCTTCTTCGACCTGGGCGGCGACTCGCTCCGCGCCGTCTCCCTGGCCGCCGCGCTGCGCGACGCCGAGTACGACGTGACCGTCCGCGACGTGTTCGCGCACCGCACCCCGGCCGAGCTCGTCGAGTTCCTCACCGGACGCCCCGCGCCCGCCCGCCCGGAACCGGGCGTCGCCCCCTTTGCCCTCCTCACGGACGAGGACCGCGCGCGCCTGCCGGAGGGCGTCGTCGACGCCTATCCGCTCGCCCAGGTGCAGCTCGGCATGGTCGTGGAGATGCTCGCCGACGACGGCCGCAACCACTACCACAACTCGACCTGCTTCCGGATCCTCGACGAGGATCCCTTCGACGCCGAGGCGCTCCAGCAGGCCGTACAGGTCGTCATCGGCCGCCACGAGATCCTGCGCACCTCGTTCGCGCTGGACGGGTTCTCGGTGCCGCTGCAGTTGGTCCACGACCCGTCTCGGGTCGACTCACCCGTCCGTACACGAGACCTGACCGCACTCGACGCCGAAGCGGCCGAGCAGTCTCTGCGCGCCTTCATGACCGAGGAACGCGCCGAACTCTTCGACCTGACCCGGCCCCCGCTGATCCGCTTCACCGCGCACACCCGTGACGACGGCAGCTGGTGGCTCACCCTCACCGAGTGCCACGCGGTCCTGGAGGGCTGGAGCCATCACTCCCTCCTGATGGAACTCGTCACCACCTACCGGGCCTTGCGTGACCGGCAGCCACTCCAGGAGCCCGAGCCCGCCGCCGTGCGCTACGCGGACTTCGTGGCAGCCGAGCTGAACTCCCTCGACTCGGACGAGGACCGCGACTACTGGCGCGGCATCGTCGAGAACCACCCCAAGTTCGTGCCGCCCGCCGGATGGGGCGACGACCCGCTCACCACACCTCGCGGCCTGCACCGCGCCTGGGTCCCCTACCACGACCTCGAATCCGGGCTGCGCGCCCTGGCGAGCGAGGCCCAGGTCCCCATCAAGAGCGTGCTGCACGCCGCCCACCTGAAGGTGATGAGCCGGCTCACCCCCGAGGAGACGTTCCGCACCGGCCTGGTCACCAACGCCCGCCCGGAGGCCGTCGGCGCCGAACGCGTCCACGGCGTCTACCTCAACCCCCTGCCCTTCGCCTTCCGGCGCGGGGCCCGCACCTGGCGCGAACTCGTCCGCCAGGTCTTCGATCAGGAGATCGAGGTCTGGCCGCACCGTCGCTACCCGCTCGGCGCCATGCAACGCGAATTCGGCGCCGGCGAACGCCTCGTGGACGTCCGCTTCAGCTACCAGAACTTCCGCCAGGTCGACCAGGACCTGATCGACTACGCCGCGACCATCGACGACAGCCCCACCGAGTTCCCGCTCGGTGTCTCGACCCGCGCCGGCTTCATGGTGATCACCGCCAACCGGCACATCATCGGCCGCGCGGGCGTCGACCGGCTCGCCTCCATGTACCGCTCGGTCCTCGAATCCATGGCCGCGGATGCGGACGGCGACGCCGAGCAGGTCGTCCTGCCGGGTGGCGAACGGGAGTTGGTGCTTTCGTCCTGGAATGACACGGTGACGCCGGTGCGTGAGGTGTCGGTCTCCGAGCTGATCGCTGAGCGGGCGGCCGAGTCGCCGGGTGCGGTGGCGGTGGAGGCGAAGGGGCTGCGTCTGACGTTCGGTGAGCTGGAGGACCGGGCGAATCGTCTGGCGGGGGTGCTGCGTTCCCGGGGTGTGGGTGCTGAGTCGTCGGTGGCGGTGTTGCTGGATCGTTCGGTGGATCTGGTGGTGGCGTTGCTGGCGGTGTGGCGGGCGGGTGCCGGTTATGTGCCGCTCGATCCGGTGCTGCCGCGTGAGCGGGTGGAGGGCATGCTGGCGGATGCCGGGGTGTCGGTTGCGGTGACGTCGGCCGCGTATGTGGACCGCTTCACCGTGGATGTTGTGCGGGTGGATGAGGATCACCCCGAGGCGGGGTGGCTGCCGTCGGTGGATCTGGATGCGCTGGCGTACACGATTTTCACGTCGGGGTCGACGGGTCGGCCGAAGGGTGTGCAGGTTACGCATCGCAGTCTTGTGAATCATGTGGACTGGGCGGTGCGGGAGTTGGCTTGGTGCGGTTCGGGTGGTGCGCCGGTGTTCTCGTCGGTGGCGTTCGACCTGGTGGTGCCGAATGTGTGGGCGCCGTTGGCGGCCGGGCAGCGGGTGTGGCTGTTCGACGGTGAGTTGACGGAGCTGGGGCGGGAGTTGGCGGAGGCGGGCCCGTTCTCGTTCCTGAAGCTGACGCCTGGCCATCTGGAGGTGATCGGCGGTCAGTTGAGCGACGATCAGATACGTGGGCTCACGACACGGATCGTGGTGGCGGGAGAGGCTCTGCCCGGTGCGCTCGTGGAGCGCTGGCGTCAACTCCTCGGCGATGGACGGCTTCTGAACGAGTACGGGCCGACCGAGGCGAGCGTCGGTACCTGTGTCTTCCCGGTCGAGGGGGCGCACGAGGGTGTGGTTCC
>NZ_JBITGS010000085.1:0-15230 GCF_044457265.1 Streptomyces sp. NPDC050564 | reverse complement strand
AGTCCACCACCCTGCGCGTACCGCATACCACCGACCTACCGCAGGGATCACCACACGTCACCACCCCCGACAACAACCCGAAGAGATCAGTAGGAGGATTCGACATGGGGAATTGCGTGATGCTCAAACCGCACCCAGTGGGGAAGGACTTGGTCGTCGACGCTGCTTGAAGGCCGAGGTAGTGGTCCTCGTGCTCGGCCAGCAGGCGTCCGTAGGACAGGTCAGTTTTCGTCACGCTCGTCGTCTTCCTGCTCGGTGCTTTTCGGGCAGGTCAGGGCGCATGTGACACAGATCATGTGAGCTGCGTCACGACTCGTTGACGGTGGAAAGTGACGGCACGTTAACTCAGCGCGTCCTGTGGGAATCTTGTGAGTGGAGTGGACGCCGTGAAGTTGATGCGGGGGGCCGTGGCGCCCATGTGGTGGGCACGAAGATCTCGTGGCGTGCTTCTAGGGGGTGTGGTCGCGTCGTTGGTCTGGTCAGCGCTGCCTGTTCTGCCGGTGGCGACGGCTGCGTCGGCGAGTGCCGCAGACGCCGAGACGGGCGTGGTGGACGAGTCGACCGCGCTAGCCCAGGCGCAGGCGTCCGGTGAGCCGGTGGAGGTGACGGGAGATCGCACGGAGTACTCGACCACGCGAGCCAACCCCGACGGTTCCTTTACGCTCACGCAGTCGACCACGCCGCAGCGTGTGAAGCGTGAGGACGGCAGTTGGGGTTCCGTCGATGCCACGCTGGAGCGAATGCCTGACGGACGAATCGCCCCCAAGGGCACGGTTGTTGACCTGTCTTTCTCCGGGGGCGGTTCGGGCTCGGACATGCTTCGCCTGGCCAAGGACGACCGGTCGATCGCCCTGGGGTGGGCCAATTCATTGCCTGAGCCGACGCTGGACGGTGCAACCGCCACATACGCCAACGTGTTCGACGGCGTGGACCTTCAACTGACCGCCACGGCCGAGGGCTACCGAGAAGTACTCGTCGTCAAGACACCTGAGGCGGCCCAGAACCCGGCGCTGGAGCAGGTCAAGCTCGCTGCCTCGGGCGAGGGGCTGACCGTCCAGCCGGGTGCCGGCGGCGGTCTGCGGGCGGTCGATGAGGACGGAAACGCGGTCTTCCGGGGCCCGGCGGGACAGATGTGGGACTCCGCCGGCGACCCCGAGACTGGCCCGCAAACCCAGCTTTTGACGGCCGATCCCGACGCGGCGGCAAATGGCGAACCCCAGGACGACCCCTCGCAGCCCGGCGAGGGTGACGCGAGTGCGATGCTGCCGGTCAAGGTGGATGACGGCACCGTAGCCGTGCACCCCGACCTGGAGTTGCTGCGCGGCGAGGACACGGTCTATCCGGTCTACATCGACCCGTCGATCGGGCTTGGCGCGTCGGAGCGCACGAAGATCTCCTCCGACGGGGACAAGTTCTGGATGTTCGACGGCGACAAGGGCGTCGGCAAGTGCGGCACCGCGGACGGCTATCCATGCGGCCCTGGCTATGTCGACCGCATGTACTTCGAGTTCGCGCCGACCAAACTGGCGGGCAAGTACGTCCTCGATGCCACCTTCCGGGCGCACGAGACCTGGTCGTTCAACTGTGATCCGCACTGGGTGGACCTGGAGCGGACCGACAACATCTCCGAGGGCACAAGCTGGCCCGGCCCCAAGGACCTCGACCAGATGGGCGACCGGTACGTGTCGGCGGGTCGCGGTGGGCTGTGCACCCCGGATCAGCCGGACCAGTGGGTCGAGTTCAACGACAATCCCGAGGAGGCGGACGAGAACCTGAAGAGCACCGTCCGCTCGTTCGCGGATGGCAAGATCAACCGTTTGACGCTGATGCTGCGTGCCAAGGACGAGTCGGACCCTCGTGCTTGGAAGCGGTTCGATGACAATGCCGAGCTGCAGGTCAACTTCGCCTACAAGCCCGGTGTGCCGACCGACGTCGGCCTGATCCCCGGCGACGGCTCCACCGCTTACTGCAAGAAGTCCTCGTCCGATCCGCTCATCGTCACCCGCAAGGATCCGATGGTGCAGGCCCGGGTCCAGACGCAGGTCGAGTCCCACAAGGGTAGCGAGGAAGGCTCTTTGCAGGCTGAGTACGTCGTGGAGCGCGGTGACGACGACCCCTGGCACCAGGTGTGGACCGGGCACATGCCGGATACCGGCTGGCACTCCGACGGCATTCTGGAGAAGCTGCGCACCAGCGACCGCGCCGACGGAGGCTTGTACCGCTACAAAGCACGCACTCAGTCGCACTGGTCCTACAGCGGCAAAACCGGTGATCTGTGGTCGTCCTACAGCTCGTGGTGCTACTTCAAGATTGACTCATCAGCGCCGAAGGAACCACGGATCACCGCTGGCTCCCCGTACACCGAGTGCACCGCCAACCTGTGCGAGGGCAAGGGGGGCCCGGGTGTGCCCGGAAGCTTCACCTTCCAGCCCAACACCGCGGACATCGACAGCTCCGGCCACACCGATGTGACGAGCTATGAGTGGAAGCTGCTGTCCACTCCCGCCAAATCGGTCAGCGGCAGCACCAAGGTCACGGTCTCAAACGTGACGCCGCCGCTCTCGGGCACCCAGGTGCTGTCGGTGAGGGCCAAGGACGTCTACAACCGGTGGGGCGCCTATCAGGAGTTCAGTTTCAAGGTGGCGCCCGCCGAAGGGGCGGTGGGGCGCTGGCACCTCAACGACGGTGCGCCCGGCTCCGGCGTGATGACGGCCAAGGACACTGCAACGGCGGGCACCCGGCACGACGCAACGCTGGTCGGGGCTGAGGGAACCGGCTGGTCGACCCGTGCCCGGCGCGGCGATGCGGACTACTCGCTTCGCCTGAACGACGACACCACGGATCCCGCACAGCAGACCGGGTACGCCGCAACATCCACTCCCGCAGTCAACACGCAGGACTCGTTCACCGTCTCCGCCTGGGTGCAGCTGTCCAATGCCTCGGCCAACCGGGTCGTGCTGTCGCAGCCGGGTGCGAATGGCAGCTCTTTTGCCCTGTACTACTCAGCCTCCTACCGCAAATGGGTTTTTAACCGGACGGACAAGGACCTGGCCAGCCCGGTCTACATCCGCTCGCTCGCGGACAGCGAGAACCCGGCACTCAATGTGTGGACGCATCTGACGGGCGTGTTCAAGACGGAGGGTGACGACAACATTCCGGACTCCGATGCGACGAATGACACCATCCAGCTGTTCGTGAACGGCCGGCCCCAGGGCCAGCCGGTGGTCCTTTCCAAGGCCGCGCCCACGTACACGCCGTGGGCCGCCACCGGTGGCCTGCAGTTTGGCCGCTCCAAGGCGGGCGGCCAGTACGGCGACTACCACTTCGGTCTGCTGGACGAGGCGGCCGTATGGCAGCGCGCCCTGCAGCCGGCTGAGGTAGCTGACGAGGCCAGCCTCCTCCAGGACGGTGTGCCGGCCAACGAACTGGTTGCTCAGTGGGACGCCACGTCCGCCAAGGGGACCGAGATCCCCGAGAACACGGCCTACCCGCTGTCGGCGATGAAACTGTCCGGCACCGGCGCCACGCTGAACGAGGAAGACAACGCCCTGTTCCTGGACGGGACGGCAGGCTATGCCGCTGCCACAGGTCCGGTGATCGACGAGAGCGGGTCGTTCACCGTGTCGGCGAGTGTCCGGCTCGATTCGGAGGCGCTCAAGACCAAGCCCGTCGGCTACCAAGCCCAGGTTGCCGCGCAGCGCCTGGGCGGGGAATCCTCCTGGGCTCTGTGGGTGGTCAAGCCCGCAGACGACACCTACCAGTGGAAGTTCACACGGACTGCTGTGGGCCCTGACGGGAAGGTCACCCAGAGCGCAGAAGTGCCGGCCGCGGATGTGGCAGCGACTGACACGTGGGTGCAGGTCACGGGCACCTTCGACGCTCAGGAGTCCTGGGAGTGGACGGATCCGTCCGATGGCTCCAAGACCGAAATCCGCTACGGCAAGCTCCACTTGTACGTCGGCGAGTACGACCAGCCGTCCGAGGGCGGGGCGGGCTTCACCACCCCACAGCAGGGCAGCGGCGACCTGAGTCTCGGACGCGGAACCGCAGCCGGCAGCACGGCCCACTATCTGCTCGGCGGTCTGCAGGACCTGAGGATCTGGACCGGGGCCATGACCGCCGACCAAGTCCGCTCGCAGGTCCTGGCCACCCCCGACAACATCTGACGCCCAGTCATCGCTGCCTGGCGGCCCGCTCTGTGAGCGTGGCCGCCCGACAGCGATGGCGGACGCGCTTTCCCCCTTTCCATCCTTCTCAACGGCACGCGCCTGGCCGGACGTTGCCTGGCGCCGCGTAGGAAGCAGTCACATGAACCCTTTCGGCATACGCTGGCCCGGTTCGGGCCGTGGGGGCGGGACCAGAAGACGCTGGTCCCGTCACATCGCCGCCGCTACTGGTCTCGCCCTGATCCCAGGCCTTCTCACCCCCGTCGCGTTCGCTGCGGACGCCGACCCACTGGGCAAACCCGGGTTGAAGGCTCCGCGCTCCGCCAAGGTCAGCCCGTTCACCGCCAAGGTGAACAAGAAGGCTGCCGCCACGGTGAAGAAGTCCGCCGCGGCGGACCGGGCCGCTGCCGCCCGGGCCCGTCATGACCAGCAGCAACGGACCATCTGGCCCAAGGCAGGCAGTGCGTCCCTGAAGGTTCCGGCGAAGGGCACGGCCAAGGCGGCCCCCGGCTCCTTGCCGGTCTCGGTCGCCGCGCTGGGCAAGGGCAAGGCGCCGAAGTCCGTCACTGTTCAGGTCCTGGACCAGAAGACGGCCGCCAAGCTCGGCGTCAAGGGTGTGGTCCTGAAGGCCATCGGCCCAACAGGGGGCGGGAAGACCCGTCTTGGCGTCGACTACTCGGCCTTCGCCTCCGCCTACGGTGGTGACTGGGCGGGCCGTCTGCGGCTGTTCCAGCTGCCGGCCTGTTCCCTGGCCGATCCCGCCAAGGCGAAGTGCCGCACCCGCGAGGAACTCGACTCGGCCAACGACCGGGCCAAGGATCGCATCTCGGCTCCGCTGAGCCTGGCGTCCAGCGGAGCCCCGATGATGCTGGCGCTGGCGGCCGGCACGAAGTCCGGCGCGGGTGACTACAAGGCGACGCCGCTGGCGGCCTCCTCGACCTGGGAGGCGGGCGGTTCGTCCGGTTCGTTCTCGTGGTCGTATCCGCTGGGTGTGCCGTCGGCGGCGGCAGGTTTTCGGCCGGACATGTCGATCTCGTACGACTCCGGCGCCATCGACGGACAGACGGCAAACTCGAATAACCAAGGCAGCCAGATCGGCACGGGCTTCGACCTGACCTCGTCCTACATCGAGCGCAAGTACGGCTCGTGCGATGACGACGGCCAGACGGACAAGTTCGACCTGTGCTGGAAGTACGACAACGCCTCGCTGGTGCTCAATGGCCAGGCCAGCGAGCTGGTCAAGGACGACACCACGGGTACGTGGCGCCTGAAGAACGACGACGCCTCCACCGTCACCCGCTCCACGGGCGCCGAGAACGGTGACGACAACGGTGAGTACTGGACGGTCCTCACCGGCGACGGCACCAAGTACGTCTTCGGTCTGAACAAGCTCGACGGCGCGGGCGCCGACGACCGCACCGACTCGGTGTGGACGGTGCCGGTCTTCGGTGACGATGAGGGCGAGCCCGGCTACGCCGACGGCAGCTCCTTCTCCGGCCGGGACAAGAAGCAGGCATGGCGGTGGAACCTTGACTACGTCGAGGACACCCACGGCAACGCCATGTCGTACTGGTACACGGCCGAGCACAACAACTACGACAAGCTCGGCGACGACACCACGGGCACCGACTACACGCGTGGCGGCTATCTGAAGGAGATCCGCTACGGCCAGCGTGCTGGCGCCCTCTTCTCCGGATCACCCGCCGCGTCCGACAAGGTCGTCCTGTCCTATGCCGAACGTTGCCTGGCCTCCGGGACGGGCTGCGATTCGCTGACTGAGGACAGCAGGGACAACTGGCCGGATGTGCCGTTCGACGCCATTTGCAAGGACGACGACAAGTGCACGGGCAACACCAGCCCGACGTTCTTCACGCGTAAGCGCCTGACCGACATCACGACCTACGCCTGGAACGCGGCAGCTGCAACCCCCGCGTTCCAGGCCGTGGACAGCTGGGCACTCAAGCAGCTCTACCTCGACCCGGGCGACACCGGTGACTCCACCGACCAGTCCCTATGGCTCGACGAGATTCAGCACACTGGCAAGCGCGGCACCGACCTCGCCCTCGACCCGGTTAAGTTCACCCATGAGTTCCGGCCGAACCGCGTCGACGGCGCGTCCGACGACATCCTGCCGCTGAACAAGCCGCGCCTGAAGACGGTCACTTCGGAGACCGGTGCGCAGACCATCGTCACCTACTTGGACGCCGACTGCACCGCAGGCACCACCAAGCCCAAGCTGGACGAGAACACCAAGCGCTGCTACCCGGTGTACTGGTCACCCAACGGCGAGAAGGACCCGGTCCTCGACTGGTTCCAGAAGTACCCGGTCAGCTCGGTGTCCACGACGGACCCGCGCGGCGGCTCCGAAGCCGTGCAGCACAGCTACCAGTACTCCGGTGGCGGTGCCTGGCACTACAACGACGACCCCATGACTCCTGGCAAGGAGCGCACATGGTCCCTCTGGCGTGGATACGAGAAGGTCACGCACCTCGTCGGCATATCGACGGGTACCCAGAGTAAGACGTCCGTTGTATACCTGCGCGGCATGAACGGCGACCGGGTCCTGGGCTCGGACGGCAAGACCCCGGATGCGGACGCTCGTAAGACGGCGAAGGTCTCCGGCATCAAGGCTGGCGAGATCACCGACTCAGACCAGTACGCAGGCTTCACCCGCGAAACGGTCACCTACAACGGCGACACCGAGGTCTCCGGCACGATCAACGACCCGTGGTCGCAGAAGACGGCCACCCAACACAAGTCATACGCCGACATCGAGGCCTACTACGTCCGTACAGGCGCCAGCCACACGCGCACCAACGTCACCAGCGGCATTGCCCCCCAGGACCGAGTCCGCACCACTGCGACGACGTACGACTCCTACGGAATGGCGTCCAAGCTTGAAGACCTCGGTGATGACGCCGTCGCCGGCGACGAAAAGTGCACGCGCAACACCTACGCGCGCAATGACGCATTGGGTATCAACTCGCTGATCTCCCGCGTCCGAGTAGTGGCCGCGCCGTGTGCGACCCTGAACGCAGACCTGGACCTCCCGACCGAGTCGACGCGGTCCGGCGACGTCATCTCGGACACAGCGTTCGCATACGACTCGAAGACTTACACGAGCACCCAGACCCCGACCAAGGGCGAGGTCCAATGGACCGGCCGGGTGAAGAGCTACGCCACTGACGGCACCCCGAGCTGGCAAAAGGTCTCCACCACCGACTACGACACCCTGGGCCGTCCCACGGTGATCAAGGACACCAACGACCTGAAAGTCTCCGCCACCACGTACGTGCCGGGAACAACAGGCCCGCTCACCTCGACCGTGGTCGCCGACGCCAAGGCGTACGAGACCACGACCAAATTCGACTTCGGCACAGGCGCAGCGCTGAAGGTGACCGACCCCAACGGCAAGATCACCGAATCCGAGTACGACAGCCTCGGCCGCCTCACCAAGGCGTGGCTTCCCAACCGCTCCAAGGTCCTCGGCAAGACCCCGAACTATATCTACGACTACAACGTCACCAGCTCCGCCATGTCCTGGGTGTCCACCAGCACTCTCAAAGGCGACGGCTCCGGCTACAACACCAGCTACACCTTCTACGACTCGCTGCTGCGCACCCGGCAAACTCAGTCCCCGACCCCGCAGGGCGGCCGGCTCATCTCTCTGAACCTCTACGACACACGAGGTCTAACGGTCAGTCAGCAGTCTGACATTTGGGACAGCACATCGTCTCCTGCCGCAACGCCCGTGGAGACCTCCGAAGGCCAGGCGCCCATCCAGACGGACACCACGTACGACGGCGCAGGTCGCCCGATCAAGGCGGCGACGAAGGTTCACGGTGTCACTCGCTGGACGACCGACGCCACCTACACCGGTGACACCGTTGCGACCACCGCGCCAGCAGGCGGCCAGGCAACCGTTGTGGTCACCAACGCGCTGGGCCAGACGACCCAGCGGCGAGAGTACGCCGGTCCGACGCCGACCGGCGCGAACTACACCACGACCGACTATGCATACACGCCGGGAGGCCAGCAGAAGACGATCACCGGCCCGGACCAGACCAAGTGGTCGTACACCTACGACCTGTTCGGCCGCCAGGTCACCGCTACCGATCCCGACAAGGGAAAGAGCGCCACAGAGTACGACGCCCTCGATCGGGCCGTCAGCATCACTCCCAACGACGACCAGTCCAAAAAACTGCTGTACGAGTACGACGTCCTCAGCCGTAAGACGGGCATGTGGCAGGTCGACAAGAGTGACGCCAACAAGCTCGTGGCCTGGGGCTTCGACTCACTGGCCAAAGGCCAGCAGGACACCGCTGTGCGCTACGACGGCGGCGTGGCCGGCAAGGCGTACACAGACAAGGTCACGTCGTACGACGCGCTGTACCACGTGACCGGAAGCCAGTTGATCCTGCCCGACGGCGATCCGCTGGTGACCGCGGGTGTGCCCAAGACGCTGTCGTTCACCACCGGCTTCAACGTCGACGGCACCATCAGTCAGTCAAGCGCACCGGCGGTGGCCGGGCTCGCGGCCGAGACCGTCTCCTACACCTACGACGCCCTCGGGCAGCAGCTCACCTCCAAGGGCACCACCGGCTACCTCCAGGGCGCCGCATTCTCCCCACAGGGGGATCTGCGCCAGCTCACGCTGGGCATGGACGGCACCAGCTCAGCGAAGAAGGCGTACCTCAACTGGGACTACGAGGAGGGCACCCGCCGTCTGACCCGCTCCTTCGTCACCGATGATGTGCACGGCTACATGCCTCAGGAGCTGAAGTTCACTCAGGACGACGCGGGCAACGTCACGTCGATCTTCGACGCCACCACCCAGGGCGGCACGACGAAGGCCGACTACCAGTGCTTCGCCTACGACGGCCACCGCCGCATGACCGAGGCCTGGACCCCGAAGACCGCAGACTGCGCGACCTCTGGCCGCACGGTGTCCAACCTCGACGGAGCGGCCCCTTACTGGACGTCGTATACGTACACCGCCAGCGGCCAGCGCAAGACCGAGACGCAGCACGCCTCCTCGGGCGACAGGGCCACAACGTACACCTATGACGACCCGGCGGACAGCAAGCCGCACACGCTGGACAAGACGACGGGTGCGCGAGCCGGCACCTACAGCTATGACAGCTCGGGCAACACGACATCGCGCCCTGGCCCGATGGCCCAGCAGACATTGGCCTGGAACACCGAGGGCAGGCTGTCCAAGCTCACGGAGAGCACGAAGGAGACGACCTACCTCTACGACGCGAGCGGCGACTTGCTGACCCGCAGGGCCAAGGGGGACGGCGACACGATCCTCTACCTGGGCGGAGGCACCGAGGTCCGCCTGACGGTCAAGGGGACGACAAAGACACTGTCGGGCACGCGGTACTACGCGGCCAACGGCCAGACCATCGCCGTCCGTACCGCGGTTTCGGGGACCTCGGGCACGAAGCTCAGCTTCCTGGCCGCCGACCACCACGGCACGTCGAGCATCGCGCTGGACGCGAGCACATACGCGGTCACCAAGCGCTACAGCACGCCCTTCGGCGCCACCCGCGGCACAAAGGCCACCACTTGGCCCGACGACAAGGCCTTCCTGGGCAAGCCAGCCGACGACGCAACTGGCCTGACCCACGTCGGAGCCCGTGAATACGACCCGACCATCGGCCAGTTCATCAGCGTCGACCCCCTCCTGACCGTCGACCAGCATCAGTCGCTCAACGGGTACGCCTACGCGAATAACACTCCGGCCACCGCCAGCGACCCCTCGGGGGAGGGCGCCTGCCTGGAAGGTGGGCCATGCGGCGGCACGAAGTCCATCGAGGAGATCGAGAAGAAGCGCAAGAAGGCGCATCCGGAGGATTATGACGGGATCGATAACGTCACAGGGCAGCCCATCAACGGGAAGAACGGGTACAGCTACTACGACGCGACGTCGTCAGATCCCTACATCATCATCAATGGCCAGAAACCCGTCCAGCCGCTAAAGGGTTGGGACAAGAAGACGCAGTCTTCAAATTTCCTAGACTCTTTGCTCTCCGGGAAATTCGGAGATTCATTCACTGAGCTATTGTCAGAACTGTCGCATCCCTGTGCGCCTGAGTTCTCCTGCGCAATTATGCCAATTGCCGAAGGTCCGCTGGGGCGAGGACCCGGCGTCCCGAAGGGAGTTCCAGGGGAAGAGGGACTTGGTGGTGCCTTGTCTCAGGCAACCACTGACCTGGCGGGCAAGCGCCAAACCACCGGGAGGATGTTCGACGAGAATGGTAATGTGCTCCATGAGGACATCACCAGCGGATCTTCAGCCCTACAGAAGAGAGTCCATGAAATTCTCGATGACTCTCCAAATGTTCGCCCTCTGACGCACAAGAACCAGAAGTTCTATTCGGAGGACCATGTCGAGACGCAGTTTGCGGCATGGATGCGTGACAATAACGTCACCAACGCCCACGTCTACATCAACAATGACTACGTATGCGGCGGAGCGCACGGCTGCCAGTTGGCCGTGAAAGCCATCCTTCCGCGCGGATCAACCATGACGGTGCACTATCCTGGCATGAGTAAGCCGCGCGTGCTGACTGGAGTGGGGCAAAAGTGATCCTGAATGTCGTTTTTCGGGGCGACTATCTATACGCCGAAGGCGAGTCGGAGATGTCTGCACTCATCGGGAACATCATGGACGATCTCCGGTGGGAAAGAACCGACCTGGACTGGATTAGCGCCGGCGACGACGCTATATTCAGTCTTGCTGACGGGCGCCACACCAACGATACATTCGACTGGTGGCCGGACAACTACCTTCACGTCGCGGCTAACGCGTCTACAGGGTACGGAGGCCTGATCTGGTACGTCAGTGCCGAGCGTGCCGAGAGTGCCGAAGACGACATCTCAGAAGACACTTGGGTCTCGGATAATCCAAACCCGCCCCACTTTGACCCCCGCGTCGTCGCCGATCCCGGCTTTCCGAGGTTTCACGATCCCCGGAGCACTATCCCGATTCCGCTAGTGCGAAAGGCTCTTGAGGAGTTTTGCAGGGTCGGAACAGGCGACCGTCCAAAGTGCGTTCAGTGGGCTCGTAGTGACACCCATGGAGTGCGGCTCGACTAAACAAATTCGCCCCCGTGTTGTGTTGGGACGAGCGACGGAACATGAGGCGAGTAAGAACAGGTGGGGATGTCCCGCGCCACATTGTGGCGCGGGACATCCCCATGTCGTGGGGTGCGCTGTCGCTGCGGCGGGGGGTAGTTGGTGTGTGGGGTGGTGTGTGAGCTGCTGTGTTGGTGGTTGTCTGGGAATCGGATTTGGTGGGGGTGTGGCTGCTGTGAGCTGGGGTTGAACGGATCCTGCAGGCGGCGCGACACGCCTTCGCCGCAGAGGGCATCGGCGGCCACTGGATAAGATCGCCCGCCGGGCCGGGGTCGGCCCGGGCACGGTCCACCGCCATTTCCCGACCAAGGAGACGCTGTTCGAGGCAGTCGTCGTGGACCACCTTGAGCCGTGCCGTACGGGTTGCCACGGCCTCCTCAATGCTGTCGTGGCTGCGGCCGGGGTGGGGGTTATACGCGGCAGCTGTCGATGTGCGTGACTTCGCGGAAGTCGGTGATGGTGGGGCTGGCCATGGATTCGCGGTAGACGACGGCGGCGCGGCCGTAGGGCCAGGCGGTGTCGTTATTGAAGTCCTGTTGTGCTTCTGAGCAGCTGCCGAACATCAGGCCGCGGACGATGTCGGTCCAGTTGGTGTCGTCGCGGTAGTCCTGCCCTTCGGGGTAGATCCCGGGGCCGAAGGTGACGAACATGGTCTGCGCTTGGGGGTTGAAGGTCACGGTCACGGTGTCGTCCATGTACTGCTGTCCCTGAAGTACGGGGGCTGCGTCTTTGATCAGGCGCTGGGCGGCCGTCTTCTCGGCTGGTGTGGCCGGCACCCGGGCGTCGGCCCATTCGTCGACGGTGGGCTGGACGCTGTCGTTGCGTGTGTAGGCCGGGGAAGGGGCTACTGCGCGTTGCGGGCCTTGCGAGGCGGCCGGCGCTGCGGGAGCAGGCGAAGTGGGTCTGTGGGGCTGGGAGGTGGACTCCTGCACCGCAGTCGCGGTGGCGGCTACGGTCTGGCTGCTCGGTGCGGGGGCCTGGCCTTGGGCTGCCTTTGAGGACTGGGAGGCGGCGAGGGCGCCGCCGAGGCTGCCGAGGACGGCAGCTGCTGCGGCGACTGCCAGATACAGCCGTGTCCGGCTGCTGCGATGGCTTGGGGCAGGCCAGGCGGGATCGTCGGCAGGCGCCAGATCCCAGTGCAGGCTGATCAGGTCGGATATCAGCGTGGGCTGCTGGCTGGCGGGGGAGATGACGGCTGTTGCTTGAGCGGCGAGCAACTCCGTGCAGTCACGCGCGAGTTCGGTGGCAGTCGGCCGGTCGGACAGCTCTTTGGCCATCGCCCGCTCTACCAGGCCTCGCAGATCGACCGGCATGCCGTCGAGGTCGGGTTCGGCTGATATGACGCGGAAGGCTACGGCGTCAGCAGCGCCGCTGCCGAAGGGGAGGCGGCCGGTCGTGGCGTAGGCGACGAGGGCTCCCCAAGCGAACACGTCTCCTTCCGGGCCGACGGCGCCGGTGCGGTAGTGCTCGGGGCTGATCCAGCCCGGGGTGCCGGTCATCACGCCGGTGCGGGTGACGGACGTGCCGTCCAGGGCGTGGGCGATGCCGAAGTCCAGTACCTGCGGCCCGGAGGAGGCCAGGATGACGTTTTGCGGTTTCACGTCCCGGTGGACGATGCCCGCTTCGTGGACCGCGGTGAGTGCGGCCGCGGTACCGGCGGCCAACGCGTACAGCTGGGCCCCGGCCAGGGGCCCGCAGGCTGTCACATGCTGGTCGAGGGTGAGGCCGGGGACGAAGGGCGTGGCAAGCCACGGGGTGGGCGCGTTGGTGTCGGCGTCGTGGACCGGGACCAGGCAGGGGCCCGTGACCCGCTGGGAGAGCTGTACTTCTCGCCGGAAGCGGGCGCGGAACTCATCGTCTGCGGCCTGTGCGGGATGTACGACCTTGACGGCCCTTCGCTTTCCCGCGGCATCGAGCGCGGCGTACACCGTGCCCATGCCACCGGATCCGAGCCGTCCCACGACGCGATAGGGACCTACACGGGGCGGATCACCCTGCTGCACCGGTTGGATGCGGCTGGACACAACGGCTCTCCCTGGTGATCAACGGCATACATCAGCCGAAGCGACGATCAATGCTATCGGCCGTACGCCGGCGAGCGGCTTCATCGCGTGTGCCTCCGGCGACGGTACGTCGCACCGCATTCATCGCAGCCACCCCGCCGCCGCGACTCCCGGTGGAGGCATCCTGCAGGACACTGTCCCCGGGACTCACCTATTGCTCAGGAGGACAATCGTCCGGCTGAAGCCTCATGGAGCTTTTTGCCGCGTAGGCAACCACCTGTCACGCGCAGGTGATGCGCCCTGCTGAGGCCGCGTGGTGCGCATCGGCGTTACGCAGCCGGCGTACTGCCCCGGGATGTGCACGCAGCAATGGTGACGGTCGCCGTAGTGAGGTGCCCCGAGTTTCGTAGAGTCCGGTGATCTTGTTTCAGGCGGACTGCGTGGTGCGTTCCCGGCTTCGCCAGAAGTCGCGTTCGTACTCGGCGGGCGGTACGTAGTCGAGCGCGGAGTGGAGGCGTTCTTCGTTGTACCACGTGACCCACTGGAAGATCGCCCGCTCGACCTGGTCGAAGCCGGTCCAGGGCCCTTGCATCTCGATCAGCTCGGCCTTGAAGGTGCCGTTCAGTGCCTCGGCCATCGCGTTGACGCTCCTATAGTTGTCAACTCGCCGCAGAGGCTTTCCGTGGGGCCGGCCGAAGCAGGTGGTAGACCTCGCGGATGACGTAGCGCTTGAGGCATCTGATGATCTCGCGTTTCGTCTTGCCCTCGGTGGTGCGGCGGGCGACGTAGTCGATCGTGGGCTGGTGGAACCGCATTCGGACGATGACGGTTCTGTAGATCGCGGCGTTCAGCTGGCGGTGGCCACCGTGGTTGATGCGATGTCTGCCGCCGGTCATGCCGGAGCCGGTGGGCACGGGAGCGATGCCCGCGAGCTTGGCGAGGGCGGCCTCAGACTTGATCCGCTCGGGGTTGTCGCCGGTCACGACGAGGATCTCCGCGGCCGTGTCCACCCCGATTCCGAAGGACTCGAGCAGTTGCGGGGCGACCCGCTGGACCAGGTCGCCGATAATTTTCGTCAGTTCCTTGGCCTCGGCGTCCAAGTACTGCCACCGCTTGGCGAGCGCCCGCAGGGTGTACCGAAGGGCGTCCTCGGGTCCTTCCAGAGGGCGAGGACGCAGAGCTGCCAGCTGCCGCGCCAGGCTGATCTGTGTCTTACCGGCAGTCTCCCGACGCAGGGCGTCCGAGGCGTGGACGAGTATCGCCTTGATGGTGACCATCGCCGCCGCACGCTGTTCAACGGCCTGGTCATGGGCGATCTTGAGCTGGCGGATCATCTCGGCCTCGCCGTCGGCGTCTTCGGCGTGGCCGTCGCGAACCCGGCCAGCACGGCGCGGGCGGCGTTCTCGGCGTCCAGGGTGTCGGACTTGCCGTTCATGCGCCGCAGCCGCCGGTCCGGGCGTCCGGCCTCGACCACCTTGTGACCGGCCCTGCGCAGGAAGGAGGTCAACGTGGCGCCATAGGAGCCGGTGCCCTCGATCCCGAAGGCCAGAACGTTACCGAACGAGTCTGCCCAGTCCGCCAGTTGCTGGAAGCCGCCGGTGTCGGTAGGAATCGTGAGGGTGGCCAGGATTCCGCCGATTGTGTCCATCACCGCTGCGACGTGGACGTGCTTGTGCGTGTCGACGCCGATCACGACGTGCCCGGACCTGGGTTGCTCGCTGGTCTGCACGGAGTTCCTTCCGGTCGGTAGCGTGGGTTCACGCTGTCGCCGGCCGGACGGACAGGACTGTCACGGGGACGCTTTGGCGAGTCGGCTCCAGGCTCCTGACTTGTTCAATCGAGCCCAGACGCACGGTCTGCAGCCGTAGCGTCCAGGGTGCCGGTCGGCACGGGCCCGTAGGCTCCTTGCCGCCCCTGG
>NZ_JBITGS010000084.1:0-15959 GCF_044457265.1 Streptomyces sp. NPDC050564 | reverse complement strand
AACGGTTCCAGCTTCGGGCCCCGACGAGGAACTGACGCACCAGCAGCAGAAGTCACACAACTACTAACGATCAACTACTGGCGCAGGACACTAGCTCGCGGTCGCTGAACTCCACGTTGAGAGCTGGCATGCCCTCACGGTACCGCGGGGTACTTACTCGTAGATATCGCCAGGTCAAAGGCGATGCAGAGCGGTACCGGCCGGCCCGGGAGGCGCCCGTCACACCTGGTCCGTCACCAGGACGGCCTTCCCGGTGATCTCCCGGCTTTCGAGCGCGGCATGCACGTCGGCCGCCTTCATCAGCGGGTGTACGGAGCCGATCCGCGGCGCGATCTCACCGCGCGCCGCCATCTCCAGCACGCGCTCCAGACCCGCCCGGTACCAGGCATGATCGCCCTTGATCTCGGCCGGGACCATGCTCAGCGCGGTGCGCCGGCCCGGCCGCAGATTCATCAGCTTCACACGTGCCGCACCGCGCACGGTGTCGCCGACCATGTGTCCCGGGCGGCCCGAGAAGGCGTAGCTGACCAGTACTCCCCCGGGCGACAGAACGCGGTACGCCTTGCCCAGCCCGGCCCCGCCGATGTGGTCGAACACCCCCTGGACACCGTCCGGTTCGCGCTCGCGCAGGACGGCCCCGAAGTCCTGCCGACGATAGTCGATGAAGGTCACGCCATGCTGTGCGAGCAGGTCCTCGGCACCGGGCGCCGAGGCGGTGCCGTACATCCGAAGTCCGCGCAGTGCACCGAGTCGGCTGAGTGCTTGCCCCACTCCCCCGCTCGCGCCCTGGATGAGCACCGTGCCCCCGGCCGCGACACGGCCGTGAGTCTCCAAGACGCTCAGTGCCGTCAGGTGGTCGAGCGGGATCGTGGCGGCCCGGAGCGGGTCGAGGCCGGCGGGCAGTGGGACGAGCTGCCACAGCGGCAGGGAGATGTACTCGGTGTACGCGGCCATCTTCGTCAGGCAGACGGCGACGCGCGCACCCTCCTGGAGCCAGGCCGGCGGGGTTCCGTCGGGGGTGAAGTCCACGATCTCGCCGACGAGTTCGTAGCCGGGTGTGAAGGGCGCCTTGCGCTGCAGCAGATAGTCGCCCGAGCGTGCCATCAGGTCGGTGAAGCCCACTCCGGAGGCCAGCACCTTCACTCGGGCATACCCCGGTGGCGGCTCCGCCAAGGTGGCTTCGACGGGCCGCATGGTCTCAGCACCGCCGAACCGCTCCACGACGATCTTTCGGTACGCGATCTCGCTCATGAACCTCACCACTTCCTGTGTCGTGTCATTAAGTTACACGACACATATCTGTCCGGCCAGACCACGCGAAGACGATCGAGCGGATAGGTGTCGTGTAACGTAGTTCTGTCGTCTATTGATCCCGGGAGTGCCGCACGATGGAGCCGGCCGAAGAAGTCCGCTTCCTCATCCTGGCCGCGCAGCGTGAGGGAAATCGCCAACTCGCCCAAGGTCTACGCCCCTTGGGCGTGACGCCCGCACAGGCCGAGGTGCTGCGGCTCCTCTCGGAGCGCCAACCGCTCAGCATGTCCGGACTCGGGGCCCTGCTGGTGTGCGAGAGCGGCGGCAATCCCAGCCGCCTGGTGGACCGTCTGGTGACCGCAGGACTCGTACGCCGCGAGGAAGGCAGCCACGACCGGCGTCATGTGGAGCTGACGCTGACCCCCGCGGGCCATGAGACGGCCCGCGCGGTGGCCTCGGTCGAGGTCGAACTGCATGCTCACATCGGGGCCGCGGCAGAGGGTCACGACGTCGACGCGGTGCTTGCGTTCCTGCGCGCCTTGGTGGCGGGCCAGAGCGCGGGCGAGGCGGTGGCCCTGCGCGCGGGGCGCGCCGCAGCGCCGACCGAAGCGCCGTAGCGGGCGCTGCGCCGCGCCCCGGCTCAGCGCGGCTGGGCGCGCGCCGTCTCCGTCAGGGGCAGCCAGTGCGCCGACGCGGCGAGCGGCACGCAGACCCAGTCCTTCATCGGGCGACCGCCCATGGGGTCGAAGAGGTGCGCCCCGGCGAGGGCGAGGGCCTCGGCGTGTTCGGGGGTGTCGCGGTACAGACGGACGACCAGTTCACCCTCGTGGAGGCTGACGAACGCCTTGCCGTTCGGGTCCTTGAGGCAGGGCATCCCGAACATCTTGGAGAGCTTCGCCCCGCGTGGTGCGAGGTCCTCCGCGAGACGCGCGAACAGTTGGTCCGCGTCCGCCATCAGGAGACCTTCCGTCCGGTGAGGGCGAGCAGCCGCTCCAGCGGGGTGGCGTCGACGGCGGGATCGACCTCCGGCCCGAAGGCTCCCTTGGCGCGGGCGCCCTCGGCGATCTGTCCGGCCACGGCCGTCGCGGTGGCGACCACGTCGTCGTCGGCCCTGAACGACTGACCGGTGGCGGTGGCCAGGTCCCAGCCGTGCACGGTCAGCTCCATGATGGTGATCATCCCGGCGAAGGGCACGGGGTAGGTGCTCGACGCGAAGGGCGTTTCACCTTCCCAGGCTCCGGGCTCGGCCCAGGCGGCGGCGAGCCGGTCGACGAGCGGCGGGAAGGCCACCCAGGGCGCCTCGGTCAGTGTCATCGGGGCGTCGGCGGGCAGCGACTCCTTCGCGGCGGCGTATCCGCCCATGACGAGCACGCCGAGCAGGTGCTCGCTGAGCTGGTGGACGTCGAAGTCGGCGCAAGGCGTGGGGAGTTCACGCTTGCCGGTGAGGGCGGGCTGCTCGGTGTACGCCTGCAGGTTGCGGGCGGCGCGGGCCAGCCGGGCGGCGAGTTGTACGGGAGTGGCGTTCATCGGGGGTGCTCCTTTTCGGAAGGGCTCGGACCGTCTCGGAAGGACGGAAAGGGACGGCTCACAAAGACGGACTCGGCTCAGCCGAAAAAGGGATCGGCCTTGCCCGTCTCCGCGTACGACTTGAGCGCCGTGAACTTGGTGGCCCAGCCGTAGGTGAAGTTGCGATAGGCGTCGTCCTGGGCCGGGAATCCGGCGTGCTTGAAGCGCAGCAGGACCCCGCCCTCCGGGACGTCGAGGATCTCGTAGGTCTGAGTGGTGCCGGCCCACGGGCCGTTCTCCCCCGCCAGCACCAGGCGCCGGTCGCCGGACTCGGTGATCCGCAGCCGCCAGGACTCCGGCACACCGGGGAAGCTCAGCGCGTGCTCAGCGCCGACGCCCTCCCCTATCTCGGCGTCCGCCGTGAACCAGCCACGTACGCCGGCCTCGGTGGTGATGGCTGCGCGAACGGTGTCCGCCTCGGCCTCGATGGTCAGCTGCATAGCGATGTCGGGCATCGGGTGTCCTCTCGGGATCATCAGTTCTGTCGCGAGTGTCCGGTATTGCCCCGAAGCTCGTTCTTTAGCCGACACTAAAATAAGAACCGGGGCAGCGCAAGTTAAAGCCGTGACTAAAATAAGCAGCGTGGATCAGGTGAAGGCGATCAGTGAGCCGCGGCGGCGGGCCATTCTGCAGCTCGTGTGGCACGAGGAGCTGTCGGCCGGAGAGATCGCCGAGCGCTTCGACGTCACCTTCGGCGCGGTCTCCCAGCATCTGAAGGTGCTCCGCGAGGCGGGCCTGGTCGTCGTCCGAAAAGACGGGACCAAGCGGTACTACCGCGCGGACCGTGCTGGGATGGGACCGCTGGCCGCCTACCTGGAGTCCATGTGGGGCGACTCCCTGGACGCCCTGGCCGCGCTCGCCGAACAGGCCGAGCGGGAGGAGGAGCAGAAGTGACCATCACCCCCGACGGCTCCGTCGTCGTACAGCGGCATATCAAGGCCCGCCCGGAGACCGTGTTCTCCTTCTTCACCGACACCGAGCGATGGCTGTCCTGGCAGGGCGCCGAGGGGGTGTTCGATCCGACGCCCGGCAGCGCGTACCGGATGCGGGTCGTCGGTGACGCCACCGCCTCCGGACGCTTCGAGGAGGTCGAGCCGTACACTCGGATCGTCTTCACCTGGGGCTGGGAGAACGAGGGCGACCCGGTGCCGCCCGGCAGCAGCCGGGTCGAGGTCACCTTCGCCCCCGAGCCGGACGGCACCCTGCTCACGCTCACCCACTCCGGTCTGCCCGAGCCGGCCCGCGAGCCGCACCAGGAGGGCTGGGACCACTACCTCGACCGGCTCGCCGTACGGGCGCCCGGTGGCGACCCCGGCCCGGACAGCTGGATGGAGCCGAAGCCCGCCTGAGCACCCGCGCACCGGGGCCGCCGACCGTCCGGTCAGGTCCCCCACAGCCCGCGCCTGCGGTAACCCGCCTCCCAGAACAGGCGGTTGAGGACGCGAACGGGCGGGGGCAGCGCACCGAGGAACGCGGCGCGGTCGGCGGGCGGGATGCCGTCGACGATCCACGGTACGAAGACGGCGGCCCCGCGCATGCCCTGCGTCTCGCGCATACGTCCGGTGAAGGCGCCCCAGTCCGCGGGCGTCAGCACCTCCTGGATGAGCGGCAGGGCGCTCGCCTCCTCGTGCGCGAGGTGGTCGTCGAGGGTCGTGGCCAACGCGTGGACCACTTCGGCGAGTTCGGCCGACCGGTTCCTGAGGGCCGCGTCCACGGCGGTGAGCTGCGGGTCGAGGCGGGCGTGCTCCGCCTCCATCTCCGCGAGGAGGGCGATGTCCCGGGGACGGCCCTCGGCTTTGCGCTGCACCCGGGGCCACAGTTCGCTGTCCTCGGCGGTGTGGTGGATGTGCAGCTGGTGCGTGAAGTTGTCCCAGCCGGCGCGGACTTGGGGGGTGAAGGCGGTGCCGTCGGCGACAGCCTTGCCGAGGCGGTCCAGGTCGCGCCGGAACGCGTCGTGGGCGGCGTACATGACGGTGAGGTCGATGCTCATGAGGTGGCTTCCTCCAGTTCGGGCTCGTACACGGGCAGTGCGTGCGGGTTGGCGGAGTGGCCGCGGTGTCGGCGCAGGGCGAAGCAGGCGAGCGCGCCGGTCAGCACGGCGAAGGCGGAGCCGAGGATCGCGGGCCCCATCGCGTCCACGAAGCCGCGGCCGAAGACCTGGCCGCCGAGCTCCCGCGTGCGGTCGACGACGTCGTGCGGCAGTCCGGACGCGGCACCGGCCGACTGCCGGGCGTTCACGTCGGACGCGGCCTTGGAGAAGGCGGCGACGAAGCCGTCACGGTGGGCGGCAGGCACTGTCCGGCGCGCTGCCGCGCCTGATCGCGGAGCGCGTTCGCGAGCTGGGCCTGGAGCACGGCGCCGATGACGGCGCCCGCGAGCACCGAACCGACCTGCCGCAGCGCGTTGTTGACGCCCGAGGCGGCACCTGACAGACGGGCCGCTGCGTTGCGCCTGACCTCCGTGGCCATGGGGGCGAAGGTGCAGCCGGCGCCCAGTCCGGCCAGGAAGAGCGGGAAGGCGACCGCCGTCCGGCCCGAACCGACATCGACCGCGGCCACGATCCAGATCAGCGTGACCACCCGGGCGAGCAGGCCGGTCGCGACTGCGCCCCACACTCCCATCGCGGCGCACCGCCGGTCGGCCGGGGACACCTCGGCGGTGATCGGCAGGGTGTGCGGCATGAGCAGCGCCGCCCCGAGACCCTGCCCCGCATGGGTTGCCGTGCCATGTCTTGAACACGATGTGTGTCTCCTTGTGCCGAAACATCGGACTCGCGTTCAAGAGGGCGGCCGCGACGGCCGGTGTGACGCGTGAGCAGCCGCCTGAGACGTACATCACATTTCGCCGTCCGATGTCACATTCGCGCCCCCTTTTCCCCTCGCAGTAGTGAGCGCAACAAGGGAGGCAAGGCATGTCCGAAAGCCCCGAGGCGGGCATCGACGGCGCGACGCGGGTCTTCGTCGACCACCGCGAGCTGCTGTTCGCGATCGTCTACAACATGCTCGGCAGCGTCGCCGACACCGACGACGTGCTCCAGGAGACCTGGCTGTCCTGGCAGGGCCGCGCCGACCGCTCTCCGCTCGAAGGAATCACCAACCCGCGCGCCTACCTCGTCCGGATTGCCGTGAACCACGCGCTGGCACGCCGCGCTGCCATCACCCGCCGCCGCGAGACCTACGTCGGTCCCTGGCTGCCGGAGCCCCTGCTCGACGAGCCCTCCCCCGCCGACTCCGCCGACGACCGGACCCTGCGGGCCGAGTCGGTGTCGCTGGCGATGCTCGTGGTCCTGGAGTCGCTGACCCCGCTGGAGCGGGCGGTGTTCGTCCTCAACGAGGTGTTCGGCTACCCGCACACCGAGATCGCGGAGGTCATCGACCGCAGCCCCGCCGCGGTGCGCCAGCTCGCGCACCGCGCCCGGGAGCACGTGCACGCCCGCCGTCCGCTGTACCGGGCTCATCCCCGGGTACGCCGGCAGGCGACCGAACGCTTCGTGGAGGCCGCGCTCGGCGGTGACATCGCCGCACTGATGGAGATCCTCGCGCCGGACGTGACGGTGTGGACGGACGGCGGCGGCAAGGCACGCCCGGCCGGGCTGCGCCCCGTGCACGGCCGGGACAAGGCGGCACGCCTGTTCGCCGGCTATGCCACGCGCCGCGCGACGCACCTCGACATCCGCTACCGCCGCGTCAACGGCGACGACTCCGCGGTGATCTTCGAGGGCGAGTCCCCGTACGCCGTCATGGTCATGGACCTCACCCCGGACGGCGAGCAGGTCTCCGACGTCTACATCGTCACCAATCCCGAGAAGCTCACGCACCTACGAAGGGACGAAGACGCCGAGGAGCCGGAAGGAGAGCACGCGTGACGACCATCGAAGGGCCCGCCTCGCGCCCGACCGCGAAAGCGTCCGCGGGCGAGCCCATATCCGAGAAGGCGCCCGCGGGCGACGGCCGGGCCGCGAAGGCGTCCTCCGGCGAGCGCGTGGCCGACTGGTTCGACGGCCGTCTCGGCGTCTACTCGCTCGGCAAGCAGTACCTGCGCAAGGTCTTCCCGGACCACTGGTCCTTCCTGCTCGGCGAGATCTGTCTCTACAGCTTCGTCGTTCTCGTCCTCACCGGCGTCTACCTCACGCTGTTCTTCCATCCGTCGATGAACGAGGTGGTCTACCACGGCAGTTATGTCCCGCTGAACGGCATCCGGATGTCGGAGGCGTACGCCTCGACCCTGGACATCAGCTTCGATGTGCGCGGCGGACTGCTGATCCGGCAGATCCACCACTGGGCCGCGCTGATCTTCCTCGGCGCGATGCTGACGCACATGATGCGGCACTTCTTCACCGGCTCGTTCCGCAGGCCCCGCGAGGTGAACTGGCTGTTCGGCTGGACGCTGCTGCTGCTCGGTATGTTCGAGGGCCTGTTCGGCTACTCGCTGCCGGACGATCTGCTGTCGGGCACCGGACTGCGGTTCGTGGACGGGGCCCTCCTGTCGATGCCGATCGTCGGCACCTATCTGTCGTTCTTCCTCTTCGGCGGGGAGTTCCCCGGTCATGACATCGTGGCCCGCTTCTACTCGCTGCACGTCCTGCTGATCCCGGGCATCATGGCGGCCCTCGTCGTCGCCCATCTGATCCTGGTCGTGTACCACAAGCACACGCAGTTCGGCGGTCCGGGAAAGACCGAACGCAACGTCGTGGGCACCCCGTTCATGCCGGTCTACCTGGCGAAGGCAGGTGGCTTCTTCTTCCTGGTGTTCGGTGTCATCGCACTGATCTCGGCGATCGCGACCATCAACCCGGTCTGGGCGTACGGCCCCTACCGTGCCGATCAGGTGTCGACGGGAGCCCAGCCGGACTGGTACCTGGGCTTCGCGGAGGGGCTGGTCCGGGTCATGCCGGGCTGGGAGATCACCGTGGCGGGGCACACGCTCGTGCTCGGCGTGCTCATCCCCGTCGTCGTCTTCCCGCTGCTCCTGGTCCTCATCGGCGTCTACCCGTTCGTCGAGTCCTGGATCACGGGCGACCGGGGCGAGCACCATCTGCTGGACCGCCCGCGCAACCGGCCGATCCGTACGTCGCTCGGGACGGCGTGGATCAGCCTCTATCTGATCCTGCTCGCGGGCGGCGGCAACGACATCGTGGCGACACGCTTCCATCTGTCGATCAACACGGTGACCTGGACGGTGCGGATCGCCCTGATCGTGGTACCGGTCGTCGTCTTCGTCGTGACCCGCCGGATCTGCCTGGGACTGCAGCAGCGGGACCGCGAGCTGGTCGCACACGGCCGTGCGACAGGCGCTGTCAAGCGCCTGCCGCACGGCGAGTACGTCGAGGTGCACCGCCCGCTCAGCCGTGCCGAACTGCACACCCTGACCGAGCACACCCGACGGCTGCCGTCAGCCGACCGGGACCTCCAGGCGGCTGATCCGCAGGCCGCCGTCGACGGCCCCCGGGTGCCCGCCGGCCATGAGGAGACGGAGCCGTGAACCGCGTACCGCGTCGAAGGTGATCACCGTCGGCGTGTCGGACGCGGTGGCCCAGTCGACGGCCGCGCCCTTCACCGGCACATACGCGCTGCCGTCCCAGACCGAGACCGCGACCGACGCGGGCAGGGCGTGCGTCCCGTCGACGGTGAAGGAGACCTCGACGCGGTCGACGGTGCGGGGGCGCGCCCAGGTGACCGAGACCCAGTCCTCGGGACGGGCTTGGTTGAAGGCAGGCAGCAGGGCCGTCGCCGACTTGAAGAAGGCGTTGGACCAGCCGGTGGCCGCGTCGCCGTCAAGCATGGCGGCGGGGAGGGTGTCGGTTCGGCCGGAGTAACTGGCGTCCGCGTACGGGTAGTTCGGGGCCGCGGGGTAGTCCGGCTTGAACGCCGTTGCCGGAGTGGTCGCCTTCGACTCGGCAGGGGTGGTGCACACGGTCGTGGCGGCCGTACGCAGCCCTTCCGCGCGGGCGGTCACTTTCAGGGTGCCCGCCTTCGTCCCGGACCGGACTATCGCGAGCGCCTTGCCGTGGAAGGCGGTTCGAGTGCTGGCCTGGTAGCGCTCGGCGCTCTCCTCCCGGCCGTTGTCGAGACCGGCCGGCGAGCCGCCCGCCACGTCGAACGTGATCAGGTTCTCGGCATCGGGCACCACGACACCGTGGGCGTCGACCACCTCCGCGGTCACGAACAGCAGTGAACGCCCGTCCGCCGCCAGCGTCTTGCGGTCCGGCCTGAGACGGATCGCACGGGCCGTCCCGGCGGTGCGCAGGACGTCCGTCGCCACCGTCTTGCCGTCACGGCGGGCGACGGCCTTCAACTCGCCGGGTTCGTACGGCACTTTCCAGCCGAGGTGCAGCTTGCCCGCGCTGCCGTTCGGGCTGGTGTAACTCCCGGGATAGGGACCGTCGGTGAAGGTCTTGTCGTCGCCGGTCGCCTCCGTGGTCTCCAGGTACGGGCGCCCGTCGGTGGTCTTCTTGGTGTCGAACTTCCTGGTGCCGAGGGACTTTCCGTTGACGAACAGCTCGACGGTGTCGACGTTCGCGTAGGCCCAGACCTCGACCGTGTCGCCCGCCTCGTGGTTCCAGGTCATGGGCAGCAGATGGACCATGGGCTCGCCCGTCCACTGGCTCTTGAACAGGTGGTACATGTCCTTGGGGAAGCCGGCCGTGTCGACCGCGCCGAAGAAGGACGCCTTCACCGGGAAGACGTCGTACGGCGTGGGCTCCCCGATGTAGTCGATGCCCGACCAGAGGAACTGCCCGGCGAACCACTTGCGGTCCCGGTCCTTCTTGTGCCCGTACTCGCCGCTCATCGTCCAGGAGGCGAGGTTGTTGTCGTACGAGGAGGTCGCGCGCCTGCCGGGGGTGTGATTCTCGCCCGTGTTGAGGTGCTCCGGTTCCTGGTACGCCCCGCGGGTCGAGGTCTCGGACGACGACTCCGACTCGAAGAGGAACAGGTGCGGATAGGCGGCGTGCAGAGCGTCCACCGACTTGGCGGTGTTGTAGTTGAGGCCGAGCCCGTCCAGTTTGGCGAGCATGAGGTCCGCCGCGGAGCCCTTCATGGGGACACGGCGGTACTTGTCCGAGCCGATGACCAGCGGTCGGGTGTCGTCCGCGGCCTTGATGGCGCCGATGATCCGGTCGGCCATGGCGAGCCCGGCGGTGGACGTGGAGTCGGGGACCTCGTTGCCTATGGACCACAGGACCACGGCAGGCGAGTTGCGGGCCGCGAGGACCATCTCGGTGGTGTCCTTCTCGCACCACTCGTCGAAGAACCGGCCGTAGTCGTAGGTCGTCTTGCCGGTCCGCCAGCAGTCGAACGCCTCCACCATCATCACGATGCCCAGCTCCTCGCAGACCTGGATCATCTGCGGCGAGGGCGGATTGTGGGAGGTCCGGAAGGCGTTGACGCCCATCGACTTCATGATGGTCATCTGCCGGCGCACGGCGTCGACGCTGATCGCCGCCCCGAGCGCGCCCTGGTCGTGGTGCAGGTCGACGCCCTTGATCTTGGCGTGGGCGCCGTTGAGGTGGAAGCCCTCGTCCGGGTCGAAGCGGAACTGCCGGATGCCGAAGGGGGTGCGGTAGGTGTCGGCCGTCTCGCCGCCGATCCGCAGTTCCGTCTCCACGGTGTAGCGGTGGTCCGGGGTCGCGAAGTCCCACAACTTCGGCTTTTCGACCGCGAGTTCGTGCGTCTCGTCCGTCCGGTCGCCGACCGTGACCGTGGTGGCCGTACGGGCAGCCGTACGGCCGTCGGGGTCGACGATCCGTGAGATCACCTCGACGTCGGCAGACGCACCGGCTTCGTTGACGACGGTCGTGCGCACCCGTACCAGTGCCCGCTCCGCGGTGATGTCCGGCGTCGTGACGTACGTGCCCCACCGCTGGACGTGCACCGGCTCGGTGACCACCAGGCGGGCGTCGCGGTAGATGCCGCTGCCCGAGTACCAGCGGCTGCTGGGGAGCTGGTTCTGGACCTTGACGGCGATGACGTTGGCCGTGGCACCGTCCGTGTGCAGCAGGTCGGTGAGGTCGAAGGCGAATCCCGTGTAACCGTAGGGGTGGCGGCCGACCTCCTTGCCGTTGCAGTACACATGGGCGTCCATGTAGACACCGTCGAACTCCACGGAGATCCGTTTGCCGGCCAGGGCGGGCGGCAGCGTGAAGGCGGTGCGGTACCAGCCGAGGCCGCCGGGGAAGAAGCCGGTGCCGCTGGTGGTGCCGTGCTCCGTGGTGGGTGTCTGCTCAATGCTCCAGTCGTGGGGTACGGCCACCTGGCGCCACGCCGAGTCGTCGTAGCCGGGCTGCGCGGCGCCCTCGTATGCGCCCGTGGGGTCGGTGATGCCGCCCGGGTCGACCAGCGCGAAGCGCCAGCCGTCGCGCAGCTCGACCGTGCGGCGCCCTCCGGATCGCCCGGAGGGCGCCGCCCAGGCGTCGGCGGCGCCGGAGAGTGCGCCGGCCGCGGGTACGACCGTTCCGGCGATCAATACCGATCTTCGAGTGACCGTCATGGCAGCTCTCCCTCATCAGGGCCCATAAGTCATCACAACTGATCGTGAACAAACAGATTCTGACGGGGTGACACACGCGGCCGTCAAGGGTCCGGCAGTCACTTCCGGCACGCACCTCGCTTCGGCCGGAAATCCACCTTGCGGATGTGCCGCGTCGGCGGTCCTGGTTCCGGGGTGCGGAGGGCTTCCAGCCACTAGGCTGGAAGCCGAGTGACGCGCTTGTTCACTGTGAGTGTGCGCAATGGAGTGGCGACGATGAGCCCGGTCCACCCCCTCGACGATGCCGCCACGGCACGGGCGGTCATCGACGAGAACGGCACCCTGGTCCTCTGGAACGAGGGGGCCCGCCGACTGCTGGGGTACGCGCCGGAGGAGGTCGAGGGCCGCCCCGCCGCGGATCTGCTGGACTGCGCGGACGGCACCACCCCTTCCGAACCCACTGGCACCCGCTGGAGCGGCACCCTCCCACTGCGTCACCGCGACGGACACACCCTCCCCGTGTGGCTGCTCGCGCATCGCAGCGGAACGAAGGGCGAATGGCTCTTGGTCACCCCGCTGCACGGCGAGGACCAGCGCGCCTACGACGACCCGCTGATCCGGGCCGTGCTCACGCAGTCGCCGTGCGCCATGGCGATCTACGACGAGCGGCTGCGTCTGTACGGGCTGAACGAGGCGATGGCCGAGGTGATCGGCCTCCCGGAGGCGCGCGTCCGAGGCCTCAGGATCTCCGAGATAGGCGGCAAGCCCGAGAGCGAACAGCTCGAAGAAAGCCTGCACGACGTGCTCGTCTCGGGCGAGGGGCGCGACGTGGAGACCTACATGCGCACGGGCGGTGAGAACCGCGCGCACGCCTGGCTGGCCAGGATCGCCCCGCTCACCGACGCCGAAGGACACGTGCGCGGCGTGTGCCTGGCCGCACACGACGTCACCGAGCAGTACCGGGCCCGGGAGCGGCTGCAGCTGGTCAACGAGGCCAGCGTGCGCATCGGCAGCACCCTCGACGTCACCCGAACGGCCCAGGAGCTCGCCGACGTCTGTGTGCCGGCTCTCGCCGACTTCGTCAGCGTCGACCTGCTCGATCCGCCGGAACACGGGGGCGAGCCGCACGCCGAGCCGCCGAGCGCCCCGATCACGCTGCGCCGCGTCGCCCATCGATCGGTGAACCCGGGCTCTCCCGAGGCGGTCGTCACGCTCGGCGCGGTCGACGTCTACCCCTCCGCCTCACCCCAGGCCGACTCCCTGATCGCCGGCCGGACGATCGTGGCACCGGACACCACCACCACGCTGGAGCAGTGGCTGGCCTGGGACGAACGCCGGTGGGAGCGCATTGCGAAGTGCGGCATCCACACCACCATGTCGGTGCCCATCCAGGCCCGGGGCCAGACCCTGGGCGTCGCGGTGCTCACCCGGTTCCGGCAGCCCGGCCCCTTCACCTCCGACGACGTCCTGCTCGCCGAGGAGATCACGGCCAGGGCCGCCGTCTGCATCGACAACGCCCGGCGCTTCTCCCGTGAGCGTGAGACCGCGTTGGCCCTGCAGCGCAGCCTGCTCCCCCAGTCACTGCCCAGGACGGCGGCGCTGGAGGCGGCCTCGCGCTACCTCCCCGCGGCGCGCGCCGGGGTGGGCGGCGACTGGTTCGACGTGATCCCGCTGTCCGGGATGCGGGTCGCGATGGTCGTCGGCGACGTCGTCGGCCACGGTATCCAGGCCTCGGCGACCATGGGGCGGCTGCGCACCGCCGTCCGCACACTCGCCGACATCGACCTGGCGCCGGACGAGCTGCTCACCCACCTGGACGACCTCGTCGTGCGACTGTCCGAGGATGCCGGGATCGAAGGCGCCACCGGTGAGGTCGGCGCCACGTGCCTGTACGCGGTGTACGACCCGGTCTCCCGGCGCTGCACCCTCGCCGCGGCAGGGCATCCGCCGCCCTTCATCGTCCCTCCGGACGGCCTGCCCCGGCAGGTCGAGCACTCGCCCGGACCGCCGCTGGGCCTGGGCGGACTGCCGTTCGAGTCCGTGGAACTCGAGCTGCGTGAGGGCACGGTACTGGCGCTGTTCACCAACGGGCTGATCGAGAGCCGCGGGCGGGAATCCGACGTCGGCTACCAGTTGCTGTCCCGAGCCCTGGAGCAATCGTCCCACTCCCTGGAATGGGCATGTCACGCGATCCTGCAGGCGCTGCTCCCCGTGGGCGGCGCGCAGGACGACGTGGCTCTGCTGCTCGCCCGTACTCACGGACTGGCCCCCTCCCAGGTGGCGACCTGGGACATTCCCGCCGACCCCGCCCTCGTCGCGCCGATGCGCAAGCAGGCCGTCGAGCAGCTGGACACCTGGGGGCTCAGCGAGGCGACGTTCACGGCCGAACTCGTGGTGAGCGAACTGGTCACCAACGCGATCCGGTACGGCGAGCCGCCCATACGGCTGCGTCTCATCCAGGACGCCGCCATCCTCATCTGCGAGGTTTCCGACGGCAGCCACACCGCCCCGCATCTGCGCCGGGCGAAGACCTTCGACGAGGGCGGCCGCGGACTGCTCCTGGTCGCCCAGCTCACCCAGCGCTGGGGCAGTCGGCACACCGCAGAGGGCAAGACCATCTGGGCGGAGATCTCACTGATCGGCGAGGACTGACGACCTCGTCGTGGCGGCCGGCCCGGCGTCTGCTGTGATGGACGGGCGCCACGATCACCTCCCGGAGGGCCGAACCCTGAACACCTTGCTCGTCCAAGGCCTCTCCGGCGCTCGGGACATCAGGCTCGTCGAACCCCTCTCCATCCCCCTCAGCACCCCGCTCGCCAAAACCGTCTCGGCCTCCCTCAACACCCCGCTCGCCGAAGCCCTCTCCGTCGTTCTGCTCGTCGCGGTGCTCGTCTGCGCGGTGATCCGCCCCTTCAACTGGCCCGAGGCGGTGGTCGCGGTGCCGGCCGCCGGTCTGGCCGTGGTCACCGGCGCGATCTCCTGGGAACACGTGCGCGCGGAGGCCGGCCATCTGGGTCCGGTGATCGGATTCCTGGCGGCGATCCTGGTACTGGCCCGGTTCTGCGACGACGAGGGGCTCTTCAAGGCGTGCGGAGTGTGGATGGCCCGCTGGGCGGCGGGGCAGCCCGGCCGTCTGCTGACCGCCGTCTTCGCGCTCGCCTCGACGATCACTGCGGTGCTCAGCCTGGACGCGACCATCGTGCTGCTCACACCCGTCGTGTTCGCCACCGCGGCGCGGATGGGCGCCCGCCCCAAACCGCATGTGTACGCCTGCACCCACCTCTCGAACACGGCCTCGCTGCTCCTGCCGGTCTCCAACCTCACCAATCTGCTCGCGTTCACGGCCAGTGGTCTGAGCTTCACCCGGTTCGCCGCGCTGATGGTGCTCCCCTGGTTGGTCGCGATCGGCGCCGAGTACGTGGTCTTCCGCCGCTTCTTCGCCTCGGATCTGGGCGCGCCGGCGCCGGCGCCCAGTGCCGACGAGCCGCCGGAGGTACCGCTGTTCGCGCTGGTCACCGTGGGCTGCACGCTGGCGGGGTTCGTCCTGGCCTCGGCTCTCGGGATCGATCCGGCGTGGTCCGCGGCGGCGGGGGCGCTGGTGCTCGCCACCCGCGCACTCGTCCGGCGCCGCGCCACCGCGCTGACCGTGGTGCGGGCCGCCGCGCCCTCGTTCCTCGCCTTCGTCCTCGCGCTGGGCATCGTCGTACGGGCGGTGGTCGACAACGGACTCGCCGACGCCCTCGACGCCCTGCTCCCCCACGGCAGCAGCCTGCCCGCGCTGCTCGGCATCGCGGCACTCGCCGCCGTGCTGGCCAACCTCATCAACAATCTGCCCGCGGTCCTCGTCCTGCTGCCGCTCGCCGCCGTATCGGGCCCCGGTGCGGTGCTGGCCGTGCTGCTGGGGGTCAACATCGGGCCCAATCTGACCTACGCGGGTTCCCTGGCGACCCTGCTGTGGCGGCGTATCGTGCACCAGCACGAACACGGCGTCGACCTCAAGGAGTTCACCCGGCTCGGTCTGATCGCCGTGCCTGCCGCGCTGGTCCCCGCCGTACTGGCACTGTGGATCTCGCTCCACGTCATCGGAGGCTGATGGGCATGCGGGTGATCGTCTGGCTGGTCGAGGGAACGTGGCCCGCGTGCGTGGACGCCGTACGCGAGCACGCACCGCACGCCGCGGACGTGGTCCTGCTGCACGTCACCGAACCCGGCGTGCCCGGACTCGCGCACGGGGCCTTCGCCGGCCTGCTCGGCCGCGGACACTCCGAGCCCGACCCCGGTGACCGGCTGGAAACCCTCGGCACCACCTCGGCCGCGCAGCTCCTCGACGCGGCGGCCGCACGGCTGGGCCGCCCCAGCACACGCGTCGAGCGAGCCGGGCGCGTCGAGCGGGAAGTGGTCGCCGCCGCCGAGGGCGCCGACCTGCTCGTGCTGGCCCGCGACGGTGACCGCACGCGTCTGGGGCCGCACAGCCTGGGACGGGCCGGACGGTTCGTCGTCGACCACGCGCCCTGCCCGGTGCTGCTGGTCTGGCCCGAAGTGGCACCGGACGTCACGACCATCCCCCCGCCTCCCCCGCGCCCCTAGGGTCTGTCGTCAAATGATCTTGGGTGGTGGATCATGGTCGGGTGATACGTCGTCATGAACTGTCGGATGCCGAGTGGGAGTTCGTCCGC
>NZ_JBITGS010000083.1:0-15975 GCF_044457265.1 Streptomyces sp. NPDC050564 | reverse complement strand
GCGACCCGCTACGACAAGACCGCCGAGTCCTACCAGGCAGCTGTCACCCTCGCCTCGCTCCTGATGTGGGCGTGACATTTGAAGACAACTCCTAGAAGAGCCGCTGGCCGGCTACCGGTTACGACGTGGTCCGGGCCAGGGCAACCAGCCTGTACGGGAACGGCGTTGTCCTGCGCCGTTCAGGCCGTCACCGCCGCCGCGATCCGGCCGCGGTTTCGCCGGCGACCCGGCAACCGCCGCTCACGCCCCCTCGATCGCAGCGGCCCGCCCGTGGGACCCCGCCAGCAGCGTAAGCACCTTGCTGAGCTGCTCACGTACTCCCGGATCGTTGATGAGTCCGTCCGCGCCGACCGTCCCACGGTCCACCACAATGTTCGCGCAGGCCGGCTCCACGATGTCGGCGCCGGTGTAGCCGAGTACCGCCCGCAGTGTGGCCTCTGCGCCCTGGCCGCGGCCCGGGGCAGCCGCGTTGATCCAAGCCACCGGCTTGTCGCAGATCTCGGTGCCGCCGACCGTCCAGTCCAGCAGGTTTTTGAACGAACCCGGCAAGGTGCCAGCGTACTCCGGGGTACAGATCAGGATGCCGGCCGCCTGGCTGATCGCCGCCCGCAACCCGGCCACCGGACACGGCAACGGGTCGGTGTCGTCATCGGGGTTGAAGTGCGGAAGCGCCGCCAGAGCGTCGTACAGGACCGTGCGCACCGGGGCGGGCGCCACGGCCTGCGCGGTGCGCAGCACCGACTCGTTGGTGGAGCCGGACCTCAGACTCCCCGACAGCAACAGGATCACCGGCAGCGTCGACATCCGCTCAACCTACTGCCCTGGTGCCGCGACCCGCCAAGGGCAAGGCGCGGGAACGGGTAACACCGATCAGGGTCAAGGGGCCGTCCAGGACCCGCTGGCCGGCATGCGGTCGCCCCTCCCAGGCGCATGCCGCCTCGCGGACCGGCGTTCGGCCCCACAGCAGCAGGAGCAGGTGGTGTTCCACGGGGCGGAGAGCGTAGCAACAGCAGGCGCTCTGGAGCCGTAGGTCCATGAGGCGCCGGTTTTGTCGCTTCGCCCGCTCAGTAACCGCCCTGCCCGTCCGCGACGCACCGGTGCTGCGCCGCCTGCTCGCGTACCGCTGCCACCGAGCCGTGGGAGAAGGCCCCCGGCAGAATCTGCTCGTGGTGCGCTCGGCGCCGTCCCGGTCCGTTCCGCTGCCCCACCGGCTGGGCCTGACGCGGGCGTTCGGCCCAGGTGCCGTCGGACCACGGCCTGGTGGCCGTGCGATGAGGCCGACACAGATGGTCAGCCGGCCACTGCCTCCTGCTGCGGTTCGGCCGCAACGGGCTTTGCCGCTGGCGTCGTGGTGTAGAAGACGGATGAACCCTGCTTGGTGCGGTGCGCATGGCTCTTGGCGACCAGATTTTCGAGGGTGGTGCGCACGACGGTTGTCTTGATGTTGCGGTCGGGGTGGGCCTGGGTGAGCGCGGCGGAAATTTCGGCGGCGGAACGCGGCTCGCTCTGCTGCTCGAGGTGGCCGCGGATCAGGTCGACGAGGGTGGGCTTGGTGGCTGTCTTGGATGCCTGCCGGGGTGAGGCCTTGGCGGCGTTCTTCTTGGGCGCCGTCTTCTTCGCAACCGTGGCGGCGGCCTTCTCCGGCTTGCTCTGCGTGGGTGCGGCGGATGCCTGGTGGGGCACGGCCGGCGCCGCCATGGTGTCTGCCTCGGTGGCGGGGCGTGCGCCGCCCAGTGCCTGCTGCACGTTCACCAGCACGGTGTGATCGTGCTGCAGGGCATGCAACTGCTCCTGCAGGGCTTCGATGTCCGCAGCGATACGTTCCTGCTCCTTGGTATTGCGCTCAAGGTCGCCCGTCACCTGGGCGAGGTACTGCGAGGTCAACTCGGTGGTGTGGGTCTGGCTTTCAGGCATGACATGGGCCTTTCTTCGGTCCGCGGGCACGGTGGTGAAAAGAGGGGTGATGTCCGCGAACGGATTAAGAGCGGTGTCCCGTCTGTGATGGCTGGCCCACCCCCGGGACACAACTGCCGCGGCCTGCGGAAGTGTAGAGATAGTACGCACGAGTGGAACCGGATGTTCCCTGTCGTGTCTCATCCGAAAATGGAGGGACCGTAAGGCGTGCGGCATCAACCCGTGGGCGGGGAGATCCGCGACGACATCCACCAAGCCTTCGTTACCTTGGGCTGCGCCGTCATCTGCTGGCGCCGGCTGAAGACCTCGTTCTGATCCCAGTCCTAGGGCTGGGCGTCGTTGTCGCCGCCGAAGTCGGGTGCGTCGACGGACAGCAGGTGTTCGGCGCCGTGTTCGAGGGCCTTGGCCGTCTCGGTGGAGCGGGGGAGCATGGTCTTCTCGTAGGTGCGGATGGCGTCGTCGACGGTGGCGGCGTTCGCGAGGGCGAGGGCGAGTTCGCTGGCGTCGAGCATGGCGAGGTTGACGCCGACGCCGAGCGGGGGCATGAGGTGGGCGGCGTCGCCGAGCAGGGTCACCGTCGCGTTGTGGCCCCAGGTGTGCGGGACAGGGAGGGCGAGGATCGGGCGGTGGATGTAGGGGCCGTCGTTTTCGGTGATCATCTGGCCCATGCGGGGCGACCAGCGGGCGTACTCGTCGCGTAGCACAGCGCGAATGCCGTCGGTGTCCTCGGCGGTCAGACCCTTGATGCTGATCCAGTCGGCCGGGACGCGTTGGATGATGTAGACGCGGATGTGGTTTCCGCTGTTGCGCTGGGCGAACAGGCCGCGTTCGCCGTCGGCTGCGTGGGCGCTGCCCGAACCGACCAGATCGGCAATCTCGGGGTGTCGGTTCTCGACGTCGGAGAACCGTGCTTCCAGGAAGCTGACCCCGGTGTACTCGGGGATGGCGGGGGACACGGTCGGGCGTACCCGGGAGAAGGCGCCGTCGGCGCCGATGACCAGATCTGTCTCGATGCGCGTGCCGTCGGCGAAGTGCAATTGCCGCGGCCCGTCGGCGGCTCCGCTGATCGTGTCGAGGGCGCGGCCCCAGTGCACGGTTCCCGGCTGCAGTGAGTCGAGCAGCAGGTTGCGCAGCTGGCCGCGGTCGATTTCCGGTTTGAAGAGCTCGTCGGGCGCCGGGACTTGGTGGGATGTGATCGCGCCGGTCGGGTCCATCTGGCGCATTTCCTGCCCTTCGGGACGGGCGAGGGCGAAGAACTCGTCGAGCAGGCCGGCTTCGCGCAGGGCGACCTGGCCATTGTCGGCGTGCAGGTCGAGGGTGCCGCCCTGGTTGCGGGCGTCGGGGCCCGGGTCGCGGTCGTAGATGGTGACCGCGATGCCGCGCTGCTGGAGGATGCGGGCGCAGGTCAGTCCGCCGGGTCCGGCGCCGATGACGCTGATGCTGGCGTTGGCGGGCTCTGGGGAGTTCATGGTTGTTCCTTCCACTCGGCGAAGAGGAGTTATCGGGCGAAAGGGGCGGGGCATTCCGGCGTAGGCCTCGGTCGTGGACGCCCCTCGAGCGTTCCCCCAAGGGGCAGGACGGCGACGGGCGGTGCGGTGCAGACGATGACCATGCCGGCAAGGACGTGCCGCCCAGGTGCTCACAACCTCATAAAATCAGAACGAGAAGAAAAGTACAACGACTCTACTTAGCGATGGGTTCGACTATCGGATACGCTCTAGCCATGACCGTGCCCCCCGTCAGCCGCCGCGACCGCAAGAAAGCGGCCACCCGGCAGGCAATCGCCGACGCCGCACTGCAGCTCTTTCTGGAGCGTGGCTACGATCAAGTAGGCATCCGTGACATCGCCGACGCCGCCGACGTGTCGACCGCTACGGTGTTCAAGCACTTCAGCGGTAAGGAAGCGCTGGTATTCGACCAAGACCAGGACCGGGAGACAGAACTGATCGCCGCGGTGCGGCAGCGGCCCTCCGGTCAGAGCATCCTCGACGCCCTCCGACGGCACGTCCTCGACACCTGGCCCTCGATCGAGGCACATCCTCAGGCGGCCGAGTTCACCCACCTGGTGGACTCCACGCCGGTGCTCCGCGCGTACGCCGAACGCATGTGGACCAGGTACACCGACAGCCTCAGCGCAGCCATCGCCGACGAGGTCGGAGTGGACCACGACGAGCTCGCATGTGTGGCTCTTGCTCGATTCGTACTCGACATCCCGGCCCTCGCTCGCGGTCGGCAGGACCGTCGAGCCGCCGTCGAGGCAATCTTCGACATCCTCACACACGGCTGGGAACCGCCCAGCAAGCCGTCTGCGCCGTAGCCCCCACCATGCGTATCGGTCGCAGTCACCCCTCAGCCCGGCAATGAGAAGTGACATCCCCTCATTCCCGAGCAGGGAGCACCTCATTCTGATCCCAGTCCTTAGGCCACCTTCAGCCTGGACGGCAAGCTTCTGGCCGCGACCGACTACGCCGGCGGGCTGGCGTTGTGGGACGGCAGCGCATCCAAGCGGCTCACCTATCTCGACGGTCGCCACTTCCCCTGCCGCGGACGAGGCTGCCACCAGGCTCTGAACTTCCTCAGCGCGACTGCCTGCCTCCCGCGACACCGCCACGCCCACCCTGCCCGGCGGCGGGCCGAGGGGCGGACCAGGCGGTCGTCGACCAGCCAGAAGTCGTTGCCCGGAAGGGCGATGTCCGAGGCGCGCCGACGGGGAAGCCACCGCACCTGCTCGCCCGCTTCCACATTGACGCGCGTGGCCGCGTGCTCGTAGCGGATGTACGTGCTGACCGGCTCGGACACGATGCGGGCACGACGCACGGCCACACCACGGCCGACAGTGCGGCGGATCAGTTCCACCCACGGCGCCCAGTACGGCGAGCCAGGGTCGATGTCACGCTCACCGGTGCTCTTCCAGTGCGCGAAATCGTCGGCCTCGTCGGCGACACCGTAGGGGTCGCGCATCTCCAGGTGGACGGCCGTGCGCTGCGCGCCGTCCAGAGCTCAACGAAGCTCGGCACGCTCTGCGTCATCACACGCCTTCCTGAGGATCGGCACCATGCGGGCCGGGCTGCGGACACACCGGTCGCTGGCCTTGACCTGGGTCCGCGACATTCGAGACCGGTGTGTCGATCTCCGGGGGGCTCTGTTCTTCAAGCAGGTCGGCGGGCTGACCCCGAAGGCCGGCGGCCGTCTGCTCGATGGCCGGACCTGGGATGAGTACCCCTCCACGGCGGCCGTGGAGGGGTGTGAAACTGGCGATTTTGCGTAATCAGGACGCTCGCGGAGAGGGCGCGCAGATCGTACGTCCATGAGGTCCTTACCCGTCGCGGAGTGCTCGTCAGTCGGTGGTGAGGTGGCTGGTGTAGAAGTCGGTGAGCTTGTCGATGGCGGGGTCGATGTACTCCTTCTTGTCGTAGAGGTCGACGTGGCTGGCGTCCTTGATCCAGTGGATCTCCCTGGGGCCAGTGGCGCGCTGGTGGGCCTCGACGGCCATCCAGGCGGTGACGGCGCGTTCGCCGATGATCTGGAGGATGGGGCGGGGGCCGATCAGCGGGATGGCGAAGAACGCGTCGTGGAAGGCCATCCGGTCGATGCTCTCCCAGGCCAGGGTCTTCGCGGAGCGTTCGTGCTGGCCGCGCGGGGTGCAGTAGTACTCGAAGCCTTCGCCGCCGTGCTGGCCGCCGAGCGCGCGGGCCTGCTCGGCGGTCTCCGGGAACATGGTCATCGTGCCGGGGTCCTCGCCGCGTGCGGCGGCGCTTCGGGCCGCGGCGGCAGCGTCCAGCAGGGCCTGGAAGACGGCCGGGTCCTGGGTGCCGTCGGCGCCGAGACGGAACTGGCGGGCGGGTTCGGCGGTGGACACGGTGGCCACGGCCCTGACGCGGTGGTCGCCGCCAGTGGCGGCCAGCGAGTACCCGCCGGAGGCGCAGATGCCCAGCAGCCCGATGCGGTCGGCATCGACGTCGTCGCGGGTGGTGAGGTAGGAGACGGCGGCTTTGAAGTCCTCTACCCGCTGAGCGGGGTCTTCCAGGCCACGGGGCAGGCCGCCGGACTCGCCCTGGTGGGCGGCGTCGAAGGCGAGGGTGACGAAGCCGCGCTCGGCCATCCGCTGCGCGTACGTGCCGGAGGTCTGTTCCTTCACGCTGGTGCCGGGGTGACCGACCACCAGCGCCGGCCGCGGACCCGATGCCGGCGTGTCGGGGGTATAGAGGTGGCCGGCCAGCGGGATGCCGGCGCTGTCGAAGCTGACGGTGGTCTGGGCCATGAGGCACTCTCCCTGAGAGGTGATGACGTGTCGTAACGCACCGGCGCGGCGGACTCGGGGCCCGCACCCTGCCGGGCACACATCCACGTTCTGTCAGTCTCCGCACGAGCGGGAGAGCCAGGTTTCTGCCTGGGAAAGAACTTGCCCCCTCACACAGGTGCAGTGGCCGTCGCGGCGCAAGGACACTTAAGAGCATGACTGCAGACTCCGACTCCCGGGCGCTGGGCGCCTTCCTCAAGGCCCGCCGGGCCCAGCTGACACCGCAAGAGTGCGGCCTTCCCGAGACGGACTCGGCCCGCAAAGTCGCCGGACTGCGCCGCGAGGAGGTCGCCCAGCTCGCCGCCATCAGCGTCGACTACTACACACGACTGGAACAGGGCCGCGTCCGGGCATCCGTACCCGTGCTGACCACCCTGGCCCGCGCCCTGCGCCTCGACGACGACCAGCAGCAGTACCTCTACGAACTCGCCGGCCGAAGCGACGCTCACCCGCGCCGCCGCCGGCCCGCCCAACGCCTGCGTCCAGCCATGCGACGTCTGCTCGACCAGCTCACCGAGACCCCCGCACTCGTCCTTGGCAAACGCCTGGACATCCTGGCCTGGAACCCCGCGGCCATAGCCCTCTACACCGACTTCGCCGCCCTCCCGGGGAACCGGCGCAACTACATGCGGCTGCTGTTCACGAACCCGGTGGTCCGGCAACTGCACCAGGACTGGGCCCACGACGCCAGGGAAGCCGTCGCCGCGCTGCGCATGGAGGCCGCGGCCGACCCCGACGATCCCGACCTCGCCCAGCTCGTCGGCGAACTGTCCCTCCAGGACCCCGACTTCCGCACATGGTGGGCCGAACACCGCGTCAACAGCGCCAGTTACGGCACCAAGCACTACCGCCACCACCTGGTGGGCGACCTCACCCTCGACTGCGACACCTGGACCAGCCCCGACGGCTCCGGACAGCGCCTGATGATCCTGACCGCCGAACCCGGCAGCCCCTCCCACGACGCCCTGCGCATCCTCACCTCATGGACCACCCAGCAACCGAGCACCGACCGAACGGAGGACATGACGCGATGACCACCTGGCCACCCGAAGATCTCGCTCTTCTCACCGGGTCCGAATCCCTCGTCCTAACCGCCGGGGACGACGATCACCTTGGTGTGGAGATCGGTATGGTCCTGGTTGGTGGCGAGCTGTATGTCCGCGCCTACCGAGGGGTCCGCTCCAGCTGGTACCAGGCGGCGTACAAGCACCGCCACGGACACATCCGGGTGGGGGCCGTCACCCGCGACGTCCTCCTGGAAACCCGTGACACCAGGCCCGCCTCCGAGATCGACGCCGCCTACCGGAACAAGTACGGAAAGACGGCCGGCGCCATCGCGGCACACGCCGCGACGATACGGATCGACCCGGCGCCCTTATCGAACGGCGCCGTGGGCCTGGTCCGCTGACGGAACGGGGCCTCGACCATGGCGCATCTGTCGCCCTTATGGGTTCCCCAACACCTTGATCCGGCTCCGCCCGATTGGTCTGGGCGGAGCCGGATCAAGGTGAACGCACCGTCAGTTCTCCAGACGGACCGGCATCAGGATCGAGAAGGTGTCCTCGTCGTCGGGTCGGCGGATCGCGATCGGCACTGTGGGCGCGCCGAGCTCCAGAATCAGTTGGTCCCGGGCCCCGGCGGCCAGCGCATCCAGCAGGAACTCACGGTTGACGGCGACGCGGTTCGGGTCTTCGTCAACATCAGTGCACAGGGTCACCGTGCCACCGTCCTCCACGCTGAGCACGCTGAGGTCGGGCGCTCCGGCCTCTTCGGAACGGACAGGACCAGTCTCCAAAGCCTTCCGGAAGGCCGCCACCTCGACGACGGTTCGGAGTCCGCCGGCCCGGGGCAGGAGACGACGGTAGTCGGGGAAGTCGTGGTCGAGGCACTGACCGGCTGCCAGCCTGCCTGCGGCCTCCAGTGTCACGCGATCACCGTCGATAGACAGCCGCACCGGTCCTTCGCTGTCCAACAGCGCCCGCATCGCGTCGACGAGCGGGGTGGGCACGATGACCTGCACTCGGCTGCCGTCGTGCCCGGCGATACCGGCCTGCGCGACAGCCAGTCGGTATCGGTCGGTGGCCACGACATGAAGGCTCTCACCCTCGATGTCGAACAGGACCCCGCCGAGCATCGGCAGCTCGGGGTCGGTGCTCGCCGCGAAACGAACCGTGTCCAGCACGGCCGCCAGCTCGGGCGCGGCGATGGACAGCCGGACGGTGACAATGCGGAGCGAGGTCATAACATTCTCCCGGTGATCGAGTAGTGCTCGGAGCACGGAGAAATCACTGCGGGCATCGGACAGCCCCTGCTCGAGACGGCGCAGGTGCGCCTTGAGCAGTTTCCGGACCAGATCGGTGTCCGCGCCGGACCAGCTGGCCAGCACCAGCCGGATGTCCGCCAGCGGCATCCCGGCCCGGCGCAAGCGGGCCAGCAGCCGGGCCTCTTCGAACTGCTCAGGCTCGTACCAGCGGTAACCGCTCACCGGATCCACCCAGGCCGGGACCAGCACACCGGCACGGTCGTAGAACCGCAGGGTGCCTACGCCCAGGCCGCTGTCGCGGGCCATCTCTCCAATGCTGCGCATGTCGTTCTCCACACCCAGCACTCTGAGCCCTGCACAAGGTCGAGGGTCAACCCGGCTCCGGATCCGATCTCGTGACACCGAAGCGGATCTCCTGACAGCGGAAGACCGGCGCTGCAGGCCGACGACACTGAGGCGAGACTGTCGGCAGACGCAGATGCTGCCCCCCAAGGGGGCCATCGGATCGCCCGACGCCCCCACTTCGCCACGGCGCAGCGGACATACGGCCCACTGGCCTTGAATGCGCAGGCCCTCATGGTCCGGCGCGGACAAGTCCTGTTCCGGCAAGACAGCCATCGAGTGCGCCACCGCGGTACTGGAGCCGGCGCAATCCTTGCCCGACGACGGTGATCAGATCCCCGGGATCCGCGAAGGCACGGTTGGCCAGCGCGGTGCCCCCGAGGATGGACCAGATGCCTTCGACTGGGTTGAGGTCGGGTGAGTATGGCGGCAGCTGGTAGACCGTCAGCCAGTCCCGCTCGGCGATGAATTGCCTCATCCCGACGGCGGCCGCGGTGACGGCGACGATGCCGAGGTCCGCGGTGGGGCCGAGGGGTACGGCGGCCGCGCCCAGGAGTCGGTGCCCATTTCCTCGGTAAGCTGCCGGGGGACCGGCAGGCGGAGCTGGTCGTCGCGCGGCGCCCAGGCGGTTTCCGGACGCGGTGAGCTCCGCGGGCCGTCACCGGTCGGCAGTGGCCCGTGGATTGACCTCGCAGCGATCGATCTCGTCCACGCGCCCCGTGCTGGCAACGGGCACCCGGACGGTTGCTTTGTCCTTCGCGGGCACCGACACCTGATCGCCAGTGTCGATGATGGTGAAGCCGTGCTCGTTCTTGAAGCTGATCTTCACGGTGAAGAGGCCCTCGCGTCCGTTCGGGTTGCTGACCTCGACGGTCGCGTACGGGTCGTCCGTGCTCGCGCAGTGTATGAGCACGGCGGTGCCGTCCTTCATGGGCCGGGCGGTATCGCTGGAGGAGGACGCCGTAGGGGTGGAACGGTGGGTGGGCCGCGAACGGTACGTACCGCCGCCGCTGCCACCGGTACTCGTCCCGGAGTCATACGCGTCACTGCCGGACGAGCTGCCGTGCGAGCCACCGCTGCCCGACGTCGACGAACTGTCGTGGTCCTGGCTGGAGCTGCTGCAACCGCCCCCGCCACCGCTGTGATGGCTGCGGCTCCCGTGACCACGGCCCGACGAGAACCCGGTCAGGGCCAGCACGACCATCGCCGACACCGCTGTGAATCTGAGTCTGCGCCCCCGCGTGTACATGTCGCCACCCTACCCACGGCCGTCGCACCCGCCCCGGCGAGGGCCCGCGCAAATGTCACACGACACGCTGCGTGAGGCATCCGACCGGGCCGCCCGCTGCCGGATCGTCGACACGGGCTGCTGCGCCGCATATCCGACCTCGAGCACAGCGTCCGGCACGGGACGAACCCCTCTCCTGCCGTCACGAAAGTTCCCCGGCCGGCCCCGCACCCCGAACAGGGTCACCACGCTGCTGCGGCAGCACGGTCTGCTTACCGCTACGCCTTGCCGCCACCGCAGCCGTCACCTGGACCCTGCGTGCCCTGCCCTTCCGCAGGCCGCCGGGGCTGGGAGGGCTTCCCATCAGGAACTCATCCGGCGCAAGGTCGGCTGGGTGGTTAACGAAACGGGCTCGACGCGGATGACGATGGATTTGGTCGTGGGGGTGTTGCTGGTCTCTGCCGTGGAGTCCAGGGCGACCAGCACGTTCGTCTCCGGGTAGTAGGCGGCGGCGCAGCCGCGGGGTGTGGGATAGCGGACGGCGCGGAAGCCGGGGGCGCGGCGTTCACCGTCGGGGTTGACGCTGACCAGGTCGACCAGGTCGCCGTCGTGCAGGTGGAGTTCGCGTAGGTCGTCCCGGTTGAGGAAGACGACGCGCCGCCCGCCCTTGATGCCGCGGTAGCGGTCGTCGAGGCCGTAGACGGTGGTGTTGAACTGGTCGTGCGACCGTACCGTCGTCAACAGCAGGTGTCCTGGGGGGACTTCGTGTGCGGTCGGTGGGTTGACGGTGAAGCGGGCCTTGCCGGTCGAGGTGGGGAAGGTGCGTGAGTCGCGCGGTGCTCGGGGGAGCATGAAGCCGCCGGGCTGCCGGACGCGCTGTTCGAAGGCGTGGAATCCGGGGACGATGTGCTCGATGTGGCGGCGGATCAGGGCGTAGTCGTCGCGCATGGCGCGCCAGCCGAGGTCGTCGCCGAACAGCGTGTGCCCGAGGTCGGCGACGATCGCGACCTCGCTGCGCAGGTGCGGGGATCCGGGAAGGAGGCGTCCGCGCGAGGCGTGCACCATGGCCATGGTGTCCTCGACCGTGACGAACTGTTCGCCGGAGGGCTGCTGGTCGCGCTCCGTGCGGCCGAGGCAGGGCAGGAGCAGCGCCTCGGTGCCGTGGCACAGATGGGACCGGTTCAGTTTGGTCGCAACGTGGACGGTGAGGGCGCAGGTGGCCAGGGCGGCCTCGGTGACCTCTGTGTCGGGCGTGGCCGCGGCGAAGTTGCCGCCGAGGCCGATGAACACGTCGACTTTGCCGTCGCGCATTGCCCTGATCGAGTCGACGGTGTCCAGGCCGTGGGCACGGGGGGGATCGAATCCGAACTCCTCGCGCAGCTTGTCCAGGAACGTGTCTGGCATCTTCTCCCAGATGCCCATGGTGCGGTCGCCCTGGACATTGCTGTGTCCGCGGATCGGGGCGGGGCCAGCACCGGGGCGCCCGATGTTGCCGCGCAGCAGATGGAAGTTGACGATCTCGCGGATGGTGGCCACCGCGTTGCGGTGCTGGGTGAGCCCCATCGCCCAGCAGACGATCACGCTGTCGGCGGCCAATACTTCGGCGGCGCAGTCCTTGATCCGGCGGCGGGACAGACCGCTCAGCGTCTCGATCCGCGACCAGTCCAGGGCGCGCCATGCGGCCGCGGCCGCCTCGAATCCGTCGCAGTACCGGTCGATGAATTCATGGTCGAGGGCGGAGCCCGGCCGGGCGTCCTCCTGCTCGATCAGCGCGCGGTTCAGTCCCGCGAACAGAGCCAGGTCGCCGTTGATGCGCACCGGGAGGTAGCGGTCGGCGAGCTTCGTACCCGGACCGGCCAGGCCGCGGGCGGTCTGCGGGTTGTGGAAGCGGGCGAAGCCGGCCTCGGGGAGCGGGTTGGCGGCGATGATGCGCGCGCCGCGTTGCTTGGCCTCCTCGAGCGCGGTGAGCATGCGGGGGTGGCAAGTGCCGGGATTCTGTCCCACGATGATGATCAGATCGGCGTGCTCGGTGATGTCCGCGTAGGTGATGAGGCCCTTGCCGACGCCGAGCGTCTCGGTCAGGGCCGCGCCGCTGGATTCGTGGCACATGTTCGAGCAGTCGGGCAGGTTGTTCGTGCCGAGCCGGCGCGCCAGCAGCTGATAGAGGAAGGCGGCCTCATTGCTGGTGCGGCCGCTGGTGTAGAACACGGCACGGTCCGGATCGGCGAGGCCGCGCAGGCGATCAGCGGTGAGCGTGAGCGCGTCCTTCCAGGTGATGGGCGCATAGTGCGTGGCGCCAGGGGCAAGGTGCATCGGCTGGGCCAGCCGGCCCTGCGCCTCCAGCCAGTGGCCGTCGCGTTCCCGCAGGTCGGCGATGGAGTGCTCGGCGAAGAACGCCACGTCCACCCGTTTGCGGGTGGCCTCCCAGGCGACGGCCTTCGCGCCGTTCTCGCAGAACTCCGCGATCTTCCGGTGGTCGGGATCGGGATCGCCCCATGCGCAACTCGGGCAGTCGAAGCCGTCCACGTGGTTCACCGACAGCAGCGTCTGCAGACTCCGCTTCGGTCCCATTTCCTCGATGGAATAGTGCGCGGATTCGGTGATGCCGTGAATTCCCGCGCTGGACTTCTTGGGACCCGACGATGTCGGTTCCGATGCGGGCGGAGGGCCGCCCGCCGATGTGTTCGTACCGGTCGGATGGGTTGGTTGCTCAGCCATGGCCGCCTCTTTGCCTGTATGGGCCAATGGTATGCGAGGGCGAAGTTGACCGCAGCGGCGTACGCGAGATACATGAGCCAGCCGCCGGTCGCAATGTGGAAGAATCCCAGCGTGCGTTCGCCGATCTTTGAGTCCGATCGAGGCGAAGAAATCGAAGAAGTAGATCGCGAACAGGCCCAGGAACAACAGACCAACCGGCCAGTCGACGACCTTGAAGAACACCGTGCTGGCCCTGCTGGCTGATGTTCTCGCGTTGGACGAGGACGTGGTCTGGGCGGTCGACGTCGCCGACGGTATGGCCGCCTTGCTGGTCAACCTGCTGCTCAACCACGCTCAGCAACTCGTCTACCTGCCCGGTATGGCCGTCAACCGTGCCTCGGCCGGCTACCGGGGCATGGGGAAAACCGATGCCAAGGAAGGCGCGGTCCGCCAGGAGGAGCATGTTCGGGGTCAGGTGGCGGATCAGGTCGTGGGCGTAGTCGGTCTCGCCCTTGGAGGCGGGGCCCAAGACCGCTGCGATCAGGCCGCGGGTGTCGGTTTCGTACAGGGTCATGAGCATCAGCCGGGCGTTCGGTGCGGCCGAGCCAGGCCCGGTTGCGCTCGTGGTCGGGGACGGACAGGCTCCCGCAGCCGTTGAAGGCGACCGTGCGCCAGCGGCGGTAGCGACTCCGGGTGTGGACGGCTGGGCCAGCGGGCCGGCCAGCACGTCGAACAGCCGCTTGAGCGGGGCCACCCCGACCCGCCGACGCAGATCGCGAAGTGCCTTCTCCGACGGCTGCGGCACCCGGGCGGCCAGTCCGGCTGCGAGTTTGCCCCATACCAGTCCGGTGTCCAGATGCTCGAACAGCCCGAGCGCGAGCACGAAGTACACCCCGACGCGAGAGGGGAGGCTCCGAAGTCGTCGCTCGCGCGCCCCGCTCTCGTCCAGTACCGCATCGACCAACTCGGGTGGGATGACCTGGGTTAATTCACCGATGTGACCGGGCGCGAACACGTCACCGGTTCCGCCCGTGACAAAGTGGGCCACTGAGCCTCTGCTTTCTCAGGAAGATCTTGGTCGTCCCCTGGATAGCAGAGGCCCCTCTCGTGCCTCACCCACCCTTGACACCGCCGCTGCATTCTTAACTTCGTGGCATTGGTCCAGCATCTGGCGGTGGCAGTAGCCCTCAGGCTGCCCGCCCCGTCCCTGAAGCCAGGCCGGCACCGGCAGCAACGACCGCACGGCCGCCCACTCCGCGGCCGTCATGTCCGACGGATACCGGCACACCCGGTCGGAAGGTCGGCTGCATTCCCGTACACGTGCGCGAGGCAATCGCACGACATGGCGGGCGAGTTGAAGTCAACGGGCTCGGGCGCGTGCAACAACGACAACAGGGCCTCCGGGAACAGCTCGGAATGGCGTCGCAGCCCCGAGCTACCAGGAGGCTCTGCCGTCATGCACGTATGGTCGGAAGAGCACCCGACCAGGAACTCCGTTCGACTTGCACGTTCCGAGATCGGTTGAGAGACGGCTTCATATCTCAGCCAGGCCGAGTTGACGCAGCATGCCAAGTTCGTCGCTGCTGCCCCAGCGCTCGACGAGCTTGCCGTTGCTGTCGAAGCGGCTGATCTGCATGCCTCGGTAGCTCACCTTCTTGCCGGTCGGTGGCTGCCCCATGAGCGGTCCCAGATGCGTCCCGGTGATCACGTAGGCGAAGGCCAACTCGTCATCGGTGGCCACCAAGTGCTCTACCTCGACGTGCAAGTCGGGGAAAGCTGCTCGCAACTCGCCGAACATGACCTTGTACCCTTCGGGCCCCTGCACCTGTCCAGGGGCGGGATCATGGTCGACCGAATTGGGTGCGACGATCTCGTCGAGAGTGTCCAGGTTGCCGGTGACGACGGCCTCTCCGAAAGCAGTCTGTGCGGCGATGTTTGCTCGCTGAGCCATGGGCACTCCCGGGCGTGTCTGGGGCACCAGCCTGTTCGTCGGCTGGGAAGTTGGCACCTACGCCGTATACCGACCGTACATCGGCCGCTCGCCTCCAGCATGTCTACGCGGCAAGCCTCCGGCGGCGCTGGGCCTGTCGCGGACGTGGAGCACCGATTGTCGAGGTCCAGACCGATGGAGGGCCGGTGATCCCGCCCCCGCGGAGGCCCGTGTCCGTGAGGGCAGCGTCGGAGCGGGAGGAGCCGGCGGGGCGAAGGCCGTAGAACCGCCAAGCCCTCGAGCCTGCCGACGACGACTGGATACTGGCTGACGACCGCTGAGTGGCGACCAGTCAAGGGACGAGATGCTGGCGCAGCCGCGCGTGCGCGGTCCTCTCCGCGTTGGCGAATCTGGCACGTCCTGCGTCGGTCAGGGTGACCTCGACCGTCCTGCGATCTCCGTCACGGCGATCGCGTTCGATCAGTCCGGCCGCCTGCAGGCGCTTGAGGAGGGAGGACATCCTGTTCCCCGATTCCTGCAGGAACGCCGTCAGCTGGGCCACGGGCACGGGCCGACCCTTGGCTTCGGCGAGGGCACCGAGAATGAGGTAGTCGTGGAGCGCCAGACCGTGCAGTGCCCGCAACTCGCCGTGCAGGAGACCCAGGCTCCACAGGATGAGTGGAGGCCGCCGTGTGGTGTCCGACGGATCGCAGTCGATCATGTTCTTCCCCAGGGGTGGGTCCACCGGCCGCGAGTCGGCCGCCGGACGGTCATAACCAGGTTCCGTACAACGCCGATGGCGGGCCGAGCAGACATGTAGCCCTCGGATCAGGACACGACATCATCCGCGTCCTCTGGCCATCGGGCAGCGGCAGCCCGCAGGCAGCCACCCGGCCGATGTGTCCTGACTTGAGGCTGATGTGGCCCGGGGGACCGTCCGTCCCCGCCCTCTGTGCGTTCGGGGGTGTGGGGGCCGCGGTGGCCCAGGCCCTGCATGAGGCCGGCGTCCTGACCCACTGCGTGTGCCCCGGGCGTGGCCGGCGGGTTCCCCCGGCAGACCTCCCGGGCCGAGTTCCTCGCGGAAGCGGGCTTGAACTCGCAGGCCATCGCGCAGACCGTCACTCAGGCCGTTCCGCGGGCTGTCGTCACCGCGGTGCCCGCCGGCTCCCACGCAGTCCATGCGCTCAAAAGCAATGAAATGCGCATTACTGATCTCTTCGGGTTGTTGTCGGGGGTGGTGACGTGTGGTGATCCCTGCGGTAGGTCGGTGGTATGCGGTACGCGCAGGGTGGTGGACTGAC
>NZ_JBITGS010000082.1:0-16193 GCF_044457265.1 Streptomyces sp. NPDC050564 | reverse complement strand
GCGATCTCGCTGAGCTGACCGCCTGGGCCGGCCGCGCGCTCGGCGCCGGATTCGTGCAGGTCAACCCGCTGCACGCGGCCGTACCCGGCGCCCCCCCCCCCCCCCCCCCCCCCCCCCCCCCCCCCCCCCCCCGCCCCCCCCCCCGGGACCCTGGTATGTGAGGGACCGCAGCACGGCGTGAGCCGACTGCCCCTAGCTGCCCCTAGGTGGGGTTCAGCGGCCTGACACCAGTCCCCGCATACAGCTGAGGTTCGAGGGAAAGGACGGTGACAGGCTCGCCCGCCTTGGTGGCCTGCCACGCGATCGCGGCCGTGTGCGCCGCGGGCCACTCGACGCTCGGCCAGGTCATCGCGTCCCGCGCGTGATCCGTGGTGAAGGGCACGCTCTCCGCGAAGCGCAGCCCGGCGGCGCGTGCGCCGGCGCCGGGGAGCCGGCGCTCGACGGCGAGGACGGACAGCGAGGGGATCAGGACGCGGCCGGTGCCGCGCGAGGCCTCGATGTAGAGGCCGGTGAAGAACTCGTCGGCGCGATACAGGGCGGCCAAAGCGGTGTGGTCCAGTACAGCCGTCAAGTTCATGCGGCGGTGCCGCCCTGGTGGGCGCGGACCTTCGCCCAGGCGTCCCGGCCGGCCTGCTGAACCTGTTCGCTGTAGTCGATGCCGAGCTCCTGGGCGGCTTCGAGCGCACGCTGCTCGCGCTCGCCGTCCGTGAGCTCTCGCGCGGCGAGGTCCTCCAGCAGGTCCGTGATGGTCGTACCGCGCTCGGCCGCGAGGATACGCAGCCGGTCGCGCACCGCCTCGCTCGTCTTGATACTCGTCGGCTTACTCATGCACCAAAGTTCTACCGCCGGTAGAACTTTGGTGCGCGGCCCTCGCCGCCCTCGATTGGAATCGAGGTCCCCGCCCAGGGCTCGTGCTGTAGGCCGAGGGATCCGCTGTAGGGCCTCCGGTGGTGCCCACCGGGCACCCGCCCCGCCACTGTCCGGGGCGCCCGCTGTGTTCAGGGTCTTGAACAAGCCTTGGTGGCCTGGTCTCCTGTACGCCCGGTGATCGAGAACGCGTTCCCCGCGCCCGGGCGCGGGGACGCATCCGGGCACGGATGCGGGAACAGGGAGAAAAGCGGCGTGGAATCAGTGGCCGGGCAGGATGTACGGGGGGCGCTGCCCCAGGGGCTGGGGGCGGCCATAGGCGACACCGCCCAGGAGATCGCCGCGCTGCTGCGCCAGGGCGCCGACATGGCACGCCCGGTGCCCGGGTCGCAGTGGAGCGTGGGCCAGGCGGCGGCGCATCTGGCGCTGGCCAACGAGCTGATGGCCGATATCGCGGCGGGACGCGGGCGCCCCTACGGGGACGGCACGCCGCAGAGCCTCGCCGCGGCCAACGAAGAGGCGCTCGCCGAGTTCGGCGAGCGCCGGGCCGAGCCACTGGCCGCGATGATCGTGGCGCAGGCCGATGCGTGTGTGACGGCGCTCACCAAGCGCGGCGCGCAGGAAGGCGTCGTCACTCCGCTGGGGCCGATGGACTCGGACGTGCTGGGGTCCTACCTGCTCACTCACATGCTCGGCCACGGCTACGACCTCGCCCGCGCGCTGGGGCGCGGGCACATGATCGACCGCGTGCGGGTGGGGCTGACGCTGCCGTTCATGATCACGGTCATGCCGCGGGTGACCGACACCGCCCGCACCGCCTCTCTGCGCGCCTCCTACGCGATCCGCCTGTGGGGCGGCGGCCAGTTCGGCGTGGCCGTGGCCGACGGTGCCGTGTCGGTCGGTCCGCCGCCGGGGCGCCCGGACTGCACCATCCTCATCGAGCCGGTCACCTTCCTGCTGATGGCACTCGGCCGCTGTGGCCAGGCGAGCGCCCTCGCCCGGGGCCGCATCCTCGTCCGGGGCCGCAAGCCCTGGCTCGCTCCCCGCTTCCCGGCCCTGTTCACCGCGCCCTGAACACCGCCGGCCGCGGCAGCCCGGCACGGTCCGCCGGACCCCGGCGGACCGTGCCGGACCGGGGTGCATCATGCCGGGGGCGCGGCGGCAGGCGCACCGGGGGGCGGGGCAGGTGCCGTGTGGTGTCTGGGGGCGGGCAGGTCGGCGGAGCCGACCCGGCCGGCGCGGGCCCGTGGTGTGATGGCGTCGTGAGCCGCGCCGCCGAAGAGAGCAACCGCCGCATGCTGCGGGCACGCGATGCGATGGACCGCGCCTACGCGCAGCCGCTGGACGTGGCGGCCCTGGCCCGTATCGCCCACGTGTCACCGGCGCATTTCACGCGCACCTTCCGGGCCACGTTCGGCGAGACACCGCACCGCTACCTGCAGCGCCGCCGGGTCGAGCGGGCGATGTTCCTGCTGCGCGAGAGCGATGACAGCGTGACGGACATCTGCTTCCAGGTCGGCTTCACAAGCCCGGGAACCTTCAGCCGCACCTTCAGCGCCATCGTCGGCCACTGCCCCAGGACCTACCGCAGGCAGGCGGCGGCCACCCACGTGCCGACGTGCTTCACGATGGCGTGGACACGGCCCACCACCTGACCCGCACCACCGCCGCCTGACCCGCACCACCGCCCCGGCCGGTCCGGCAGCTGAGCAGTTTCGGATAAGTTTCCGCCCTGCCCGGCCAGTAGCGTCCACCACATGTTCAACGCCATCACGCACTCACAGATCTACGTCCTCGACCAGGACGAGGCCCTCGACTTCTACGTCGGCAAGCTCGGCCTGGAGGTCAACGCCGACGTCGACCTGGGCTTCATGCGCTGGCTGACCGTCAGCATCCCCGGGCACAGCGACCGCCAGATCCTGCTGGAAAAGCCGGGCCCTCCGGCGATGCCCGAACAGACCGCGCAGCAGGTCCGCGAACTGCTCACCAAGGGCGCGACCGGCGGCTCCCTCATCTTCAGCACCGATGACTGCCGCAAGACCTACGAGACGCTGCGGGGCCGGGGCGTGGAGTTCACCGAAGAACCCACCGACCGCCCGTACGGAATCGACTGCGGTCTGCGTGACCCCTTCGGCAACAGCATCCGCTTCACCCAGCCCAAGGCCTGAAAACCGCCCCTGCGGGGGCCGCCCGGCGCGGGATGGAGGTCAGGTCCGTCCGGGTGAGCCGACGGCCGGGCCGACGTGCAGGAGGCCAAGCAGCGTCTGGCGGTGCAGGTCCGCGACCGGGCCCAGCAGGTCCGGGTGGCGCAGCAGCGGCGCCGCCCGGTGGTCGCGGGGGCTGGGAACGGTCAGCCGGCGCGCATCGCCCACCCCGTCCGTCCCGTGATGGGTGGCCCCCAGGCAGGCCGCCGCCAGCGCGGCAAGGTCGGGATCGGCCAGCAGGCAGGCCGCCCAGCTGACGACGACTTCGTCCACCTGGGTGCGCCAGGCCGGCGCCAGGCCTGCGCGCGGGCGGTCGCCGGCGCCGGCGCCAGTGACCGCATCGAGCCCGGCGCAGCCGCCGGGGCCGAGCAGCATGAGCAGTTCGGTGTCCAGCGCGGTGGGGTAGCGCAGCGCGGCGGCGATGGTGGCCGCGTGCCGGGCCTGGGCCTCGGCCAGCGCATCGTCGAGCGGTCCCTCGGCCGGCGGGAACGCCGACAGCAGCCAGCGCGCCGACGCGGCGATGACGGGCGAGAGATCACTGGGCATGGCGAACCGTCCTGTACAGGTGCCCACCCGGCCGGTGCACGATCCGGCGGCGGGGCACTCACCCACCCCGGCGGGGGTGCGGGTGGGGCAGGCAACGGTACGGGCGGGCGCCCGCGCGGTGACAGGACCTGCGTCACAGCCGGCCGCCCGCCGCCGCGCGGCCGGCACCATCCTGCGCCCGAACCGAGCCGCAAGCCCCGCGCCGGGAGCCGTGCGTCCGAATGCCGTGCGGCCCGGTGCCCGCAGGCGATCCGGGACCCGCGAAAAGATCTCACCGCGGGCCGTGGCAGCCGCCGCACCCGGCATGATGGCCCGGTGGACTTCGAACCGTACCGGGGCGAACTGGTGGCCTACTGCTACCGGATGCTCGGCTCCTTCCACGAGGCCGAGGACCTGGTGCAGGAGACGATGCTGCGCGCCTGGAAGGCCCGCGAGGGCTACGACCGCACCCGCGCGTCGCTGCGGACCTGGCTGTACCGGATCGCGACCAACGCGTGCCTGACCGCCCTTGAGGGGCGTGCCCGGCGGCCGTTGCCGTCCGGGCTGGGCGCGCCGAGTGAGGATCTTGCAGCGCCGCTCACCCCGGCGTCCGACATCCCCTGGCTCCAGCCGTTTCCCGACGCGCGGTTCGATACGCAGGTGCGGGCGGACGTGCGGCTCGCGCTGGTGGCGGCCCTGCAGGTGCTGCCGGCACGGCAGCGGGCGGTGCTCGTGCTCCGCGAGGTGCTGGAATTCAGCGCCGCCGAGGTCGCCGCGCAGCTCGGCACCACGGTGGCGGCCGTCAACAGTGCCCTGCAGCGTGCCCGCGCCGCCCTCGCAGACGTGGGTTGCGCCGACGAGGTCAGCGAGCCGGACGATCCCGGGGCACGCGCGGTCATCCAGCGGTATGTGCGGGCATTCGAGGCAGGCGACGTGCCCGCGCTGGTGCGGCTGCTCACCGACGAGGCGGTCCTGGAGATGCCGCCGGTGCCGCTGTGGTACCGGGGCAGCCGCGCCTACGGCCAGTTCATGGACCGGGTGTTCGCCCTGCGCGGGACAGACTGGCGGATCAGCCGCCTCACCGCCAACGGGCAGCCCGCGCTCGCCGCTTACGCGCCCGAGCAGGGCGGCGGGCACCGGCTGCACAGCGTGCAGGTCCTCACCGTCACCGGCGGCCGCATCGCACACAACGTCGTGTTCGCCGATCCCCGCGTGGGCGCGGCATTCGGCCTGCCCCGGCGGTTTCCTCCCAGCGGGCTCCGCCCGGCGCCATGAGAGCGGCGCCTTGACTTGTTCAACCCGCCCGAGGGTGCGGTGGTGCTGTCGGTGGACGAGAAGTCGCAGATCCAGGCCCTGGACCGGTCCCAGCCGGTGCTGCCGATAATGCCGGGCATGCCCGAACGGCGCACCCACGACTACGTCCGCAACGGGCTGACCACCCTGTTCGCCGCCTTCGATGTCGCCACCGGCGAGGTCATCACCGCCCTGCACCGCCGGCACCGGGCCGCGGAGTTCAAGAAGTTCCTGATCCGGATCGACAAAACGGTGCCCGCGCATCTGCAGGTCCACCTGATCGTGGACAACTACGGCACCCACAAAACACCTGCGCTCAAGGCCAGGCTGGCCAAACACCCGCGGTTCGAGCTGCACTTCACCCCGACCGGCTCCTCCTGGATCAACCAGGTCGAGCGGTGGTTCGGCTACCTCGCTCACCAGATGATCCGCCGCGGCGCACACAAGAACATCCAGGCCCTGGAAGCCGACATCCGCGCCTGGGTCAAAGACTGGAACGAAGACCCCAAGCCGTTCATCTGGACCAAAACAGCCGAAGAAATCCTCGACTCCCTCGCCCGCTTCTGCCGACGGATCTCTGGCGCAGGACACTAGCCAGTCCACGGAGGTAACCAGATGAATCCAGCGTGATGAGTGCGATGAGTCCGGCCGGTGCCGCCGGTATGTACAGGTGAGCACCGACTGAAGGGACACCGTCGTGAGTGTCATCGTCATTGAGTTCATCACCCTGGACGGAATCGTGTCCGATCCGGACGGATCGGATTCCACCCCGGCCGGCGGCTGGGCGTTTCGGCACGGCCCCGAGACGGTCGCCGGGGACAAGTTCCAGCTCGGCAGCACGCTGGACGCCGGGGTCCTGCTGCTGGGGCGCAGGACCTGGCAGCTCTTCTCCCGGCTGTGGCCAAAACGCGACGACCCGTTTTCCGCGCGGATGAACGCCGTGCCGAAACTGGTCGCCTCGCACACCCTGACAAACACCTCGGCGTGGGCGAACTCGCGGGTCATCGACGGCGATCTCGTCGACGCGGTCACGCACGAACACCGCGACGTGATCATCACTGGCAGTCTGAGCGTGGTGCACACATTGATGGCGAAGGACCTGATCGACGAGTACCGGCTCCTGACCTTCCCCACCGTCCTGGGCACCGGCGAGCGGCTCTTCCCCGCCGGCGCCCCGCCCGCGCTCCTTCAGTGCCGGTCCGCCGAGCGGGCCGGCGCCGCCGTCCTTGCCCGGTATGCAAGGACCGCCCCGGCGGGCTGAGGAGCGTGAGCCTGTACGCACCGCGGCGCAGGCATCCTCCTGTAGCTCCGCCCGGTGATCCACACGAACCCGCCCGGGCCGACCCGTCCGGTCCAGTGGGAGCGCCGGGCGTGCCGGCACCACGCCCCGGGCCTGCGGCGTGGGGGGGGGGTGCCGGCGCCGGTGGAAGACGGCACCACAGGTCCTGGTCCGGCCCGGGTGCTCCTCGTTATCCGAACTGGCCGGGCTGGTAGTCGCCGGCGGGCTGCTGGACGATGACGTTCATGCGGTTGTAGGCGTTGATGAGGGCGATGATCGACACCAGCGCGGCGAGCTGTTCCTCGTCGTAGTGCTTGGCGGCGTTCGCCCACGCCTCGTCGCTGACCCCGCCCGCGGCGTCGGCGATGCGGGTGCCCTGCTCCGTCAGTTCCAGGGCCGCGCGCTCGGCGTCGGTGAACACCGTGGCCTCCCGCCAGGCGGCGACCAGGTTGAGGCGCTGCGAGGTCTCTCCTGCGTGCGCGGCGTCTTTGGTGTGCATGTCGGTGCAGAAGCCGCAGCCGTTGATCTGGCTGGCGCGGAGCTTGACCAGCTCCTGGGTCGCGGCCGGCAGCGACGAGTCCGCGATCGCCTTGCCCGCCGAGTTGATGTGCCTGAGGAACTTGGCGGCGAGCGGGCTGTTGAAGAGGTTCAAGCGAGCATCCATGGTGGACTCCTGTGTCGTTGCTGGTGGTTACACCTCTTTGACGCAGCAGCTCGGCAGGATGTGACAGGACCGGACGTGACGTGCCTCTCCCCCGCCGGCACCACCGCAAGAGGCCGCCTCGGGGAGCGTTGGGGGCCGCTGCCCGGGCGTTGTCCCGCTCCTCACCATCGGCGGCGTCTCATGGGGGCCGGCTCGCGGGTGCGGCTCTTCGGCCCTGTTCTCGTATAGCTACGGCGAACGGATCCGCGGATTCAGCCCGTGGGGTGCGCGGGCCGGGCACCGCCGCGGCCCGGGCGGTCAGGTCCAGGTCGAGTGCCGCACCTGCGCCGCGGCTCCGAATGCCGTCGCGGCCGGCGGCCTCGATGCCGGCGTCCGGAATTCGGACAACGCCGTCTGGCATGAAGAGTGAGGCAAGCTGATCGTGGTCATTCATCATCGCCGCGTCCGTGAACTCCGCGCGGAGCGCCTCGATCTCGACGCGGTCCCTCAGCTCGTCCGGTTCACTCATCACCGCCTCGTTCACGAGACGGCCGCCGACGGCGGTGCGGTCGTCGCGTGTGGCGACCAGGTCGACGACGATCCTGCCGCGATGTTGCTCGCCGAGCGCCATTGCGACTGCGTCTGTCACTGCTGCGACGAGCCGGGCCGCGATCTGCGGACCGTCGGCCCGGGTGAGCGCCTTCTCTCGGATGGCGAGCGTCACGGTCGGCGCTACCTCTTCGCTGCGGTCAAGGCCCGAGCGGCGTAGCCCTTCGCCGACCGGCTTCTCGTTGAGGTACGCGCCCGCGGTGTCGATCTGCCAGTAGCCGGTGTGGAGCGCGGCCGCGACCGCGGCGCTGGTTTTGTCGGGTGGGCTCCGGCGGGCATCGTGATTCCTTTGTTCAGCTGAATGTCGATGGTCATGTCTCTCCTCGGGTGGTCGTACGTCTGGTGAAGACGCCGCGCCTCCGGGAGAGGCGGTGGCTCCTACGGCGGTGGTCAACGCTTTTCGCGTCGGCTGCGGATGCTCAGGGCGATGACGGAGACAAGGAACCAGAAGGCACCGAAGGCCGAGTATCCGGCGACGGTGGACAGGCTGCTCGTCGCCGAGGCGGACGTGGCAGCGACGGTGGCACCGGCGAGGACGGACTGTCCGCCGCTGATGGCCATGGGCCACTGGGCGCCGACGGTGCGCCGGCGTCGGATCGCTACGACGAGCTGGATGGCTCCGGAAAGGACGGCCCAGACGCCGAACACGAGAAGGGCCGTCCCGATGGTGGAGAAGACGGCGGTGATCATTCCGGCGGTGGTGGCGAAGCCGAGACCCATGTTGAGGGTACTGACGCGGTTCGTGGAGCCGGTGCCGGCCAGGCGACGCTCGAGGAGCGTGGCGATGGCGTCCCATAGGGGGTAGACGATGAGTAGCACGGCCGCGATCACTGTGGGCCTGTCCGTCGACACGAGCGAGGCGGAGGTCGTGAAGACGAGTGCCACCCAGATCAGGGAGAAGGCGACTCGGATCAGGTAAAGCGATCGGAGCCCGGCGGGCGTCGTCGTGGCCGTGGTCGAATTTGTCGAAGTTACGGTGGTCTGAGTCATCGGGTGTCCCGTTGTGATCGTGACGGTGTGAGACGGTCGCCTCGATGACGAGTCTCAGCGGCCTTGGGAGGGGCCGTGTACTTCGAACGAAGTAGTTCTGCCGTCCACTTCGATGGAATGAGTTCTGCCGTCTCCATCGACCGCAGCAGTTTCGCCATGTACATCGTTCGAAGTACACGGCCGCCGCACACATGAACGAGAATCAGCTCATGGTCAAGGCGCGGAACAGTCAGGACGGGCCCGCGGCACCGCTGTGGGTCCGCCGCCCCGAGGTGCTGCACCGAGTCGCCTATGCCGTGGCCGCGCTGGTGTTCACCGGTCAGATCGTGGCAGTGCTACTGAGAGGGTCGGACTGGCCGACGGCCCTGTCCGTGCTCCTCGCCGGCGGCGGTGTCGCCCTGTCATGGTGGAAGCCGTGGGCAGGACTGGTCGTGACGAGCGCGGCGTCCTTCGCCGTCACAGCGGTGGGCCACGACCCCCTGTCGGTGTGGATGATGGCGGTGCTCGTGCTGTTCTCGGTCACCCTCAGGGGAAAGCAGCCGCTGGCCGGAACCGGCATCGTGGCGGCGTTTTTCCTGGGGGCGTTCATGACGGTGGGAGGATTCCGTGGCGGTGCGGTCGTCGGAGCCGCCGCCCTCTTCTCAGCCATGGCAGGAGGTGCGACAGGGGCCGCGCTCCGCATCCATCGAGACCACTGGTGGACCTTGGAGGAACGGGCCGAAAGCGCCATCGCCACCCGCGAGATCGAAGCCACCCGACGTGTGACCGAAGAACGACTGCGCATCGCCCGAGACCTCCACGACGTCATCGGCCACCAGGTCGCGATGCTGAGCTTGCACCTCGGTGCAGCGGAAATCGGGTTGCCCGAAGACGCCGAGTCTTCCCGGCAGGCCCTCGTCTCAGCCAGGTCCAGCGCCCGCACCGTCGTCGTCGAAACGCAACGCATCCTCGCGCTCCTGCGCCTCGGGGACGACGTCTCGGAGAACGAGGCGCTCCGGCCGACCCCGGCGCTCAGCGGCCTGGAAGGACTTATCGCCTCTTTCGAAAGCATCGGCCTCGACATCCGACCCTCCATCGACATCCCTGCCGGTTTCGTGGAGCCCAGCGTCGGCGTGACGGTCTACCGGGTCGTTCAAGAGGCGCTCACGAATGCCTACCGGCATGGAGAGGGGACGGCAACGGTGGATGTGCGCGAGCGCGACGGCAGGATCTGCGTCACCGTGGAGAACCGCGTCGGTCACTCACCCCGCGGCTCCGATTCGGGCAGCGGACTCGGACTCGTGGGGATGCGCGAACGTGTCGAGTCCTCCAGCGGGCGGCTGACGATCGACAGTCACGACGGGCGATTCCGGGTTCATGCGGAGTTCAGCCCGCTGGGAGCCGTCGTCCGATGACACGGATTCTGATCGTCGACGACCAGGACGACATAAGGGCCGGGATCCGGGCGATGCTTCGGCTCGACTCGAGTCTCGTTGTCGCGGGTGATCTCTCCGATGGACTCCAGGTCGTCCCCTTCCTCCGGGACCACCCCGTCGACCTGGTCCTGATGGATATCCGGATGCCCGGCATCGACGGTGTCGAAGCCACCCGCCGGATCCGCGAAGAGCATCCACCCGAAAAGACGCGGGTGATCGTGCTGACCACTTTCGACCAGGACGACATCGTTCTCGCCGCCCTGCGCGCGGGCGCCAACGGTTTCCTGAGCAAGACCGTGAGCCCTGCTGAACTCGTCGCCGGAATCACTGAGGTCGTTGGCGGCGGCGGTGCGCTGTCGGCCGCCGCGACGGCCGCGCTCATCGGTCACATGACCGACAGTCCGCCCCCGGTGATCGACCAGGAACTGCTGCGACGCTTCGGCGCTCTGACACCCAGGGAGCGGGACGTGGTCGTTCTCATCGCGAGCGGTCTCGGCAACGACGAGATCGCGGCCCAGATGTCCGTGTCGCCGTTCACCGTGAAGACGCATGCGGTGCGGGCCATGACGAAGGTCGGCGCACGTGATCGAGCGCAACTGGTCTCCTTCACCTTCCGGGCCGGCCTCTACCCCTGAGCCTGCCGAGCAGAACCCCGAAACAGGTGACCGCCGCGGCGATGCCGAGCACTCCGGTGGGCGGGACGGCGTGGGCATGTACCTGGAAGGCCTCGCCGTCGCGCTGCGCGAGCGGCGTACCTGGACCTGTATCTGCAGATCAGGGCTTGCGCCATGGCAAGGCAGACGAGCTCGAAGTCGGTCAGCAGCGGCCACCGTCCCATCCACCGGGCTCCCTTCGATCTCGTCGTCGATCTTCACGTACAGCGCGGTCACGAGGGTGTTCAGGTCTTGCGTCACAACATGATCTTGAGCGCCGTCTCTTCAAGCCCGCGCACCGGCCCGGACATCGGACTCATTCGTCCAGGAAGCGGAACGGTTGCTTCCGCCATTCGCTGTACCGCTGACCCTCGCGCTGCGTCCAGCCCCGAGCATCACGCAGTGCTGCATGTCCGTTCACCGCAGTTATACGAGAACAGGGCCTCCTCCTGCGGTGCGCCCGGTGAGGGGTGATGCGGGCGGGCCTGTCTAGCCGAGCATGCGGTCGAGGTTGAAGGCCGCGCTGATCAGGGCGAGGTGAGTGAAGGCCTGGGGGAAGTTGCCGTGCTGTTCGCCGGTGCGGCCGATCTCCTCCGCGTACAGGCCCAGGTGGTTGGCGTAGGTGAGCATTTTCTCGAAGGCCAGGCGGGCCTCGTCCAGGCGGCCGGCGCGGGTGAGGGCTTCGACGTACCAGAACGAGCAGATGGAGAAGGTGCCCTCCTCGCCCTTGAGGCCATCAGGGCTGGCCTGCGGGTCGTAGCGGTAGACCAGCGAGTCGGACACCAGGTCCTGGCCCAGCGCGTCCAGGGTGGCCAGCCACTTCGGGTCGGTCGGGGAGATGAACTTCGCCAGCGGCATCATCAGCAGTGAGGCGTCCAGGATGTCGCTGTCCTCGTACTGCACGAACGCGCGGCGTTCGGCGGACCAGCCGCGCGCCATGATGCGCCGATAGATGGTGTCGCGGGCGCTGCCCCAGCGGACCAGGTCGGCGGGCAGGCCGCGGTGCCGGGCCAGCCGCATGGCGCGTTCGATCGCCACCCAGCACATCAGTCGCGAATACAGGAAGGTCTTGCGTCCCCCGCGGGTCTCCCACACTCCCTCGTCGGGCTGGTCCCAGTTCTCGCACACCCAGTCGACGAGCCCGCTGATGGAGTCCCAGTGCGCGCTGGACAGCGGCCTGCCCCACTTGTCGTACAGGTAGAGGGAGTCGACGAGCGCGCCGTAGATGTCCAGCTGGAGCTGGCCGACGGCGGCATTGCCGACGCGGACCGGTGCCGAGCCGCGGTAGCCCTCGAGATGGGGCAGTTCACGCTCGGGCAGCTCGCGGCGGCCGTCGATGCCGTACATGATCTGCAGCGGACCGCTGTCGCCGGGGGCCTGCGACGCCTCCAGACACACGCACTCGGACAGAAAGCCCATGAAGGCCTCGGCCTCGTCGGTGAAGCCGAGGCGGAGCATCGCATACACGCAAAACGCGGCGTCGCGGATCCACACATAGCGGTAGTCCCAGTTGCGCTCGCCGCCGATCTGCTCGGGCAGGCTGGTGGTCGGCGCGGCGATGATGGCGCCGGTCGGGGCGTAGGTGAGCAGCTTGAGGGTGAGGGCGGAGCGGTGCACCATCTCCCGCCAGCGGCCGCGGTAGCGGGACTGGGACAGCCAGCGCCGCCAGTAGCGCACGGTGGCGTTGAATTCCCTTTCCGCCTCGGCCACCGCGCAGAAGCGGGGTGCCACCTCCCCGCCGACCCGGTCGATGGTGAACACCGCGGACTCGCCCTCGTGCAGCTTGAACAGCGACCACACGTCCCCTCCGGTGACCTCGATCGGCGCCGTGGAGGTCAGGGCGAGCTTGAGGTGGGGCGAGACGAACAGGGCCTGTCCGTCCTGGGCGTGCACGGTGTGCGGCACGGTCCCGTACTCGAAGCGGGGGGCGATGCGGGCGCGGAAGGGCAGCGCGCCGCGCACACACACCACCCGGCGGATCAGGCGGTGCCGGTCGGCCTCGCGTGAGTCGTCGACGACCGGCATGAAGTCCTGGATCTCGCCGACCCCGTCGTCGGCGAAGAAGCGGGTGATGAGCACATTGGTGTCGGGGAAGTAGAACTGCTTGGTGCGCGCCGCAACGTCCGCGGCGAGTTCGAAGGACCCGCCGCGGTCCGCGTCCAGGATCGAGGCGAACACGCTCGGGGCATCGAAACGCGGACAGCAGTACCAGTCGATGGTGCCGTTGCTGGCGACCAGGGCCGCGCTGCGCAGGTCGCCGATCAGGCCGTGCTCGGCGATCGGCAGGTAGCGGGGCGTGCTGCCGGCGCTCCACGGGCTTTGGGGACTGCCGCGGGCGCCGCCTGCGGCGTCGTCCGCTTCGGCCTCAGTGGGTGCTTCAGCCATGTCGGCCTCCCTGGGCTGGTGCTCGAGCCACCCCCCGTTGTGCGGGTCCTCTCCAGGCTAACGAGTCGGCGGGTTGCTGGACGTCCCGGAGCGGGCCCTCAAGGGCGGCGAGGACGGCCGAAGCGGGCAGGTGCCGACCCTGCCCCGGCCCCGGCCGCGGCGTGGCACGGGCCGCGGCCAGGGGCTGCAGCCGGCGGGACTCGGGGGCGGCCGGCCGGTGCCGGGCGCAGGTGCGACGCCGGCGAGCCTGCCCGGGCAGCTCCCAGGCGGCGGGGTTCGTGCGCCCCGCGGCCGCGAAAGCCGGCTGCGCGGTGCTGCGTCAAGCCACGAAAGCCCGGGACTGCTGCGCCGTGCAGCAGCCGAACACTCTGGTGGTCACCGCGTCGGTGAACCCACCCGTGGTGGACAGTTGCGGCAGCCTTCTCCGGGCGCGCCGCCCGCCCTCGATATCCAGGGGAGATCCCATGTCTGCGTTCTACCGGGCCGCCCTGCTCCGCCTCGGCCTGTTCGTCCTGCTCTTCACGGTGATCGTGACGGCCTCGAAGGGCTCGCTGCCGCCGGCGCTGCGCGCGCTGGCACTCCCCGTGGCCTGTGAACTGCTCGTGTTCTTCCTCCAGCGACACACCTTGGCACGGTCCTGGACGGCGAGCGGGCACGCCGAGCGGCCCGCCCGGGCGGCGCGGCCGGCGCGGCGGGAGCTTCGCCGGCAGCCGGGCCGGGCCACCGCAGGCGGGCGCGCGGTCACCGATCCTCGGCTGCCGGCGCCGGCAGCCCGGCATGCCGCTCAGGTGCGCGCATGGCTCGGGGGCAGGCACACGCCGGGAGGTGACGTGCGCTGGTACCCGTTCACCGCGGGCACCGCCGTGGCATGGGCCGGGCTGACGCTGCTGGACGACGGGCGGTGGGGCTGGGCTCTGGTCTCCTTCGCGGCAGTGCTGGTGATGTCCTTCCTCACCCGCCCGCTCACCACCTCGCACCGACTCCGCAGGACTCAGCGGTACACCCGGGCCGACCACGGTCCGGCAGGCTGGGAGTGAACACCGCCCGGGCCGAGCCGAACCAGCCCGCAAAAGAAGGGGGGCGTGGCGGGGCGCATTCCCGCCGGCCTTGCACTGCCGCGGCCACGCATCCGGCACCAGCCGGTGGCCGGCCGGCACCGGCTGGTGCCCGCGGCCGGCCCGGGGGCTGGCACAAGGCGCTCACCGGGGTCCGTAGCGATGTCGCGGCGCCGGTGTGCCGCTGCTTACGGGGCCGGGCCGAGGTGGGGAACTCGGCCCGGGCCGGTCAGCAGCGGCGGTGCCGCGCGGCGCGTGCCGGGGGAACGGAACGGGGTGGGGGCGGGCCTGCGGGTGCGCAGGCGCCGGGATCGTATTCGGGACGGTTTCCTGCTCAGCAGGCGGGCTGTCACAGGCCCAGGGAGATGGCCAGCCGGGTGAGTTCGGCGGTGCTGTTGATGTTGAGCTTGGCCCTGATCCGGCGGAGATAGGCGTCGATGGTGTGCTTGGAAAGTCCCATCTGGCGGGCCGCCTGCAGGTAGGTGCACCCGGCGGCGATATGGCGCAGCGTCTCCCGTTCACGCGGGGCCAGCGCAGGTGCGGGGGCCTGGGTCTGCGGCGCGGTGAGGGTGAGGCTCATGGGATTTCCTCCGACGGATCGTCTCAGTCATCACTGCTCACACCCTCGGAAGCAGAGAACAAATGCCCGATTACTGCGATTTGTCCGTTTCAAAAAGACTGCCGGGGCGACGTCATGACGGTGTCCGCCGACTGTCACAGGCGTGTCACAGGCCACATCCACGCCCGCGCCGGGCGTGCGCTCACCGGCACGAGCGGTACGGCTGCAAAGATGCTCTCCTCCCCGCCCCTCCCCCCTGCCGCCCTTCTGCCCGACCGTCTTCATGCCGGCGCAACGAAAGCGGCCTTTACCGCCGGCAGGACTGCCTCCCGGGCCGTGTACGTGGCCCGGGCGGGAGGTCACCGGGCGGCCCCCCGGGGCGCGGGCAGAGCGCTGCGGGGCGCCGCATCGCCCCGGTGTCCCCGCTCCTGCGCCGGCCCGGGGGGGCCGTGCTTCGGTCATGTGCTGCCCCGGGCCCGGGGCAGGGGGGCGTGGCCGCGCCGGGTTGGTGCTCCGTGTCCGCCGGGATCATGCTTGTCAGGAGGGCCCCGGCCGTGCAGGTTCCCGAAGGGCGAGATGAGCGGCGATGGAGCGACTTCCCACCCCTCCCGGTGAGCAGGCGCAGGCGGACGCCGTGCCCGGCTCGGCCTGCACGGCCACCGCCAGGGTCAATGAGCAGGGCATCGTGACGGGGTGGAGTGAGGGTGCCCGGCGGCTGCTCGGTTACGTGTCCTCGCAGATCGTGGGGCAGCGGGCCGCGCGTCTGCTCGCCGGTGACGGCGGTGGAGCCGGCGAGGCGGCGTGGCGGGATGCGGCCGGGCGCCAGCGGCTCAGCGGCACCGTGGTGCTGCGGCACCAGGACGGCCATCTGCTGCAACGGCCCCTGCTCGCGCACCGCCAGAGCTCCGGCGGGGCCGGCGGTGCGGTCGCCGAATGGCTGGTGGTGTGCGCCGTGGCGGGCGAGCCGCGCACGGCCGGGGACCAGGCGCTGAGCGAACGGGTGTTCCGTCAGTCCCCCTGCATCCTGGCGGTCTTCGATGCGGACCTGCGGCTGGTGCGGGCCAACGCCGGCATGGAGCACGCGCTGTCCCTCACCGAGGAGCAGATGCGCGGGCTGCGCCTGCCGGACATCGCGCCGCATGCCGTGAGCCAGGAGGCCGAGGCGAAGATGCGCCGGGCGCTGGAAAGCGGCGAGGGGCAGCACATGGAGGCCTACATCCGCCCCACCGGGGTCAGTGCGGAGCACGGCTGGTCGACCTCGCTGGCGCCGCTGAAAGACTCCGACGGCCGGGTGCGCGCGGTGTGCCTGGCGGCGCACCACACGCTGCAGGAGCAGCTCGCCCGGCAGCGGATGCTGCTGCTGAACGACGCCTCGACTCGCATCGGCACCACCTCCGACATCCGGCGCACCGCGCAGGAACTGGCCGACGTCGCCGTCCCCGGCCTCGCGGACTTCGCCGCCGTCGACCTGCTGGAAATCCCCCAGCACCCCGAAGCCCCCGCCACCACGACGCCGACCGGGCACCTCACAGCGCACCGCGTAGCCGTCCGCTCGGCGGCCGACGACACCAGCGCACCCCCCGGCATGGCGCAGGGGCCCACCCGCTACCCGGAACTCTCGCCGGTGGCCCAGTGCCTGGCCCAGGGCCACGGCGCCCTGTACGAGGGGAACGATCCCGCCCTGGTGCAGTGGGCGGCCACGGACCCCCAGGCCGG